>CAYGHD010000001.1:0-76797 GCA_964349675.1 uncultured Candidatus Saccharibacteria bacterium
AGCTATACCGCGGTGAATACGTTCTCAAGTCTTGTACTCACCGCCCGTCAAGTCAAGGGAGCCGGGAGTACCCGAAGCCCCAAGCAATTGGGTCCACGGTAAGCTCGGTGACAGGGACTAAGTCGTAACAAGGCACGGCTAGCGGAAGCTGGTCGTGGAATAATTCAAATTGACTACGTTCTGCCCCTCGTACGAGGACAGAACTTACGTGGCGATCTCAATTTTTTCGCAAGAAAGAGTTGTAGGGATAATAGTGCTCAATCCTATAGATGCACTCGGTTTTCCCCGATATACGTTACGGGGTAGATGTCTCGCTTAATGCTTTGAGTACAAGGCAAGCCGCGAGAAACAACGGAACAAGAGAAAGGTGTTTTACCCCAAGAGTAATCAAAGGGTGTTTCTACAATCAATTGCTGTTTGATGCAATGTGTCCAATAAAATAGGCACAAACCCTCCGCGTACCGCGAGTGTAAGGGGTTTTTTGTTGTGCCTGTGCAGAATAGTTTTTTTCTGTTAGTATGCATTTTGTTAGATGGGTGATGCGGGCATAGCTCAGTTGGTAGAGCATTCGACTGATACTCGAAAGGTCCTTGGTTCGACCCCAAGTGCCCGCACCAGAAAATAGTAAAACACTATGGCACTAGACGATCATCATAAACACTTTACCGGGCAGGTGGCGCAAAAGGCGCTTATTGAGCGTGATGGAAAAATTTTATTGGTGCAATATCCAGAAAGTGAGGCGCATGGCATGGGGGGAAAATGGGACTTGCCTGGGGGCCGGCTGCATGTGGGCGAGACAGCGCTTGAAGGTGTGATGCGTGAAGTTGAAGAAGAGATAGGTACGTCAGTAATAATTGAGGATGTTCTGGTGGCTGGGGTGAATGTGATACGTGAAGATTTCCAACTCTTCTTTGTGATCTATCGTGCACATTTGGCAGACGCTAATGCTACGTTGGTGCCAGAAATAGGAGAAATTGGTAGTGTCGAGTGGTTTGACGTCGCAGAAGTCTCTGCCCTGCCATTCGTCTTTCCGCTCTATCAGGAATTATTGCGTCCGTTTTTAAAATAAGCTTCAAGATGGGGTGTCTTGCAGGGACGTGCCGAGTATGACACAGTACTTTTGCGGGCATGTGGCGGAACTGGTATACGCGTACGTCTCAGAAGCGTATGGAGCAATCCTTGGGAGTTCGAGTCTCCCCATGCCCACCAATAGTTAATGGCCTACTGACAGTAGGTTAGTATAGTTTGATAATGCGCACGTTTTTACATATGTTGAGGCGTCTGGGCACCCGCCCGCAAAACACACTTATTGAGGTGTGCATTTCAAAAAAAGCGTTGTTGGGCAATTACCAGGCGTTTAAAGATGCGTACCGACTGCCTGTGGCGCCGGTGCTGAAAAGCAATGCCTACGGCCACGGGCTCATAGAAGTTGCAACTATTTTACAACCAGAGCAGCCACCTTTTTTTGTTGTGGACTCACAATACGAGGCAAAAACATTGCGTTCCTTTGGGATTAAAACCCCTATTCTTATTGTGGGCTATGTTTTGCCAGAGATTATTGCGACTAATCGGCTAAAAGAGGTCGCTTTTACCATCACAAGTTTGGAAATGTTGCAGCTGCTGTGTGAGAAAAAAGTTGCAGCACGTGTGCATATAAAAATCGACACCGGTATGCGCCGGCAAGGATTGGTGCCAGAAGAGATGGACGAGGCAATTGCGCTACTCACACAAAGTAACCTTACCGTAGAAGGCGTATGTTCTCATTTTGCCGATGCTGATGGTCCGGATGCAGTGTTTACCCACACGCAAATTGAATGTTGGAACAAAGTTGTGCCCTTGTGGAAGGCTGCATTTCCAAACTTGCGTTGGTGGCACATTGGCGCAACTGCGGGGGCCGCGTATACAAAAGACGTTAATGCAAACTTGATACGACTTGGTACCGGTTTGTACGGGTTCCCTCGGCACGCCTCACAAACATTTACACTCACTCCCGCGCTGTCGCTGTGGAGCACGTTGACTGGCAGTAAAGTGCTGCGCCAAGGCGAACGGGTTGGATACAATGGTGCGTTTACAGCGCCGCGCAACATGCGTGTGGCAACAGTGGCACTTGGATATTACGAAGGGGTGGATAGGCGGCTCAGCAACAAAGGCTCTATGCAAGTAGGGGGAGTGTTATGTCCTATGGTGGGGCGGGTGAGTATGAATATTACAACCATCGACGTGTCTGCCTGCCAAGACGCCATGCTCGGCACACGTGTTTTGGTTTTTAGTGCAAACCAAAACGACGATAATTCTATCCAAAATCTAGCACGCTTGTGTGGCACAACCCCACTAGAGCTTTTGGTGCATATTCCGCAACACCTGCGGCGGGTCATTGACAATGGTCTTTGTGGGTGATATTGTCGCCCTGTAAAGATTGCAATTTTGTATGTCGCATCCTAGATCCACGTTGCGTGTACTCCTCTCCAGTTTTTTGTTTGTGTCCGCGGCGCTGCTGCCTGGCACGGTATTTGCGCACGGGGCTAATACAAAAGTCCACCATGTTTCTCCAGCAGTGGTACAAGAGCTGCAAACGCTCACTACAGGTCTTGTTGCAGCAGATCAACCTCTCTTATCGGCAGAAGCAGCAGCTGCTCAAAATGCGCTCGGGCAACAGGTAAACATTGCAGCAAGACGATCAGCGCTGATGGAGCAGGTCGCGGCAGAAGATCCGACTGTTTTTTTACAGAATGTGCTGCCCAGCTCGATTCGTGAGCAATTACCGCCCGCAGTGCAACTGATAATCGAACAGCCCGTGACATTGACCGGAGTTATGGAGGTGCTTCATGTTGATGATTTTTCAAACTCTGACAATTCTCACTTCACATACCATATGCGTGTGGGTGATGTGCGGCTAGCTTTTTATCCAGTAGGCACACCGCCCGCGATGTCATCAGGCTCTACAGCACAGGTGACCGGGTATCGCATTGGGCAGAGCGTGGTGGCGGTCGGGGGTTCTGGCGGTGTAGAGGTTCTAGAGCAGGCGCTCCCTGATGCAACAGGGGTGCAACGCACCTTGGCGGTGTTGGTAACTGCCCCCGGCAAACCAATATTGCTTACTCCAGCACAAGTCAAAGCAGCAGTTTTTTCTAGAGGTTTTCAGGCTTTTTATAAAGAGCAGTCATATAACAAAGTCTCCTTTACTGGAGATACGACAGAATGGATAACCGTACCCGCATATGCAACGGATATGTGCTACGGTGGCGGCAGTCTCATTACGCTTTCTCAGACAGAAATACAAAACTATTTTGTTACTAAGAATATAGATCTCTCTCAATACGGCAGAGTCGTGCTGCTTATTAATGGGCTGAGTGGCGGGTGTGCCTATGTGGGGAAGGTGGGTCAAATGGTCAACAATAAAACCTACACGCTGTCTCTTGGCTGGGTCGGCTCTCCAACTTCTGTCCCAGCGGCAGGCACTCCAGGACTGACGATGTTCGAATACGTGCTTGCGCATGAAGTGGGCCACGAGCTTGGGGTCATGCATGCTAATGCTTGGCATTGCGCGGGCCCTTCACTCGATGTGGATTGTACACATGCAGAGTATGGCAACGGGTACGATGTGATGGGTGGCGGATACAGCGTGTCGCACTTTAATGCGTTTTATAAAAACCTGCTTGGATGGCTTGATGATGCGTCAAAGGTCTCTATTACTACGGCCGGCACATATACAGTAGCTCCTCTGGAGACTGCCAGCGGCCTTCGTGCCGGCATCATTACAAACCCTGGGTCGCCTACGGCACAGCCACTGTATGTGGAATATCGCCGGCCAATTGGATTTGATGCAGGGCTCGTGCCAGCGTCTATAGGGCTTTTCCTTAATCAAGTTATTGCTCCCTCAACAGCATTTCCGTTCCCGCGTCTGTTGAATGCAAACTACGCAACCACGAATATCGGCGGGCAGATGCAGCCCTTAACGCAAGGCGGGGTGTTTAGCTGGAATACGCGGGGCATTAAAATTACTGCCAATACCGTTGCTACCTCTTCAGCCACTTTTGATGTTGTGTTTACGCCTCCAATATGTACCCGCGTAGGCATTACTGCGATTAATGTCTACGCAAGCGCGCCAGTGTTGTTGGGTGGCATAGGGTACGTGCAATTTGAGGCGATAAATAATGACACTGTTGGTTGCCCATCAAGCACAATATCTATTGCTCCAAGTATCGCCCCTTCGACGGGCACAACGCTGTCTCAGTATCCGACAGGCTCAGTCACCCTTGCTCCAGGGGAATCGTCGTATTTTACGGTCTGGTTTTATACGTCACAAAGCAGCCTTGTTGGTGAAAGCGTTATCACAACAACTATCACAGACACTACTAACGCACGGACGCACGTCTTTTCCAAAGCAGTCACTATTGTCGGTCCAAACACCCTCCCCCTGGGCTACTTTGATGCAGCAAATTGCACAACGCTCAGCGGATGGGCCTATGACCCAGATGTCGCATCGACTTCAATCAACGTGACCGTAAAAGAAGGCGACACTATCTTACTCACCACTCCCGCAAACAAACTTCGAAACGACGTCAACACCGCCCGCAACATTACCGGAAAACACGGCTTCTCCGTATCAACTCCGCTGAGCCTTAAAGACAACAAACCCCACACACTCAGCGCGTATGCAGTTGATAGTAACGGAAAAGATGTGGCACAGCTGCAATTGAGCCCCAAGGCCATTACGTGTGGGGTAACGCCGCCAGCATCTGGGATTCTCCGCATTTCAAAAGATCCGAGCAGTCCAGCGTATCGTATTGTTTCTGGAGGAAATGAAGTGTTGTTGGGTAGCGTACACTTTAAAGCCACAAAAGAAGCTATGGCCCTGTCGCGTGTTGGAGTAACGTTGACGCAAGGCAAAATACAAGATGTAGAGCAGGTGAGTGTCTATGATGGCACAACACTGTTGGGCACTGCGCTGTTCACTACCACAAGCACGACTACTGTTTTGTTTTCGACACTGACACATCTTCCACAAGACACAAACAAAACACTGACACTTAAAGCAACACTGGCACAGGTTGGGGGAGGCAAGCCTGGAGTGAGTGGCGACTTAGTGAAAATAGACGTAACGGCTGCTGGCACCTATGGAGTGGGCGCCTCATCAGACACGGTAGTCCCAGTGATAGGGACGACCACGTTTGCTGGTGTGCGGGTGTTTCGCAGCTATCCAACTGTTACGCTCGACCCACTTCCTGCGAACCTGACTGATACAAGACTGATGCGATTTAAAGTCACTGCTGATGCGTCGGGTGCCGTGTATCTGTACAGGGTAGGACTCTCTGTGTCTCCTGAGTTTGGGATAGTGAAAGCTGTTAATGTATTTGGTTTTACCGACTCGCTTTACACAAGCCCAATCCAAGGTCTCTCAGCGGGCGGCAAAATTCGCGTCAAAGATCTCTGTGCCGCTGGCTGTAGCGCGACATCAACCGTGCTCAGGTTTATTGCACAGACTGCCGCAGCTGCTCCGACGGTAATTACTATCCCCGCAGGGCAGACGCGATATTTTGAAGTACGCGGAGATCTATCTGGTACGGGCACTGGGCCGTATGGAGTTACCACAACGCTTTTGTATGACAAAGGGTACGGCGGTGTGTCCACTGCAACGGGCGTGCCCGGACATTTTATTTGGTCAGATAACGCTGTGGGCACCATAAGTTTGACCGACAAAGATTTTATGAATGGACAAGGCGTCCCAGGATTAGCGCCCTTGGGTTTGATGCAGGCTCGAGAGGTTGCTGCCTCGGGCGTCCTCCCCCTCGGCTACTTTGATGCAGCAAATTGCACAACGCTCAGCGGATGGGCCTATGACCCAGATGTCGCATCGACTTCAATCAACGTGACCGTAAAAGAAGGCGACACTATCTTACTCACCACTCCCGCAAACAAACTTCGAAACGACGTCAACACCGCCCGCAACATTACCGGAAAACACGGCTTCTCCGTATCAACTCCGCTGAGCCTTAAAGACAACAAACCCCACACACTCAGCGCGTATGCAGTTGATAGTAACGGAAAAGATGTGGCACAGCTGCAATTGAGTCCCAAGGCCATTACGTGTGGGGCATAGAATGCTTTACGGGCCATGTACGTTCGTGCATGATGAATGGACATGAGCGTATATCAAGAGTATTTCAAAGGCAAGCGCATCACCCTTATGGGGTTAGGGCTCCTTGGACGGGGTGTTGGGGACGCTCGCTTTTTAGCTCAGTGTGGCGCTGAGCTTTTAGTGACTGACCTTAAAACTAAAGAGCAATTGGCAGAGTCGCTCGAGCAACTCAAAGAGTTTCCACATATTACCTATCGCTTGGGCGAGCATGTGCTCGAAGATTTTCAAAATCGCGACTTGGTGCTCAAGGCGGCGGGTGTGCCGCTCAACTCGCCGCATATCGCAGAGGCAAAAAAGAATGGTATCCCCGTGCGTATGAGTGCAGATTTGTTTGTAGAGTTGTCCGGCTTGCCTACTGTGGCCATTACCGGCACACGCGGCAAGTCCACGGTGACGCATATGATTGCGCATATATTAAAAACCGCAGGCAAAGAAGTGTTGCTTGGAGGTAACGTACGTGGTGTCTCAACACTTGCCTTGTTGCCGCAGGTAACCGCCAACTCTATTGCAGTTCTGGAGCTGGACTCGTGGCAACTGCAGGGGTTTGGCGAAGCACGCATTGCGCCGCACGTTGGTGTGTTTACCACATTTTATCCTGACCATATGAACTACTACGGCGGTAGTATGGAGCAGTACTTTGCCGACAAAGCAAATATTTTTTTGCATCAAACGGCGAGTGACACGTTGGTGCTGGGCGAGCAGGTGGCGCCTTTTGTTAAAGAATTTGGATACACCAGTACAATACAAGCACATACCGAAGTGGTGGGTGTAAAAAATCTACCCAACGCTGTTACTTTAGGGATCCCAGGCGAACATAATCGCTACAACGCGGCGCTCGCTGCCGCAGCTGCAGAGGCGCTTGGTGTGGACGAGAAAATAATTAAAGCAGCGCTCGAGTCTTTTGAAGGGGTAGAGGGGCGGCTCCAATTCTTGAAAGAAGTTCGAGGAGTAAAAATGTACAACGATAATAATGCTACTACTCCTGACGCAACCATTGCGGCGCTTCGTGCATTTGGAGACAGTAAAAACATCGTTCTTATTATGGGCGGCTCAGATAAGGGTCTCGACATGCAACCGTTGGTCGACGAAATTCACACACGTTGTAAAAAAGTCTTTCTGCTCGACGGTGCAGGGACGCAGCGGATTAAAGACCAGATTGAAAGTGACTTGACCCTATTGTCCGGGCAAGTATATCAAGGTGTCCCTGAGGTGGTGCAAGCGGCATTTGGGGCCTGTGTGCCGGGTGATATTCTTCTTTTTTCTCCAGCGTTCGCCTCGTTTGGTATGTTTAAAAACGAATACGATCGCAACGACCAATTTGTGGCGGCGGTGGCGAGTTTAGCATAGACTGATGCGTATGAAGGGTCAAAAAATACACATGATAGGCATCGGCGGCATTGGGATGTCGGCTTTGGCCCAGCTCTATGCGCACGAGGGAGCAGTGGTCACCGGCTCGGACCGCAGTGAGCAGCCTACAACCCAGATGCTCGAGAAAAAAGGCATCACCGTTTTTATTGGGAATCACGCTGATAATGTGCCTACTGACGCCGTGCTGCTTGTCTATAGCGCGGCGGTACCCAGCGAAAACGCTGAGCGTGTCCGCGGGCATGAGTTGCATATCCCTGAAATGAACTACCCCGAAGCCTTGGGACAAGCGACAAAAGGTAAACGATTGATCGCCGTGGTTGGTACGCACGGCAAAACAACAACAACCGCGATGATAGGCAAGATGCTCGAAGATGCAGGGAAAGACCCAACGGTTGTGGTGGGGAGTGTGGTGCCAGAGTGGCATAGTAACTTCCGCAGCGGTTCCTCTGATATTTTTGTTGTTGAAGCGTGTGAGTACCGCAAACATTTTTTAGCATTCCACCCAGAGGTGCTTGTGGTGACAAATATCGAATGGGATCATACCGACTTTTACAAAACTGAAACAGAGTTTATCGCAGCCTTCGACGAAGTAAAATCACAAGCAGGGCGAGTGATAGACGCGTCTGTGTACCAAGCTACTTCAGTGCCAGAGCTGCTGTTGCCAGGCAGCTTCAATCAAGATAACGCCCGCGCAGCAAAAGCAGGAGTCATGGCGCTGTGTCCGGACATAGATGAAGCAGTGCTTGATGAGTCACTCAAAAGTTTTAAAGGAACGTGGCGGCGGTTTGAGTACAAAGGCAAAACGACTGGAGGTGCAGATGTGTACGACGACTACGCACACCACCCAACGTCAGTAGCAAAAACAATAGAAGCTGCGCGCGAGAAATTCTCTGGAAAAAACATAGTGGTATTTTTCCATCCACACCTGTACAGCCGCACTCGCGACCTGTTTGACGGATTTGTAGAGGCGCTTACAACGGCAGACCAAGTGTACGTGTTGCCGGTATTTGCTGCTCGCGAGCCGCACGACGCATCAGTCTCCAACGAGGCATTAGCGCAGGCGATACAAAAAAACGGTGGCAAAGCAGAGGCTGTAGATACCATGGAAGAAGTGACAGAGAAAATCAAATCTTTTAACGCCGGGGCGCTGGTGTTTACTATGGGCGCGGGCGATGTGTACAAAGCTGGAGAGCGGGCACTTGCAAAATAATATGACAGACAAATCCCCCAGACAGACTCAAAGCAAACTCTCCGTCGTGGCAACTCCCATTGGCAACTTGGAAGACGTGACTTTGCGCGCATTGCGCATACTTAAAGAGGCAGACGTCATAGCGTGCGAGGATACCCGCACCTCAAAAAAATTACTTTCGCATTATGACATTCATACGCCTTTGACGTCTTTCCATACCCACAGTGGTGAAAGAGGCTTTGCAAAAATCCTCGCTCTTTTGGAAGATGGTAAACATGTGGCGCTTGTGTGCGATGCGGGCACGCCTGGAGTATCTGACCCGGGGCTTGAATTGGTGTCGGTGGTGCGCGAGCGGTTGCCTGAGGTAATTGTCGAGGCAATACCAGGGGCCTCGGCGCTGACAGCGGCGCTTTCTATTGCGGGTTTACGCGCAGCGTCCTTTACTTTTTACGGATTTTTGCCGCTTAAAAAGGGCCGCGAGACTTTATTTAAAGAAATTGCGGCAAATGAGCGGGCGAGTATTTTTTATGAATCTCCGCATCGTATACTTAAAACACTGGAGTCGCTCAAAAAAGCATTGTCAGACAATAGGCGGGTTGGTTTGTTTCGCGAGCTGACCAAAATGCATGAAGAGGCTATCGTCGGCCGACCCGACGAGCTCCTTGCGGTGCTAGGTGCTGACACAAACAAACAGCGTGGCGAATTTGTGGTGATTGTTGAGACGTTGTCCTAAAGCGCTTCTTTGCTATACTTAACTCATATGTCAAAAGAGATGAGTGTTATTGTGCTCGGCGTTCTTGTCATGCTAATTCCGTATCTTGGAATCCCCGGTTCATGGCGAACACTATTGTTAGTGGTTGTGGGTGTCGCGGTAACCATACTCGGATTTTTGCTCCGTGGTGAAACAATCTCTCAAGGTACAAGAAAGACGGAGCATCTCCCTTTTGTTGATAGTGCAGGCAATCCTCTCGGAAAGAGCGATGAACTCTAAACAGCACAACACCCCCGCGTCCACACTTCTGCATATCGGGTTGGTGACTGTTGCGCTGTGCGTCTCTTTGGGGGTGGGGGCGTATGTGTTGCTTCGAGGCGACACCGTGTCCCATGCGCAACCGGTTGTGGTTGAAACAATGGCTGCAGTGGCTCCAAAACCCTCTGTAGCGTATGTACAAACTCCTGCAGCAGTAAAAGCTATCTACATGTCCCAATGCGTGGTTGGAACGCCGACGTTTAGAGATGAGCTTGTTGCATTTATTGATGACAGTGAGCTTAACGCGGTGGTTATTGATATTCAAGATTACACAGGAAAGATCGCATTTCCAACGGATAATCCGCTTTTGCATGATGCAGTGTCACAAAAATGCGGAGCCGACGATATGAAGGACTTTATTGCCACGCTGCATGAAAAAGGGATTTACGTGATTGGGCGTATCACTGTGTTTCAAAACCCTTACTATGCGAGCGTGCATCCAGAGCAAGCAGTACAGAAAAAAAGTGGCGGCGTATGGAAAGACTTTAACGGTCTTGCGTTTGTTGATGTTGGCGCAAAAGCATATTGGGACTATGTAGTCGAGCTGGGTCGAGTGTCGCACGAACTTGGATTTGATGAGTTGAACTTTGATTATGTGCGCTACCCTTCAGACGGGCCAATGTCTGAGGCAGTGTATACGCATAGTCTAGGAAAGAGTAAAGCACAGATGCTCGAAGATTTTTTTGCGTACCTGACAGGGCGCTTGCGGCTGCAAGAAACTCCAGATGCCCCAGTGCCTACTCTCTCTGCTGACGTGTTTGGGATGGTTGCAACCAACACAGATGATGTTGGTATTGGCCAAGTACTTGAAAGAACGTTGCCATATTTTGACTATGTCTCACCGATGATATATCCATCGCACTACCACACGGGGTTCCATGGATATGATGACGTTAATGCACATGCCTATGACATTGTGAAGTATGCGATGCAGACAGCGGTAGCGCGTACGGTTGCCACCACAACCCGGGTGGCAACAAACAATGGGGTCAAGGTGACATCCCCTGTCCCTGCAGCGCAAGAAGTTTTGGATAGGGCGCCGCTCTATGTAAAGGAATCGTACGTTGCGTCAAAGATCCGCCCATGGCTCCAAAGTTTTGATTACCCGGTCGCCTATACTCCGGATATGGTGCGGGCACAGATCAAAGCAACACAAGAAGCCGGTGTCGAATCCTATTTGTTTTGGGATGCTGCCAACAAATATACGTCGTTGCGTAAGGTGCTGTTGCCATAATGCCAAGTCTTGAGAGGTTGGTGAGTGGTATACTTTTAGTATGCAGGAAGATCCAAACAAAATAACATTCTTTGCCCAAACAAATTCTCGCGGCAAAGAGACGCCGTTTGGGATTAAGCGTAAAGACCGCGCCCGCCATATGTATGTGATTGGCAAGACCGGCATGGGTAAATCAACCCTGCTTGAAAACATGGCCATTCAGGATATCCGAAATGGCGAAGGGCTCGCGTTTATCGATCCACACGGCTCAACAGCGGACAGAATTATGGAATACGTGCCCGAGCATCGCATCAAAGATGTGGTTTACTTTGCGCCCTTTGATATGGACTATCCGGTGGCCTTTAATGTGATGGAAGACGTTGGATATGACAAACGCCATTTGGTGGTATCTGGTCTTTTGTCTGCGTTTCGCAAAATCTGGGTTGACGCTTGGAGTGCTCGCATGGAATATATTTTGTCCAACACACTGCTTGCCCTGCTTGAATATGAAGGTGCAACACTGCTTGATGTAAATCGCATGCTGGTGAACAAGGTGTTTCGCAAAAAGGTAGTAGAAAATGTTACAGACCCAATTGTGAAGAGTTTTTGGGTCGATGAATTTGCGAATTATACTGACCGCTATACACAAGATGCTACACCTGCCATACAGAACAAGGTAGGGCAGTTTACGAGCAATCCACTGATTCGTAACATTGTTGGGCAGCCAAAATCCTCTTTTGATATACGGCAAATTATGGATGAGAAAAAAATACTCATCATGAACTTGTCAAAAGGCCGCGTGGGCGAGGTAAACGCAACCCTGTTGGGCTCAATGCTTGTTACTAAAATATACTTGGCGGCAATGTCTCGCGCAGATGTGCCAGCACAGACGCTTGCGACGCTGCCGAATTTCTACTTCTATGTTGACGAATTTCAAAACTTTGCCAATGAGTCATTCTCTGACATTTTATCGGAGGCTCGCAAATATAAACTTAATTTAATTATCGCGCACCAGTACATCGAGCAGATGGAAGAGGAGGTGCGTGACGCTGTGTTTGGCAACGTGGGTACTACTGTTGCATTTCGGGTAGGACCGTTTGATGCTGAAGTGCTTGAAACTATATTCCAACCGCAATTTACGCAAACAGACCTAGTTAATTTAGGATTCGCACAGATCTACCTGACTCTGATGATAGACGGTGTCGGGTCGCCCCCTTTTTCTGCGACTACCATCGCCCCGTTTGATCTGCCGCCAGAGCGGTTTACTGATGTCGTACTCCAAAACTCACGGATGCAATTTGCAAAACATCGAGAAGCGGTTGAAGCCGCACTCGCGGTATGGCAAGAAGTAGATAATGCAAAACCGAAAGTGCAAAGCGAGGCCGCTCGACCAAAACCCATTGCCTCGAGTGCTCCGCAGGCGCCTGTAGCGGCGGTGGTGCCCAGACCCTACGTACCTCCGGCACGCCCAGTGCCTACACAGGTTCCTGTAGAAAAACCAACACCCTATGTGCCGCCAACTCCAACTCCAACTCCAACTCCAGCTCCAGCTCCAGCTCCCATACAAAAACCCGTTGATGTGCATCCTAAACCCTATCAGCCGGTGGTACAAAAGCCGCAGACTCCAAAGCCAATGCCAGAGCGGCCTCCACTTGGGGGTGCAAAAAGCCTCAGAGAGGCGCTTGCACAAGTTACTCATAGTAAAGGGGTGACGCCAGCTGTTCCTGCTCCGCGGCCCGTATCCAATGGGGTACATGCGCCCGACTTAAAAGAGACCTTACACAAGGTTGCAGAACATGCAGAAAAAAAGTCTCCACCAAAAGCAGCATTGCCAGAAGCACTACTACGTGAAATGCTCGCTGTTGACGAGTTACCTGATGAAAAAGCGTAACTGCGCTCGCACAATATCTTTTTTACTATGCGTCGTCAGTCTGGGTGTGCCGTGTGCGGCGACTGCCGCGGTTACTATAACCGAAGCGATGTACAATCCTGCGGGGAGTGACACCGGGCGTGAGTGGATAGAATTACATAATAGCGGCAGCGAGGCGGTAGAGGTTTCGGCTGGGCAAAAAGGGTGGCGCATAAACGATGGCGCAAACCATGTGTTTGGAAGTAACGTAGTGATACCTCCCGGTGGGTTTGTTATAGTCGCCAGCAACCCCGTGGCGTTTGCGGCGCAGTACGGCAGCGGGTTATTGGTTGTTAAATCAGCGTTGAGTCTTAATAATGCGGGCGGCACACTTTCTTTGCTTGATGCAGAGGGAAAAATTGTAGACACGGTTTCGTATACAAAAAGCATTGGTGGACTTGAAGATGGTATGTCACTGCATAGGGTGGGTAGCGGTTTTGCACCGGGCACCCCAAACCCAGGCGTTGCACCAGCTCCAGGTGTCCCTAAAAGTGCGTCGCCTGCACAAAAAACGACGGCATCAACTGCCGCTGCGCCAAAAATACAACAAAAGAAAACTGTAGTGGAGCAATCTGCTCGAGCTGTCGACAAGTCTGAATTGCCGGCTGCCGCTGCTGCGCAACAAAGCACCCACACCGGAGAGTTAGACTCTCCGGTTGGTCTGCCAAAGCAAGGAGGGTTTTTATGGCATTATGTTTTGGCGCTGACTGCGCTCGTGGTCCTTGGGGTGGCGAGCGTCTGGTATATCCGTGCTGAAAAACAGGCGAAGCAGTATGAAACCCCTGCTTCGGTGGATGAGTTTGATATAGAATAAACGGGCTTTTACTCTGCCCATTTGCTACACTCACAACATGAAAAAAGTACTCATATTTTCTCTCGCATATTACCCACGCGTGGGTGGGGCAGAGGTGGCAGTTAAAGAAATTACTGACCGCATTACTGACATCGAGTTCCACATGGTGACTATGCGATTTTCTGCAACGGATGCATCACAGGAGCGGGTAGGAAACGTGCTGGTTCATAGGATTGGAAGAGGGAGTAGCAAAATACATAAATTTTTATTCCAATTCTACGCGGCATGGGTGGCGCACAAGCTACACAAAAAAGAATCTTTTGACGCAACGTGGGCAGTCATGGCGCACGGCGCAGGGGTGCCGGCGGCGTTATTTAAAACTTGGCACAAAAATGTGCCCTATATTTTGAACCTGCAAGAAGGTGACCCAATTGCACATATAGAAAAGACGATGCTGCCGCTGTGGCCATGGTTTGTGCGGGCGTTTACAAAAGCCGACATGGTGCAGCCGCTTTCAACCTACCTAGCAGTGTGGGCTCGTACGCGCGGATACAAAGGGCCGATAGAGATAATCCCTAACGGTGTCTCTATTTCGCAGTTTGAAGGTGTGCCGGAGGCGCACGAGCGGGTGGTGCTCATCACTACGTCACGGTTGGTGCACAAAAATGCAGTGGACGATGTGATTAAAGCGCTGCCGCTTTTGCCAACGCTGGTGCAATTTCGCATTTTAGGTACAGGCAAAGAAGAAGCAAATCTTAAAGCTTTGGCAAAAAAACTTGGGGTAGAGGGCCGCGTCGAGTTTGTGGGATATGTTGACCATGCACAGTTGCCGAATGAATTGCACAAGGCAGATATTTTTATACGGCCCTCGAGGAGCGAGGGGTTTGGTGCGTCGTTTGTAGAGGCGATGGCGGCGGGGCTGCCGGTGGTTGCAACACAAGAGGGGGGATTGGCGGACTTTTTATTTGATGTAAAAAAGAATCCCGACAAACCATCTACTGGCTTTGCGGTAGACAAAAACTCACCTGAGCAAATCGCTGAAGCAGTAAAAACCATTTTGGCTCAACCACAGCAAGTGGTAGAGGTGGTCAAAAACGCCCAGGCAATGGTGAAAGAAAAATACGACTGGGACACTGTTACGCGCCACATGCGCGATCGAGTGTTTGGGAAGGTGTTTGTGTAGATGGGACTGTTGTCCCCTGCAAAAAGCCCACTCGTGTCGGTATAAATTTTTTTCTACTATATACTTTGTATTGTGATTAATATTCTATACGTGGTCATTCTGTTGGGTATCCTGGTTTCTGTATACAGGATGCATGAGCTTGAGAATAATATTTTGTATTGGGTTATGTTGCTGGGGGTTTTGCTCCTATTGCTGATCTCCAAGCGGTTAAATCCTAAAACTCCAAGGACCAACTCCGTTGCTGGTAAAGTAATAGCGACAAATACAAAAGAGCGTTTTCCTACGTGGTATCGGTTGCGTCGTCTCATTCGCGGTGTCGTGTTAATTGGTTGTGGAATTGCACTGTTCGCCCTGTGCTGGTTCCTGGTGACCCACTATTCTCAATGGCTACTGTCAGGAAAAGAATATATTGCCCTGTCTACAAACGCCCATGCGATGGTCTCGCTGGTGTTAGCCTTTTTCTTGGGTCTTGTTTGGGGTAGTTTTTTGCTTAGCCCTTTAGACCGTATTTTCTCGAGCGCTGCATACCGCCTGAAGAAAAATCACTCCAAGGGAGGGAATGGCAAAACAAGAGGTAATTCAAAATCTTTTACAAAATCGTACCGTACGTTTACGATTATTTTTTCTTTTCTCACCGCTTCACTACTTTTTCTTGTGGCGGATAATTATTATTATGTCGACCAACAAGCCCTTCATTACAATTCATTCTTTGGGATTAGTGAGAAAAGTATACCTCTCGGTAAGCTGGAAAAGATTGAAGTAGCTGCCAGGAAAGGATCATCACGTCGGTTCCTTTCGGGTTCTTATTGGGAGTACGTATTAGTATTTAGCACGGGCGAAAAGTTTAACCTAAGAGAAGCGGGAGCGACGGATTTGAAAGAATTAGACACACTTCTTATGGGGAAAAATATCCCAGTCGAAGTTACAAGATTAGATGACAATGCAAGGGTGTGGGTAACTAGTAACGCCTGGCCGGATGTTCAAGAGTTGTTTAAGCAAGTACTTAGCAGAAGTCGATAAATTAAATAACGTAAATGTTAAAAACTAACGCAGTCTGACTGCGTTAGTTTTCTAGGCAAGCGAGAGAACGCTCGTAAGTGGTATATACTACACGGTAGCTATTAGTAAGTTAATTTTAAACTTAAATGAACAAAATAGTTTGGATCGCTATCGTGCTTGTTGTCGGAGGTATAGGTTTTTATGTATGGAATTCAAATATGCTTCCAGGGTTTGTTTCGTCAGGGGCCGACAGACAACCACCCGCACTACCCGAATAAGCATAAAATATGAACAAATACCTAGTACTTTTGGTTCCTGTTTTGTTCCTTATGTTCGCTCAGTCAGTCGATGCCCGAAGCACTTTTTCTGTAAAGGAGGGGTGGAATTTGGTGAGCACTGATGTTTTAGAAGACGCCATGAAAGACAAAAACGGGTTTGATGAGCTTCTTGCACAAGGTGGCGCCGTGTTCGGTTTAAGTTCTATTGATAAAAAATACTATGGTGGCAGTGGTAGTTGGGACAAGATAAATAAAAATCTACAAGACCTATATCGTTCGCTCCCTCGTGGCGATGAGTGTGGTGGTGACGACTGCGTTCCTGCTTTTGGTTGGTGGTTTTATAGTCCACGGAGTTTCTCTCTATCTGTTGATTTCGACATATCTAGAGATAATCTCGATAATTATACTAAAGCGTATCGCCTCAATAGTGGTTGGAATCTTGTGGGTATAACCAATACGTTTCTCGGAAAATCACTCACTGAAGTGCGAGGCTCTTGTGAGTTTGTTTCTGTCTACCATTACGAAAACGGGAGCTTCCGCAAACAAATGGACTCTGATTTAAGAGAGCGAATGACTGAAGACTCCTTAGGGCATGCGCTTGCTGTTAAAGTACGCAATGATTGTGTATTCAGTTTCGACAAAGTGGTCACGCCCAAACAAATTCCCGCTATTCCAGAGTAATCCCGTAGAAAAGTGGTGTAAGGTGCGCGGTGGTAACTTCTCGCCCTTGAGGGCAGTTTGAGATAGAGTTACCGTATGAAGATTCTCATTGCCACAGGCATATACCCGCCCCAGGTAGGTGGGCCAGCATACTATGCCAAAGGGCTTCAGGGGGCGCTCAGCGAGGCCGGGCACGAGGTTAAGGTGGTGACGTACGGGGCGCTGATGCGCCTACCTGCGGGGGTGCGCCACGCCGCTTTTTTGGTGCGCTTGGTGCCAAAGCTTCTGTGGGCAGATAGGGTCATCGCGCTCGACACGTTTAGTGTGGCGTGGCCACTTGCGCTTGCGACAAGGTTCGTGCGCGTGCCCTTCGTGCTGCGTACAGGGGGAGATTTTGTATGGGAGGAATACTTGGAGCGCACAGACGAGGATATACTCCTTAAAGATTTTTATACAAAGGAGCGAGCGTATACAATAAAAGAAAAGTTGCTGCTGCGCGCAACGCGGTATGTATTGCTTCGTGCAGACAAAATTATTTTTAGCACCGTGTTGCAGCGAGATATTTGGGTTGCGGCGTATGCTATCGCAGAGGACAAGACGCGTATTATAGAAAATGCGATTGACGCGCCGCTTCCAAGCGTGCCGCCACAGCAAAAAAACTTTTTGTGGTATGTCCGCCCAACGGCATTTAAAAATAGTGCACGACTACATGCAGCCTTTGCAAAAGCAAAAGAGCAGTACCCGGATATTATTTTGGAGGAGGGGCAGCTACCCAAACAGCAATTGCTAGAGAAAATGGCGAGCTGCTATGCAGTGTTGCTTCCGTCGCTTACCGAGATAAGCCCCAACTACATACTCGATGCGCTCCGATTTAAGAAGCCATTTATTATGGACAAGTACTCTGGCTTGGCAGACAAGTTGGGGCCGTATGGTATGTTGGTTGACCCGCTCGATGAAGCAGATATTGTTCGCGGCATAGAAGAGCTTGCCAGTGACGATGGGTATGCACGTGCAGTCGCAAAAGTGTCCGCGTTTAATGAAGTGCGGTCGTATAGCGATGTTGCGCAAGATTTTATAAAAATTTTAATTGTAATATAGAAATGCTTCGCATTTATATAATCAGCGTTCGTTCGGAAATTAAAGTAAACTTTATTTCGCTCACTCACTAGATTATGAAAGTTTTGATGATAAGTGGAGATGCTCGGATGCTAGAGCCTGGGAGCGACGCGGCCAAACGTTTAGCATTGCAAAAAAGCGTCGTCGACCAGTTGGATGTTTTTGTCTGGCCCGCGGTGCATAGTGCGTTGGGTGTGCTGCGCGCAGCGCGGGGATGTGATGTGGTTACGACCCAAGACCCGTTTTGGCGCGGACTACTTGGTCTGGTGGCGGCTCGGGCAAGCGGTGCAAGACTCAATGTACAAGTGCATGCAGACTTGGATGGCCAGCCATTTTGGCGCGCATGGTTGGCACAGTTTGTGCTCAAACAGGCAGACCGTGTGCGTGTAGTATCACAGCGCGTAGGTCGGGCGCTGCCGCCCACAAAGGCAAAGGTATCGGTATTGCCGATATATATAGACCTGGCCCCTTTTAACAATATAGTGCGGCACCCTCATCCGCAGTTTGCAAAAACCCTACTTTGGATAGGGCGCTTTGAGGCAGAGAAAGACCCACTGCAAGCGCTCGTAATTTTGGAGGGCGTGCGCAGGGCGGGCATTGATGCAGGGCTCGTTATGCTTGGGGATGGTAGTTTGGGAGAAGCACTGCGCACGCAAGCAAAACAGATGTCTTTGCCTGTGCAATTTCCGGGCTGGCAAAATCCGATTGAATTTCTGTCAGTCGCAGACGTGGTACTCTCAACCTCTAAGTATGAGAGTTACGGGGCAAGCGTTGTTGAGTCTCTTGCCGCAGGTGTTCCGGTAGTGTCGTTTGATGTTGGGGTGGCAAGGGACGCTGGAGCACAAATTGTTGAAGATGCGGAAAGTATGACACAGGCGGTTGTACAAATCTTAACAAGTCCAATGTCTGGGGTGCTGCAACTGAGTGTGTTGCCAAAACAAGAGTGGGCACAACAATGGAAAAATACACTTTAAAGTTACAATAGATATGAAACTACTTATCTGCACACAAATTGTCGACCAAAATGACCCCATCCTCGGTTTTTTTCATCGATGGATACAAGAGTTTGCGGTACATTGCGAACATGTGGAAGTAATTTGTCTTAAAGAGGGAACGCACGCGCTGCCCGCGAATGTGCATGTGCAATCTTTAGGTAAAGAGCGCGGGGCAGTTTCAAAAATACAATATGCGTTTCGATTTTGGAGGCAGTTATATCGTGTGCGCCATGAATATGATGCGGTGTTTGTGCATATGAATCCGGAGTACATGCTCCTTGGGGGCATGTATTGGCGGCTTGCACAAAAACCTACCGCGCTATGGTATGTGCACAAATCAGTTACTCTTGGGCTGCGGTTGGCAGTATGGCTTTTGGGGAGTGTGTTCAGCGTCTCGCGCGAAAGTTTTCGGCTGCAGACCAGCAAACTTCATATTGTTGGGATGGGTATCGACCCTTCAATGACGGCGGATCCGGCGCCGCGCATTGGCGGTATCCGCATTATCACCACAGGAAGGATCGCACATACAAAACGGATTATGGAGATGCTCGATGTGCTCGATGTGCTATACCGCGACGGCAAGGAGTTCACGTTTACTGTTGTGGGAGCGCCGGTCAATCCAGAGGATTTTGTGTATGAAAAAATACTCATTGAGGCCGTGCAGGCAAAACCCTACGCTTCTCGCGTATTTTTGCGCGGGGCTGTCCCGCATACTGCGATACCCGCACTGCTGCGAGAACAGAGTGTTTTTTTAAACCTCAGTGCAACTGGTAGCGTCGACAAAGCTGTTCTTGAAGCGCTCGCAAGTGGTGTGCCCGCGGTTGTATCCAATGAAGCGTTTAAAGACATGCTGAGCCCTTTTGGTTTATATGTGGGCAGTGGCAATGCTGCACAACTCGCGCATGCGGTAGAACAGGCGGCAATGTTGGATCCAAAGCCACTACGAGATATGGTGTTGGCAACCCACTCACTTAAGCGACTTGTGCCGACTATTCTGGAAACGCTACAAATATGAGTGACCAGAAAAAGTTAGTTTTATATGTTGATCCAAAATGGCGCATTGCGGGTCCGCACATTCCACTGCTATATCCTTTTTGGGGGAATATCCTTGACCCGAAGTCGACGCCATTTCAATGGCAGCTATTTGAGACGTATCGTTTTGACACCAGATATTACTCCATAACTGACAACCCGCAAGAAGCGTCTGTTGTGTGTATGCCATACAGCCATAGTGTTGTTTTGCGGTATATGCCAGAAATGCTTGAGTGGTGCGCCGCTGCCTCAGCGCGTTTTAATAAACCGCTACTTATCGATGGTATGGGGGATATTGAATATCCTATAACAACCCCAAACACCATTGTGTTGCGGTACGGTGGGTACCGTTTTGAAAAAAAAGACAATGAAATACATTTGCCGCTCTATGCGGATGATTTGCTCGAGCGCTATCGAGGTGGCGTATATACACCTCGTGTTAAAACAGCGCTGCCAACAGTTGCATTTGTGGGGTGGGCGGCTCTTTCACCAATGCAGCAGTTGCGTGCTGTGGTTAAAGAGTTGCCGCAGCGTTTGTGCGCTCTTTTTGATTCGCGTTTTGGCGCCAAGAAAAAAGGTGTTTTTTTCCGGAAACAGGCAATGCGTGTGTTGCAGCGCTCGCCGCTTGTTGCAGCGCGCTTTCTGGTCCGCACCTCATATTCGGGACATGCAGACACTGCGTCAAAAGATCCGGCGCTATTGAGAGAAGAGTTTATTGTTGCTATGGAGCAGGGCGATTATTGCTTGGATGTGCGCGGGGACGCAAATGGCTCTATCCGATTATTTGAAATCTTGTCTCTCGGCATGATACCAGTCATCATCGACACGGAGCGGAATTTGCCTTTTTCCGACCAGATAGAATACAAATCCTTTGCGTTGATTGTCGACTTCCGTGACATGGCCACATTGCCTGAGCGCATCGCGCAGTTTCATGCAGGGCTGTCACAAGAACAATTTGACCAGATGCGCCGAAGCGCCCGCGCAGCATATCTGACATACTTTCGCGTAGATGCAATACTGCCGCACCTGCTCCAAGAGCTCGAGAAACGCGGTGTCTTGTGCCAAAAGTAAGCCTTTGTTAGGATGCCAGTATTCATGGCAGCGAAGGCCTATTTTATACTGCAGATTTTTAATGAAGAGGACAGCGTCCTTTCGGTTATTGAAAGCATTGCGCGTTGCCCAGCACTTGCTCCCTGGGATGTGCGCATCTTGGCTGTCAACGACGGAAGTAGCGACAAAAGTCTCGCAGTGCTCACCGAGGCAGCAAAGACGTACCCAGTACATACCATTACCCATCAAACACGGCAGGGCATGCCGCTCTCGTTTAAAAGTGCATTTGCGTACCTCGAGCCGTTTTTGGAAGATGATGATGTTGTTTTTACTCTAGAAGCAGATGCGACCAATGATATCGCTTGTGTCCCGCACATGCTGCAAGAAATCGATAAGGGAATGGATGTGGTCATCGCATCTCGGTATGCGCCCGGCGCAGTGTCGCTTGGGTTCCCATGGTATCGGTTGTGGGGAAGCGAGGTGATTAATTTGTTTTTACGGTTACTTTGGAATGTTCCAAAAGTAAAAGACTACTCTGTTTTATATAGGGTCTATCGCGGCGCGCTGCTGCGCCGCTACTTTCAAGATAAAACGCCGTTTCGTGCCCGGAAGTCTTTTGCGGTTATTGCAGAAATTTTACTGCACGTCTCTCGCTATACCAACCGCTTTAGCGAAGTCCCGCTGAGGTATGACTACGGACTTAAAAAAGGAAAATCAAAAATGAAGCTGTTGCAGACGCTTTGGGAGTACACCCGCATTACCCCAAGGACGCCGTTTCGCAAACAGCCACTTTTTTGGATAGCCGCGGCGTCACTGTGCGCATACTTGACGGGCATTATGTATGGGTTCCCAGATTTAGTTGTGCTTGATGAGCCAGCCCTCACGCGCGGCGCACTCACCATGCTTAAACTCAAGACGCTGTTGCCGGTGCTGCATCCAGCAGACTTTGCAACCATGTACTATCCGCCGGTCACTGCCTACCTCTATCTTATTGTGTTGGCGCCGTTGATGCTTTTGGGATATTTGTTTTCGCAGGCCTCATCGCTTTCTTCCTATGCGACTCAACTGATATTGGATCCTACGGTGCCGTGGGTTGCGACCCGCGCGCTCACTGCTGTTATTGCAGCGATTGGAGTCTATAGTATCGGTCGCGTGGCAGAGAGAATGTTTGCTGGGAGCGGTGTTTTTGCGGCGCTTTTTTTAGCAACAAGTTTTCTCTATGTCACGTTTGCACATATCGCACGTCACTGGATGCCGTCGTTTCTGCTCATTATTTGTCTGATATGGGTTGCCTACCACATATTCCACACAGGTCAGAAGCGCTGGTACGTTTTGGCAGGCATATTTTCTGGCTTAGCTGTTGGCACGGGGGTCATCACGGGAGTGCTCGCTATTGTGCCGCTTTTGGCCCACCTCTTCAGAGTAGAAGCTCTGCAAACAAAGTTGAAAAGCGGCTCGCTATGGATTTTTATCGTACTCGCTTCCTTGTTGTCCACCATGTTGCTCGCGGCGCATCCATTGGTCGTGTACAACCTATTTGCTGGTGAAAGCCAGCAGGGCATCACGATTGCTGGGCAAAAATCCCTTCTTGGCCTTGTTGAAATATATGTGATTGAGTTGCGCGATTTGGCACAGTCGGAGACGATGTTGCTATTTTTTGGACTTATCGGTATCCCGCTCTTTTTGCAAAAACATCGGCGTTTTGGGGCGGTGCTCATCCTCTCTTTGGGTATTACTGTGCTGACGGTCTACGTGTTCCATTACTACTTACTACATTATCTGTCGCTCTTGATACCGATACTTGCTATTTTTGCAGGTGCTGGCGTCTCCAGTTTGGTCCGTGTGGCAAAGAGAAAATGGCTACAGACAGTACTCATCCTTTGTATTTTTGCACTACCCCTCAGTATCGCGCTGCGCTTTAGTTACCTTTGGCTACAACCAGACACACGGCATGATGCACGTGCCTATATCGAACAGCACGTTCCAGCCGATGCGCGTATTTTGTCTTATATGCCAAATATGAAAGTGGTATGGCCGACGAAAGATGCAATTTCTGAGCGTCTTGCGTTCGATCCACTTTCAGCTCGCTTAGTGGACCGTACATTGTTGGAGCTTTCATTGGACGAATATCCACAGCCAGCATTTTCGGTCTTTGAGCTCGGGACAATGTCTGAGACAGGAGCGCTTACGTTAAAAGCAACGCTGGAGCATAAAACATTTGATTACGCGGTAATAGATCGCTCAGCCACAAGTATTCCTGTTGTTGATAGTTTGGTAGCGAATGGGGAGGTCGTCGCGCGCTTTCCAAAAAACGGTACAATACTGAGTATTATTGCTAATGAATTTCAAGGCCCTGCGTTTTTGGCTTTCTCCATACCGCAAATGGGGCCCGAAGTATGGATAATCAAACTGTCCAAATAAGAAAGGCGCTCGTCATAGGGTCGTCAGGGTTGCTCGGGCAAGCGCTTGTTCCGTATCTTCAAAAAAAAGGATTCACAGTGCTCACGCCGACGCATACCGCACTACCTGTCGAGGATTATGCTGCGGTTCTTGAGTTTCTCAAGGTGCACCGGCCGTCCGTGGTGATAAACGCTGCGGCAGCAATCAATGTTGATGCAGTCGAGGTTGATCCATACATCGCTTGGCAGGCAAACACGCTTGGCGCGGCGGCGTGTGCCCGTGCGCTCGCTGAGCTGCAGATGCAGGACACTCCATACCTATACATCAGCACAAACTATGTATTTGATGATAGTCGCGCAGTCTATTGCGAAGCAGACCCCGTCTCTCCAATGAATGTGTATGGAGAGACAAAAGCAAAGGGGGAGTCGTTGATTGCAACATATTGCACAAAAGGTAGTATTCCGTACTATATTGCGCGCACGTCGTGGTTGTATGGAGAACACAAGAATACTTTTGTCGATGCGATGGTGGCCGCACTTCAGCGAGGAGAAACGGTGCAGGCGTTTTCGAAGCATTTAGGCAATCTTACTGCGGTGAGTGACTTTGTTCGCGCGCTTATAGACGAGCTCTACCTGCAGCAGAGACCTTCCGGGATATATCATCTTATTAATGAAGTTGCTGATGCGGCAGGAGGAGTGTCTCGGTATGCAGTTGCGGCACACGTGGCCTCGGTACTTGGAGTAGATCAAGCGCGGGTGCAAAAAAACGACCAAGCAGTCGCTTTTGTTGCAGAGCGCCCAGCAACTGCTGTGTTGCGTAATACAAAACTTCCGCCACTGCCTCTGTGGGACGATGCGTTGACTGCGTATCTTCGTGCAGTGTATATGGTATGAATAGGATGCGATGGGGTCATATTTTCTTATGTGTGGTAGCGTGCTGTGCGATTATATTTTTTTCCACCTATAAATTATTTGAAAGCCCAGAAACCTGGATGGATGAAGGTTTCATCATTCAATCTGTCGTTGGTCTGCTCTACACTGGGGCGCTGGCGCTACCGGTGGCTCCAGGAGTATTTGAATCAGCGTGGTATATGACCACAGGTTTTCCTGTGGTGCTGCCGCTGGCTGGGGCGTTTGCGCTGTTCGGTCCCTCGCTTGAAGTTGCGCGGGTAGTTATGGTTTTGTTTTTGTTCAGTTTTTTTGCAGCAGTGTGGATATATGCGCGTGCAGTATTTAGTGAACGGATAAGTTACTTGAGTGTATTTTTTTTGATCTGCTTCGCCCCCATATATGGAAATGGTCGCAATGTATTAGGCGAAGTTCCAGGGCTCCTCTTCATAGTGCTCACTCTGTCGCTCCTGCTCCCCAAGGATCCCTTAACGCCGAGACGAGCAACTTTGTTGGGCGTGGGAGCTGGTATCGTAGTCGCGACGAAGCCCATCTTTATTCTTTTTGCCGCCGCGCTTATTGTGGTGCTTTTTTTCCGCAGGGATGAATATGCGCTACAAAAGCAGCTCAAGTTTTTTCTATTGGGTGCTTGGGTGCCAGTATGTTTTTGGTACGTACTGCAATTTGGCGATGCCACTATTCCTCAAATACTGACGCTATACGCAAATCCGCATACCATTCCGCTTCTCGACGCGCTGCAAAGCACGATGGTACGTTTTTATACCGAGGCGCAGCCAGCTTTTTTTCTCATGCTACTGATAGTGTGGGCGGTAAGTTATGGTATCCGTCGATTTCGGCGCGAGCCTGTTTCTGCTGCGGAAGAGGTGCTCCTACTTTTTTCCGTGCTGGTCTTATGTTTGTACTTGCGTACCGCTGGGTATTATCGATATTTTTTCCGGCACAAGTATTCGCTCTGCTGTACCTACCGAGCGCGGCGTTGTACATAGGGCGGCAGATGCGTATCCGTGGGTTTGTTATAGCCGGACTTCTTGGACTACTTTTACTTCTCTCATATGAGACACTATTTCGCTCATGGGTTGCTGTGCATTATCGGGCGACACGGACAGAGGCTTTAGCTCAGTATTTTGCTACAGTACCGGCAGATCAATCATTGTTCATATACCAAGCGCCCGAGGCGGCTCCTTTTGCTCTTGGTCATCAATTTTACCAATATGCCCAGGTTGTACCGGGGTTGCATGCTGGCGCGCAGTGGGCACCCAAAGTGTTGGCGGGCGATGCCGCGGTGGTTTTGACGTCTCAAGGTATTTTTGGGGCTCAAAAAGATACCACTTTTGCAAAATATCGGATTTCTGAGACCATAGATGATTACGTCATTCTAGTGCCAAAACAGCGCTAGGTATGGTATAAGAGTGAGTATGAAAAAAGCACTGATTACCGGCATTACTGGCCAGGACGGCTCGTACCTCGCAGAGTTGCTTATTGCTAAGGGGTATGAAGTGCACGGGCTTGTCCGGCGGGTGAGCACCCATAATCGGCACAATATTGACCACATTTTTAATACCGATGCGCTGCAAGCTAAGCATCTGCACTGGGGCGATATGTCGGATATGAATTCGCTCGTTACTGCTTTGGCAAAAATCCAGCCGGACGAAGTCTATAATTTGGCAGCACAGTCGCATGTAAAAGTATCGTTTGAGGTGCCTTCCTACACAGCGCATACAGACGCAATCGGAGTCTTGTCGCTTCTGGAAGCAATGCGGATGCTGGGGCTACAAAAAACAAAAATGTACCAAGCCTCGACGTCCGAGTTGTACAGTGGCGAGAAAAAACATGCACCACAAAATGAAAAAACACCTTTTAAGCCGCGTAGTCCGTATGGGGTCGCAAAGCTCTATGCGTTTGAGATAGCGCGAGTATATCGAGAGAGTTATGGCATGTTCGTCGTTAATGGTATTTTATTTAATCACGAGTCACCGCGTCGAGGAATGACCTTTGTGTCGCGTAAAATTGCGCATGCTGTTGCAGAGATAGCGTTGGGGAAAAGAGAATCGCTTACGCTGGGGAATTTGGACGCGGCTCGAGACTGGGGGTATGCTCCAGAGTATATGGAAGCTGCCTGGCAAATGCTTCAGCAAAAAACACCGCAGGATTTTGTGATTGCAACAGGAGAGACGCACTCTGTCCGAGAGTTTGTGGAAGCGGCCTTCAGTCGAGTGGGTATCGCTATTCGCTGGAAGGGAGCAGGTGTTCGCGAAGTTGGGGTTGATGCAAAAACTGGCAAAGTATTGGTCAGGGTAGATCCAGCACATTTTCGGCCCAATGAGGTGGAACATCTGCACGGGGATGCTCGGCTGGCGCGCAAAACACTCGGCTGGAAGCCAAAAACCACGTTTCAGAAATTGGTGAATATTATGGTAGATGCTGAACTCGAGCGTATAAAAGGCGTATAATAGGGATGTATGGAAAAAATCTCTGAGCAAATCGGGGTCGGTTGTCTGGAAATTACTGAAACTGAACGGCGCTATGTAAATCAAGTGCTGGATTCTGGACGTATTTCATATGGCCCTTTTTTGCAACGGTTTGAAAAAGAATTTGCTCAAGCGCATGATATGCGTTTTGGCGTCATGGTAAACAGTGGGACGAGTGCGCTTGAGATGGCGGTGGCTGCCCTGAAGGAGGTATATGAATGGGAAGATGGGGATGAAGTGTTGTGTCCCGCTGTTACATTTGTAGCGACCAGTAATGTTATTTTGGCAAATAACCTCAATGTTGTTTTTGTGGACGTTGATCCGCGGACGTATAACTTAGATCCTAAAAAGATAGAAGAGAAAATAACACCTCGCACTAAAGCTATTATGGTGGTGCATTTGTTTGGGCAGCCGGCGGCCATGGACGAAATCATGGAGATCGCCAAAAAACACAATCTGCGGGTCATTGAAGATTCCTGCGAAACAATGTTCGCACGGTACAAGGGTGTATCCACGGGATCTTTTGGGGACATCGGCTGTTTTTCAACCTATGTTGCGCATATTCTGGTGACGGGTGTCGGTGGGCTAGCGGTTACCGATAATCCGCAGTACGCAGCGCTGCTCCGCAGCCTTGCCAACCATGGGCGGGATAATATTTATATTTCAATTGACGATGATAAGGGTGCATCAGGAGATCGTCTAAAAGAGGTGATTGCTCGTCGTTTTAGTTTCGTGCGGCGCGGCTATAGTTATCGGGTGACTGAGATGGAAGGGGCGCTCGGTTGTGCGCAGCTTGAACGGCACGCGAGTATGATAGAAAAAAGAAAAGCAAATGGTGCCTTTTTGAAAGAAAAACTTTCAGCGTTTGAAAAAGATCTCCAGCTTCCGTGGTGGCCAGACCACGCGGACCACGTGTTCATGATGTTCCCTATTGTTATACGTGAAGATTCGTCGGTGACGAAGCAAGAGCTCACGCAGTTTTTGGAAGAGCATAATGTTGAAACCCGGGAGATGTTGCCGCTCATAAACCAGCCCTATGTGAGAGCAGTGTCGGGTGACTTAGAGGCAGATTTTCCGGTGGCGCGCTGGATAAATAATAATGGGTTTTATATTGCCTCACACCAAATGCTCACCGATACTCAAAAAGAGTATATGGTCTCGGTCTTTCAAGAATTTTTTGCTACTCGGTAGGGTGTTTTTTCCATACCCATAGGCGATACCAATTGTAGTTCCAAATAAATCCAAGCAATATCCCGGCACCGTAGGCGACGTGGATGATGAGTAGGTCATGGGTCATCCGCTCTGCAATAAAAACAAAAAGCCATTGCAAGAAGACAGATCCTAAAACCACAAGGTGAAATTTTGCTAAACGGGTAGGGCTCGGGAGTTGCCGTCCTGAAAAAGAAAAATAGTTGTTGAGTATAAAATTCGATAGTATGCCGAACTCGCTTCCAATGAGTGCGGCAGTGCTGAGGCTGACGAGCTCCAAATATACGCCGATTATCTCAAAGACTGCGGTTTGTATACCCACCCCCACAACGCCAACACTGGCAGTGCGGAAAAGTCGAGATGCATACATGTGGCGCCCTGTGTTGGTAATCCGTGTGAGTAGCTCCATACTGATTTACTGTAATTTGCTGCGGCGTAGTATATGCCACACAATGCTGGCGCCTTGTGTTGCTAAAAGCAGCATAAATGGCGCGGCCGGCATACGGTACCGATGCTCGGTCACTGGGCCAGTTAGGAGTGCAAAATAAAGCACCATGCCCGAAGCAAACAAGATAAACCAAAATGCCGTTGGTCGAGCGTACAGCGTGTGTCCAAGAGCTACAAGCCACAACAGCGAGATAATAATCCATGGAGTTGATCCTATGAGGAGCATTGAGAGATTTATGGAAGGGTGTGAGAAATAGTAAAACATATCTCCCCAAGCTCTCTGAAGCAGCATGTCGCTGAAGTTTGTCTGATCTGGTGGTATCTGGATGATGCCGGTGATGCGGTTCATGTCGCGCACGCCGTCGGTAATAAAAAATGGAATCGTTTTGATGAGATGGAACTGTGCATAAGCGAGGTATCTCCCTTCGAGGCTGTCATGCATCATTTTTTCAAAAATAGCCTTATGTTCTAAAGAGGGAAATCGCAATGAGGTGGGAGGTACAGGGATTGGTGCGGTATATACGGCGGAAGCTTCAGACAAAGGAACTGTATTGACGTGCGCGTAAAATAACGGCAAATTATATTGGGTAAAATTTATATAGGGCGTTGCAGAGGCTTCCGCAACGCCATAAAGCGCGTAATTTCTCAAACACCAAGGGAGCACCACCAACGCAGCGCTAATGGTAAATACGCTCAAGTAGAGCGCCGTGTGCGATAGCGGCCGTAGTGTTTTTTTATGAAGCACGATATAGGCTATTGCAAGACAAGGGATAAGGTATTGTGCAATAACGCGAATTAAAATGGTGGCGCCAAAAAGCAGTCCGCTTGTACACGCAAGTAGTATGTTGGTGTAGAGCGACGTTGTTTTGTAGAGAAAAAGGTATATAGAGAGTATCAAAGTAAACACAAACAGTGTGTCGGACATAATGAACGTCGAGAAAAAAACAGTAGTGGGCTCAACACACAGCAGGAGCGCAGCCACAAACGCAACTTTTTCAGATAAGAATTTTTTCCCAATAAGGTAGGTTAGGACAACCGTTGCACTTGAAAGAAGGATTTGAACAATCGTAATTAATACCATAGAGAGTCCCGCGCTCCCCAGAAGGTACAAAAAGAAAGGATACCCCGGCAAGCGAAAGTTTTCTGGAATAAACGGTGCAGCTGCTGAAAGAGAATATTCGTGATTAACGAGTAGATTTTGTGCTAGAAGAAAATAGCTTTTTGAATCGCCGTTAAATACAGGGTAATTTGTGTCAGGGGGCGTGTGCCCCAGTACGGTAAACCAGATAAAAAGTCCAATAAAAACCCCCAGGCGCGCCGCTAGGGCAATGGTAAAGAGAATAAGTATTTTCCGGTATGGCAGTATGTAGTGGGTGTATAGGCGACTCATCGTTTGAAAACGTTAAACCAAAGTATGAACCAGAGTGCTGCCAACCCATCTTTCCAAGTTATTTTCTTCCCTTCCTCATAGGTGCGTCCATGGTACGAAATACTTACCTCATAGACTCGGCATTTTTGCCGAGCAACACGGGCGGTGAGCTCTACTTCAATGCCAAAGCGTTTTGCAGATAAGCGGGGAAGTATCGCGTGCCCAATTTTTTTGCTGAATACCTTATATCCGACCTCTATATCTGAAAGGTTGAGATTGGTAAAAATATTTGAAAGGAAGGTGATGAGGCGATTTGCAAGATAATGATGGAAATTAAACACCCGATGCGGCTTATCTCCTAAAAAGCGAGACCCGTACACAACATCAGCATCCCCGTTTAAAATCGGTGCAAGCAGATCTGGGTAATCGTCAGGGCTGTATTCTAAATCAGCGTCTTGAATAATCCATAAGTCTCCAGATGCATGGCGCATACCCGAAATGACTGCAGCGCCTTTGCCTTGGTTATGTGTGTGAGTGACCACAACAACATCTGGAAGTGTTTTGGCGATCTCAAGGGTTCGGTCGCTCGAGCAGTCGTCGATGAGGATAACTTCTTTGGTTACCTCCCCAAGCGGTACGGCTTGGACGTGGCGGACAACCTCGGCGATTGTTTTTTCCTCGTTGTAACAGGGGATGATGACAGAAAGTGTTTTCATACAAGGCTACATCCCGCATGTGGAAACGTTGTGCCCCAATTATACACGGGGGCTCAGTGGGGGTCTACTGGGGTTATGGTGTATAGTGACTCACATCTCTATGCAGTGGTATTACGTTGCGAATGCGCGCATGCCGTCGGAAAAAGCGCACGGTATACAAATAGCAAAAATGTGTGAAGCACTTGTTGAGGCGGGTGTTGCGGTGGTGTTGGTAGTGCCTTGGCGTTTTGGAGAGAAAACGACGCTCAAAACATTCTACGGACTCCGAGTCGATGTTCCCATCATCCGCCTACCAAGTATTGATTTGTATGCGCGCGGACGCGTTGGATATTATGTGAGCTCTCTGTTTTTCATGATGGTGTCATTTTTGTTTTTATTTAGTAAAAAAATGCGCGGGGAAAAATGCATCGTATATACCGTCGATCTGGACAATTTTTCATCATCAGGACTCGCGTATCTTGGCCTTCCACTTTTCTCTGAAATGCATGGAGGTAAGCCAGTTGTACTTGCGCAAAAAGTATTATTTCGCAGTGTGCGCGGGATTATTGCAATAAACAAACATATTATTGCCGAACTGCAAAAAAAGTTTCCTCTGTCTCCTGCACGATACTTGGTAGAGCCAAACGGAGTCGATGCAACGCAATTTTACCCAAGAGATAAAACTGCCGCTCGGCAGGAACTCACCATCCCCTTCGACCAAGCGGTGGTTCTCTATACGGGTAGATTTTTTGCGTGGAAGGGCTTGGAGTCTTTGGCGGAGGCAGCAGCACTTACTCCAAACACGAGTTGGTATATTGTGGGAGGTACTCGAGAGTCATTTTGTCGCGTTATTCATACCGATACAGCGCCCGACAATATGATTTTTATGGGGGACCAACCCTATGCAACTATGCCAACATGGATTGCTGCAGCAGATGCGTTGGTGGTGCTTGGAACTAAGCGAGATATGCAGTCATACTGGTATACATCTCCTATGAAATTATTTGAATACTTACTGAGCGGTCGTCCTATTGTCGCAAGTGCAACGCCCGCGATACAAGAAATTGTTTCTGACCGCGAAGTATTTTTATACGAACCAGATAATGCTCAGGATCTGGCAAGGCAGATCTCAGCAGCCCTTGCGGAATCTGCTCAGGGGGCAGAGCGCATAGTGCAAGCGGAACGTCTGGGGCGAAATTTTTCGTGGCAAGCAAGAGCTGCGCGGGTCGCTGCGTTTGTAGGAAAATAAGGTATGGAACAGCAAGAAAATACTTGGCTATTGGAAAAACGGAGGAATGACACATCTTCTCATGGTGAAGACGGTATTATTGAAGCGATATTCGAAGTGATTGGCGGAGGGGCGTGGTGCGTCGAATTGGGGGCGCTTAATGGGACGCATGACAGTAATGTATGGACGCTTATCCAGAAAAAAAACTGGAGCGGAGTGTTGCTCGAGGCGGATGCGACGTATTTTGAAAAATTGAAAAAAGCATATGCTGGTAACCCGCGTGCGCATTGCATCCAATCATTTGTATCGTTTGCTGGAGACTCATCGCTCGATATGTTGTTGGCACAAACGCCAATACCAAAAACGTTCGACCTATTTTCCCTTGATGTGGATGGAAATGAGTACCATCTTTGGGATTCAATGGAGGCATATCGACCTCGGGTTATGGTGGTGGAGTTTAACCCGTCAATCCCAAACAGTGTGTCTTTTGTGCAGCCGAAAGATATGTCTGTGTATCAAGGATCGTCCTTGCGTGCACTGGTCGGGCTTGGGCAGCGCAAAGGATATGAGCTGGTGGCGGCAAACGAATTGAATGCCTTTTTTGTGTTACGAGAGCTCTTTCCTTTGTTCAATATTGCTGACAATAGCATTGAGGTGCTCCATACAGATACACAGTTTCAAACCATGCTGTACCAACTTTACGACGGCACGCTTAAAATTGCTGGTAATACTCACTTAATTTGGCATCAGCTACCCATAGCAGAAGAACTGCTCCAAGTGCTACCTAAAGCAAAACGTGCCTACCCAGCACGCATCAGTACTTCTGGTTTGATGCGTAGTATAAAATACTATGTGCGCAAATTGCCAGTATACTCAATACTGCAGCGTATCCGGCGGCAATTTTAGCAGAGCGTATTTAATTGAAATTTACTATGAAACTGTTTTCATACATTCGTACAAAACTCGGGGTACTCATTGTTCAAATTGTCCGTGCGCGGCATGGGGTCGTCATTTTTTATGGAGATGCTGTCCGTCGAGAACGGCTCCGGTTTATTGCATCTGTGCGCAATGAGACAAAATTATTGCTTTCAGACCACGAGGCGTACCAGATTCTCTCACTAACCTATCAGACAGAAAAAATACCAGGCGCTATTGCCGAGGTGGGCGTGTACCGCGGCGCGTCGGCAAAGCTTATCGCGCACGCTGCGGGTAAGCGGGCTGTGTACCTGTTTGACACATTTGACGGGCTCCCTCCACTGGAAGAGATAGATAGGGCGGCTTTTAGCGATGGACAATATGGGGCTCGTTTGGAAGAGGTAAGCGCATATTTGTCTGCATATCCAAACAGTAAACTTATTAAAGGAGTATTTCCGCAAACTGCGCAAAGTATCGAGGGTCAGCAATTTTCATTCGTGCACCTGGATGTTGACTTGTACAAGAGCACAAAAGAGGCGCTCGAATTTTTTTATCCGCGCATGTCAAAAGGTGGAGTGATCATTTCGCATGACTACATGACAGCTCCAGGTGTCCGGAAGGCGGTGGATGATTTTATGTCCGACAAGCCGGAAGCAGTGTTTGAATCTTCGTGGCGCCAATGTTTTATCGTAAAAGTATGAAGCAAATAGAGAAAGTGCTCACTTTCCGGGCGGCATCTATCGGTGACTGTATGATGGCGTGCTATATGCTCACGCAGGTGCATGCGCAGTATCCGCACGCACGTCTAGGTATTGTTGTGTCGATGCGTGGGAGTATGATCCGCTCGCTCTTGCAAGCATATCCAATGATAGAGGTGCATGAAGTGCGCTGGTTCGACATCCGAGGACTCGTACAATTATGGAAACGCTTTGCCCGCAGTGATATCGTCCTCACGCAATATGCAGGAAAGCCGGGAGGAAAGTTTTCTCTGCGAAGTAAAATCGCTGCGCGCTTGCTTGCGAAAAAAGGCGGACTATATGGATTTGCGGATGCATCAGTGCTCACTCGGCTGATATATGACTGCGTGTTGCCCTTTGACCCAGAAGCAGCGCCTGCACAAATGGAGCGTGCAGCGCTGCAAGAGATGCATATAGCTATTCACGACAAGTATCCAACGTTGAAGGGAGGCGAAGTTGGTGCACTTGAAAAGTTTGACCTGTCGCGGGGCTCGTATGTACTTGTGCACCTGTTTTCTGGTAGTGATAAACGAGGCTTGTCCCCAGACCGCCAGCGTGCGCTGGTGTTGGAGTTGGTAGAAAAAATGCCCGATACAAAAATCGTGCTGACCGGCGCTGCGTCAGAAAAAGAGGCCGCGCTTCGCGCCGCATTGGGAACAGGGGCATTGACGGTGGCAGGACAGACGACGCTTCAAGAGCTTTTTGTGCTGTTGCAACAGAGTAAGTGTGTGGTTGCGGTAGATACGGGTGTGGCGCATATTGCAGCGGCGCTCAAGGTGCCGCTTGTTGTGCTGACGACGTGTCTAGGCAAACAATGGTGGGCGCCTGAGCAGTATGGAGCAGCAGCGCCCATCACGGTGCGGATACACAGCCACTCGTGTATTCCGCACCACGCGCTCAACGCATATCCTCCCTGCATCAACGAGATAGATTTTTCTGAGGTGGCTGCTTGCGCAGTAGAGAGAGGCTCGCTACAGTAACAGACGTGGTTATTCATTTTTTTACTTTTAGCGATGCTCGCGGTGGATCTTCAAGGCAGCGCGCATTCCGTGTGGCCGACAAGCTCCGTGAGCGTGGGTTTTCAGTTGTTTTGCATGAGCCGCCGGTACTCTCACTGTCGCGTACTCCTTGGCCGGCAAAAGGGAAGTTGATTGTTCAAACAATCCGAGCGCTCTTCACTATTCACCATGGAGATATTGTGTACCTGCAACGGGCTATAGCAAATAAATATTTTTTTGTACTCATGGTGGCGTATCTGCTGGTGACACGTCGACGTATGATTTTTGATTTTGACGATCCTGTGTACTTGCATAGTTTTTTGAAGACAAAAATATTTTCACAGCTTGCTGACGTGGTGATTGTGTGCACGCACGGTCAAAAAGAGTGGGCGCTCCGCTATAACAAAAAGGTACACATACTACATATCGCGCTCGACCATACAATCTATGCGGAACACACGCACCACTATAGAAGCACTCCATCCATTCCAGTTATCGGATGGGTTGGGAGCGGCCCAGAGCATGTGCGTAATTTAGCGATTTTGGCGGGAGTGTTTCGTAGGCTTCTGAAAGAGCAAATACCGTTTCAGTTCGTGCTTATTGGTGCGGTGGGAAGCCAAAAAGTATACGATGTGTTTTCGATACCCGGACTCAATGTCCGATTTGTCGACGCGCTTGATTGGACTGATGAGCATGCGGTGCCGCGAGAGATTCAAAAATTTGACATTGGTGTTATCCCGCACCAGCATGAGGGTGCCTGGAATGAATCAAAATCTTCTTTTAAAGTGCTCGAGTATATGGCGTGCGGAGTGGCGACCGTATGCAGTCGTTTTGGCGAAATGCCCTACATTATCGACGAGGGGATGAGCGGTTTTTTACCGCGAAGTGAAGATGAATGGGTCGCGGCACTTAAAAAAGTGCTTGCCGATCCTGCTTTGCGGAGCCATTTGGGGCAGCGTGGTCAAGAAAAAGTGCGTGCACTCTATTCGTTTGATGCGATAATTCCGCAGCTCGAGAGAATTCTTTTAGAAGTAGGGAAAATTGATTAAATGCATTCTATAGAGTACCATCGTGCCATGCAGAGCGGCACGATATTGGTATGCGGCGGCGCTGGTTTTATTGGGTCAAATTTTATACGCCATATTTTGGCAGCGTACCCTCTGGTGCGCGTGGTATGTATTGATGTGCTCACGTACGCTGGTACAAAAGAGAATCTCGCTGGGTTGCCGAAAGACCGACTTGCGTTTGTTCAGGGTGACATTTGCGACAAGGCGGTGCTGTCTCGGGTGATAAAAAGATACAAGCCAGTGTATGCGATTAATTTTGCCGCCGAATCGCATGTTGACCGGAGTGTCCATACTGGAGCTGCTTTGTTCGCGCGGACAAATGCAGAAGGGGTGGTGGTGTTGCTGGAATGTTTGCGGCAAGAAGCACCGCAATTGAAGAAATTTGTACAGGTAAGTACCGATGAGGTATATGGCAGCTTGTCGTTGTCGGCAAAGAAAGCGTTTACCGAAAACTCGCCCTTGTCACCGCGTTCGCCGTACGCTGCTTCAAAAGCTGCAGGGGATTTGCTGGCGCATTCATTTTTTGAAACATATCGCATGCCGGTGGTTATTACCCGTTGTTCAAACAATTATGGTCCCTATCAGCATCCAGAAAAATTTATTCCTTTTTCGATAGTGCGATTGATGGAGGGGAAGCCAGTCGCGTTGTATGGAGATGGTAAAAACGTGCGCGACTGGATCCATGTGGCGGATCATTGCAGAGCCCTTGTGCTGGCGCTCCAGAAAGGAATTCCTGGAGAAGTATATAACATTGGTGCCGACACTGAAGTGAGTAATCTCGCCCTTGCAAAGGGATTGTTGCGATTTTTTGGCAAAGAAAACCCAGGGCTCCTGTTTATTACAGACCGTCCCGGCCACGATCGGCGGTATGCAATAGATGCCTCAAAAATAAAAAAGGAACTTGGTTGGAAATCAAAACACACGCTAAATACATCGTTACCCAAGACGATTTTATGGTATCAGGCGCAAACAGGGTGGCTTGCACACGTGCGGCGCAAAAGCGCTCTAAACCCACACATATGAAAGGTATTATTTTAGCAGGAGGGCTCGGGACGCGACTTGCGCCGCTCACACAGATAACGAACAAGCACTTGCTGCCGGTGTATGACAAGCCTATGATTTTGTATCCACTGGAGACGCTTCGTCGCTCGGGCATTGTGGACATTATGGTGGTGTGTGGCCGAGAGTACGCGGGACATTTTATGCAGTTTTTGGGATCAGGCAAAGAGTATGGTGTTACGCTTTCGTATGGAGTGCAAGATATAAATAATGGTGGAATTGCAGACGCTTTGTCGTATGCAAAAGATTTTGCGGGAGGTGATTCTGTTGCGGTGATTTTGGGAGACAATATTTTTGAAGGGGACTTTAAAAAAGAAGTAGCTGCATTTAAGGGTGGTGCGGCGCTTTTTTTCAAACAGGTGTCCGACCCAGAACGCTTTGGGGTGCCCGTCTTTTCTGCAGATAAAAAACGAATCCTACGTGTCGAAGAAAAGCCAAAAAAACCCAAATCGCGCTACGCGCAGACGGGGTTCTATCTTTTTGACGCAAGCATTTTTTCGGTCATCACAACAATCACTCCCTCCGCTCGAGGTGAATTGGAGATGACCGATGCAATTAATGCATATGTGCATAAGGGCACCGCGTCGTTTTCATTTGTAAAAGGCGCATGGCTCGATGCCGGGACGTTCCCTTCATTGCTGCGGGCGGCAAACTTCTTCGCGCGGAAAAAAGCACTATGACCAAAACAGATCTTTTCACCGTACAAGAGCTTGCCTTGCCTGGGGTGCTTCTTATTACTCCAAAACTCTTTCCTGATGCGCGGGGTTTTGCAGCTGTGACGTATACGACAAAAGATTTTCAGGCAATAGGCATCGCGCACCCTTTTGTTCAAGATTTTATGTCGCAATCAAAAAAAGACGTGATTCGAGGATTGCATTTCCAACGCGCGCCGCATGTGCAGCATAAGTTAGTGCATGCCGTGCAAGGGGTCATTCTTGACGTTGCTGCAGATATAGACCCAGAGTCACCTACGTACGGTACACACGTTTCGGCTCAGCTCACCGGGGATGCGCAAGAGATGCTCTATATACCGGGGAAGTATGCGCATGGTTTTTGTGTTATGAGTGATGAGGCGCGAGTCGAATATAAACTAAGTGATACGTATCATCCCGAATGCGCAGGCGGTGTACGGTTTGACGACCCGCTTTTGGAGATTGTGTGGCCAACCAATATCCCAATTCTTTCAAAACAAGATAATGAATGGGCGCAGCTGGCACTAGCAAAAAAAGAATCCGCCACACTCAAGTGAGTGCGGCGGGTGGCGGTTACAGACGATCCAAGTGAGCCAACGCCTCTTCGGGGGTGGGCAGAAGCCCTTGCGCTTGGTAGGTGAAGATGCGCGTAATTTCGCTGACGAGTAGACTGGCTGGCGTGCCGACCACTTTGCCTTGTGAATGACGCACTGAGGCATTCCAATCCAGCTCTCCAAGGCGCGGGTGTATGCGCAGCGTCGGATAGTAGATCTGTGCAGCCAACACGGCCGACATGAATGCCCGCATAAGGTGGAAGGGCGGCGCGACAATTGCGACGCTTCGCATGTCTTTCTCTTTCGCGAAACGGACCATCGCCTGCATTTCGCTCAAGGTGTGGACGATGCGCTTGCCTCCAACAGTGATGAATGAATCGTAAATATAGCGGAAGTTCCGAGGGTCTCTGTCCCGCTCTATCAGCGCTTCTGTCCATACATCGCTACCGGGGTAACCGAAAACCTCTTCGGTATTGGGGTACCCAATGAAGCCGATAAGGCCAGACCAATTGAGTGTCTGGTCGAGCACGCTGTCTTGGTTGTCTCTGGTTTGTCCCACCAGATATAACATGTGGGTGTGGCCAGGGACGTCCTCGACACCCGCCTTCTCCAGTTTCGCGTAGAGTTCGTACAACTTTGCCGGGTTCAGCATCTCCGAGACCTTTTTCTAAATGTACAACGCGTCATTAATGTAACATATAAACTACAGTAGTCAATATGTGCTACTATGATTCCTATGGAAAAATTGCTGCTAACGGGTGCCTATGGAATGGTCGGTTACTACATCATTGGCGGAATACGGCTCGGCCGAAATGATCTAGACATCACTAGTATAGATTTAGTTAAAAAGGTAGTTGTCGAGCATGCTCCGACAATTATCTTGAATTTAGCAGCAGAGACTGATCTTGCGCTCTGTGAACGCGAGCCGGAGACCGCGTATCGTGTGAATGCGATGGGTGCGTATAATCTCGCGCTTGCTGCGCGAAGTGTGGGAGCAAAACTAGTGCATGTTTCGACATCAGGTGTGTTTGATGGCGAAAAGGAAACGCCGTATGTAGAGTCTGATCATCCAAATCCAATAAACGTATACGGCCACTCAAAGTATCTGAGTGAGCTGGCGGTATTGGGGGTGTCGGACAAAAATCTCGTCGTCCGCACTTCCTGGGTGTTTGGTGGCGGGGCAGAGAGAGATAAGAAATTCGTCGGTATGATGATTAAAAAAATCAAAGAAGGCGATGTATCTGCGGTCAGCGACCGATACGGGTCGCCGACGTATGCAAAGGATTTGGTGGCAAGGATCTATGAACTTATTGCAGAAGGTGCTTCAGGTGTGCGCCACGTGGCGGGTGCGGGGAGTGTAAGTCGGTTTGAGGTAGCGCAAGAAATAGCTCGATGCCTACAGTCGCAAGCAAAAGTCACGCCGGTCTCTGCAGAAGTGTTTCCTCAACTGTACCGAAGCGGGCGCAACGAGAGCATGATTTCCTTGCATATGCGCCCGTGGCAAGAGGCGCTCAAGGAGTATATTGCGCAAGAATGGAAAGAGGTCTAAAAGGGTGGTAGTATTCTTTTTGTTATGAGCGACATTGCAAAACGCACCACCTGCCGCATTTCTGGCGAACCATTGGTTGAACTTTTTTCTATCGGAGACCACTATGTGTCAGATTTTTTACCAGAAGGTGCCTCACCGCGCGGGGAAAAAGTGCCCCTTACTCTGTGCTTGGCTCCAGAGTCGGGTCTAGTGCAGTTGGCGCATACTGCGCCTTTTGACCAAATGTATGAAGAGTATTGGTATCGCTCTGGCACCAATGAATCGATGGTTGAAGAATTGCGCCAAATAGCAACGTCGAGCGTACGGCTGATGCGGCTCCAGCCGGGAGATGTATTTGTAGATATTGCTTGCAATGACGGCACCCTTTTTTCTTTCGTGGACCCTTCGATTGTACGCGTCGGTATTGATCCTGCAAAAAATACGTTCCGCGAAGCGGACATGGCGCGTTTTTCATTGTTTATCAACGATTATTTTTCTGCAAAAGCATATAAGGATTCGTCATTTGGAAAAACAAAAGCAAAATTGGTAACCACCATCGCGATGTTTTATGACCTAGAAGATCCGCATGCTTTTGTTAATGATGTTGCTGAAATTTTGGATGACAATGGGTTGTGGATTATTCAGATGAGCTACCTGCCGCTCATGCTGCGGCAACTAGCCTTCGATAATATTTGTCACGAGCATCTCGAATACTATACGCTGGAGGCGATGCAATATCTCCTATCCAAACACAACATGGAGGTAGTGGATTGCCAACTTAATGATGCGAATGGAGGCAGTTTCCGTGTCTATATCCGCAAAGCGGGCGCTGACCCGACAACATTTGCAACGGCGCCGTATCGGGATGTTGCTCAGTACAGAGTTAATGCAGTGCTTGCATACGAAAAAGAGTTGCAGTTGAAGGACCCGCAAACGTACATTGATTTTTATAACAAAGCCTGTGCGTTGCGCGATGAGACCCTTGCCTTCATGCGTGCAGAAAAAGCAAAAGGCAAAACAATATGGGCCTATGGCGCATCCACTAAAGGGAATACGCTCTTGCAATGGTGGGGGCTCGACCACACGCTTATCGACGGCATTTCAGAACGGCAGCCCATGAAGTTTGGCCGTCGAACCGTTGGTACAAATATTCCCATCTACTCAGATGAAGATATGCGCAAAGCAAACCCGGACTATCTCCTGGTGCTTCCGTGGCATTTTATTGAATCTTTTGTCCGCCGTGAAAAAGAGTTTTTAGCAAAGGGCGGGAAGTTTATCGTCCCTTGTCCGCGCTTTGAAGTTATTGGTAAAGAAGGAACGCTCACTAGCTAGCTTTGTTTTGAGAGAAAGTCTGTATATGCTTTCTGCAGGCCTTCAGAGAAGGAAATTTTTGGTTTCCACCCAAGCGCTTGGATACGGCTCACGTCGAGCACTTTTCGCAATACGCCCTCTGGTTTAGTCGCGTCAAAAACTAGCTTGCCGGTGTAGCCCACTTCTTTTTTGATGGTCTCGGCTAATTCCCGAATTGAAATTTCAGTACCGCTGCCGACGTTAATGAACTCTTTTTCGTGATATTGGTCGAGTAAAAAAAGCGCTGCATCTGCAAAGTCATCTACGTACAAAAATTCGCGCAGCACTTGACCGGTGCCCCAGACCACCACTTCAGGTGCGCCAGAAAGTTTTGCTTCGTGCATGCGTAGCATGAGTGAGCCGATGACGTGGCCGCGTTCGTGGTCAAAATAATCACCCTCTCCATACATGTTGCATGGGTTGCAGGAAATAAATTCTTGGCCGAATTGTTTGTAAATATATTCACATAATTTTATCCCAGCGACTTTCGCGACAGAGTATGCTTCGTTAGTTGGTTCGAATTTGTTTGAAAGCAAGTATTCTTCTTTCATCGGCTGAGGCGCTTCTTTTGGGTATACGCAGCTAGACGCTAAAAAGAGTAATTTTTTTACACCCGATAGGTGCGCTTGCCAAACAACGTTATTTTGCATCACCGAGTTTTCATACAAAAACTCCGATGGATACGTGATGCTCTCTTTAAGTCCGCCTGCGCGGGCAGCTGCATGTATCACGTATTCTGGTTTTTCCTGCTGGTAAAAAAGTGCAGTAGCGCGCGAGTCGAGCAAATCAAGCTCTGCATGCGTTGGAGCAAAGATATTTGTAAACCCTTGTTTTTTGAGTGCGCGTACCAGCGCCGACCCGACCAGGCCGCGCCCTCCAGTAACAAAAATCCGTGCTTGTGTATCCATGCCGGATATTCTACCACAGCGCCCTTTTTACAAGCATGTCCTCAAATGGTACTATGCCACCCATGCATGAGTCGCACGATATTACGATTGTAGTCTCAAACTACAACGCGTCAGACATTATCGGCGAGGCGCTTCAATCCATTATCGATACCGCAGGGGATGTACGGTTTGATGTGCTTGTTATAGATGACGCGTCGACAGATGGCGGGTTTGGCGCAGTGCGCACTCGTTTTGAAAAAGATGAGCGTTTTAGCTTTGTAGAGAACAAAAAAAATGTCGGCGTTTCAACGCTCAATATAGTGCTTGAGCGGACAGAAGCTCGATACGTCATGACGCTCGACACAGACGCTCGGCTCCACCCAGGCTCGCTTCAGGCAATGATATCGTTTATGGACAAGACGCCAGGGGCTGGGGCAGCGACCGCAAAACTTCTCAACCGAGATGGGTCAGTGCAAAACTATTATCGTCGCCTCATGACTCCTGTATATTGTTTTTTTACGACTCCAATTGGAAGGGTTTTTGATAAGTACGTATTCAGGCTTCACTACTTTAACCGGTACCACTACAGTGACCTTGATGTGACTCGCGTGTTTGAGATAGAGCAGCCGCCAGTTGCATGCTTGATCATGCGACGGAGTGCGTTGGGGGAATATATTATGAGCCCTGCATACCACCTCTATTTTATCGATGTTGATTTTTGCCGCCGCATGTATGCTCGAGGGTATAAGATATTTTTGGTCCCTGATGCGCCGGTTACACATTTAAAATCTGCTGCAGCAAGCAAACGTCCGAGCGCTTGGACTCGGCGGCAGTATTACAGCAGTCTACTGACTTACTTTAAACGTAATTACACACTCTGGTACCCGCTGATTTGGATTATAGTGCTACTTGATCGTGTCACTCGCGCGCTTATGTTTTCTGTTGTGGGGCGCGAGCCCGTGCGTTAGCTATATGCCAGACCATATTTACAAAACAACCTGTCGCATTTGTGGAGGGTCGGACTTGGTGGAAATACTCGACCTGGGTACGACGCCTCCGGCAAATGCATATCGCAGCAAGGAAGAGTTGCTTTTGCCGGAAGCATCATTCCCGCTCGTACTATATTTTTGCAACACCTGTTCACTCGCACAGCTGTTGCATGTGGTTAACCCAGAGATACTTTTTAAAAACTACCATTTTCTAACTGGTGCAAGCGCTCCGTCAATCGCGCATTTCCAGCAGTATGCTCAGCATGCCGTATTGCCGCATATTCAATCCCCAGAAGACTTGATTATCGATATCGGTGGGAACGACGGCGTATTATTGAGTTTTTTAAAAGACCATGCTCGGGTTTTAAATGTAGATCCAGCTGATAACTTGGCGGCGTTGTCGAATGCCAGAGGGGTGCCTTTTTATACAGCATTTTTTACGTCAGCGGTCGCTGATGAGTTGGTGACTCAGTATGGTCAAGCAAAAGTAATAACGGCCAATAACGTTTTCGCTCACACCGACCCGCTTCAAGATGTTTTTGCGGGTGTTGCGTCGTTACTCAGAGAAGACGGTGTTTTTATTTTTGAAGTGCATTGGGCGAAGCATCTGCTTGCGGATGGGTGCTTTGACCAGATGTACCATGAGCATCTCTGCTTCCACTCGCTCCATGCGCTGACTCGCTTGGTCGAGAACTCCGGTATGCATATTTTCGATGTAGAGATTGTCCCGATGCAAGGGCAGTCACTACGGGTGTATGTATCAAAACGATTGCCAAAAACAAGTCGGGTTGAAGCTATTCTCGCAGAAGAAAAAGCTGCCGGGCTGACCACCGCGGATGCGTTTCATGCCTTTGCTAAAACAGTGAGAGCAAACAAGGATGCGGTAGTGACTTTGCTTCAAAATCTTAAAGCGCAAGGTAAAAAAATCGTAGGGTACGGGGCGCCTGCAAAAGGGAATACGCTGCTTAACTATTACCAAATAGGCACAGAAACGCTCGACTACATAACCGACACCACGGTCTTAAAACAAGGACTCTATACGCCGGGGACGCATATCCCTATCGTGCCACCAGAGCGCCTCTATACTGAAACACCAGACTATGTGTTGCTGCTTGCGTGGAACTTCAAAGATGCGATTTTAGAAAAAGAAAAACCACTCAGAGATAAAGGAGTGCAGTTTATCATCACTGCCCCAGACATATCGACAGTGTAAACGCATTTCCATGAAAACATTGGTCATCATTTATGAATATGAGCAGGTTGCTGATGTGGTGGCCTATGTGCAGCAGTCTCAGCATGAAGTTGTGGTTGTATCGTGCAACTACTGGGCTGAAGAAGCGTTGCGCCGCCTTGGTGTTGCAGTAGCACCACTCACTGACTATGTGCCCGTGTGGGCAGATTTTCGCACTTCAGTGAGAGAAGTAGAGGAATTGTCTCGCTGGTACACATTGCCCTCAATGTCTTTTTTTGCATATAAGCACTTGCGCCTTGGGGAGATGCTCGAAGCAGCGTTCTGTGGGTACTTGCTGCAGGTGCGTGGATATATAGAGATATACGAGCACATATTTGCAGCACACAAACAGGTAGAGCGGTTAGTTGTGCCGTATTCAACGCAGCGAGTTACCGCAACTGCAGGGCCGTTTGCGCGCTTTGAAGTGGAGGCCGCTGTGTCGACAGGTGCGTGGTATGCGCAAAAAATGCAACTTGTTTTTGAAACGCTCGGGGTCTCTCGAGTTGAACAAAAAACACTTTTTCCAAAACAGTCATTTGCCTCGGCGGCATTTTTACGCGTATATAATATGCTCATCCGCCTTTTGCCGCGCAAACAGTTGAGTATCGTCGTGAGTGACCACTGGCGCAATCTGTCGACTATGGTGGCGCATTTGCCACAAGCAGAGTTTGTTTTTGTCGAACGTAAAGAGATTACACAAATCCCATGGCGCAAACTTTTAGCACATCGTGTCCGGTTTATTCACCCACTGGACATGACGACTCGGCGGATACGCATACAGGCTAAACGCACGCAGCAGACGTTCGCTGCAGCCTGGGCTGAGGCAAAAACGGTATTACCGGCGCTTCCGGGTTTCCAAACGTCACAAGGTTCATGGTTTGAAATTGTGGAAGGCGCATTTGCGTATATGGTGACGGTGTATGCAGAGCGTATTGTCGCTGATATTGAATCTATGCAACGGCTGCTGTTGAAAGAGCGTGCTGCACGCGTGCTTATCAGAGCCAGTATTTCCGGCCAGCATCATTTTTTTATTCTGGGAGAGATGTCTCGGCAATTCGGCATCCCATCTATCGAAGTGCAGCATGGTATCGGCGTTGGGATTCTTGACCCGCATTCTGCTTTTGGCCATATGCATGCAGATTATGTTGCAGCGTACGGCCCACTTATCCAGCGTGCTTTTGTCCGTAATGGATATGCTCCTGAGCGCGTCATACCGACCGGGTCGCCACGTTTTGACCGGTATATACCTGAGCGTGAGGCCTACACTGAAGCCATGCGCCGGGAGCTGCTTGAGCAGCTCAAACTTTCAGCACAAAAGCCGGTGGTGTGTGTGATTATGCCGACCGAGAGTACTGGCTCTGTGCTGGGTTCAGTCGACTTTTCGTCATATGAATTTCGAGACTTCGTACGTGCGCTTAAGGACATACAAACGCAAGTGCCGCATGTGCAATATATTTTGAAATTTCGCTCACCAGAGCAATTGGCCCGCTACCGCACGTATGTGGAAGGGGTGATGGGGCAAGACGTCGCGTTGGTATCTGGAGACGCGTTTCCATTTGTACTTGCAAGCGATATTGTATACACGTGTTTTTCTACGCTCGCTGTGGAATGTTTGATAGCAAAAAAACCAGTCATACTGTTTCCGCTCAAGCTTGGTGATATATATTTTTACAATGCTCACAAAGACGGCGCCCTTGCTATGCCGCTGCTTGGCAGTGGTGAGGCTATTCCCACAACAGAAATTGCCGCAGTAACACAACGGCTTCTGCAGGATGACACATATTACACAGAGGTAGTCGCACGTGGGCAGCGGTATATAGCAGAAAATTTTACCGTGACTGGTGATGCGGCACAACAAGTTGCGGCGTTTGTTGAAAGGGCTGCCTCGCCCGTAAAAAAGTAGCGCACCTATTGTTTTCTTGACGTGCTTCGTATAGAGTGGTCTCTAGTTGCAACGCGTAGGGAAGGACCCTAACAATGCGTAATATCGTCAAAATCGGCCCCTATTTTGTGGGGGACGGGTATCCTGCTTTGGTGATTGCCGAAATCGGCATCAATCACAATGGGGACATGGATCTCTGCAAGGCGCTCATCGACCTTGCCGCCGATGCCGGGGCACACGTGGTGAAGTTCCAGAAGCGCTTTATTCCCAGCGTGTTTTCCGCGGAAGAGCTCAATCGTCCGCGCGACGTGCCACGCGACCTGTTGGAGAAGGCAATCGCGCGGAACGTTATGCCTGACGAAAACATCCGGCGTCTGCGGGAATCTGACTTCAAGGACACGCGCAACGGCGACCAGAAGTATGCGTTGGAATTTTCTCTGGCAGAGTACGGAGAAATCGACGCGCACTGTAAGGTGAGGGGCCTGCTTTGGACGGCCTCACCATGGGACGCCTTGTCTGTCGGCTTCCTTTCGATGCTCGGTGTGCCTTTCTATAAGGTCGCGTCGGCTTCTTTGACCAACGATTTCTTGCTGGGGTGTATTGCTGCCACGGAGAAACCAGTCGTGCTCTCGACCGGCGGTTCGACCATGGCTATGATCCGCCATGCGGTTGGGCAGCTCGATCGATCCAAGCTGGTGATACTCCACTGCACCGCGGCCTACCCCAAAGCAACGTCTTCTGAAGTCCTGGGGATGACCAATCTGCAGGCCATCCACACGCTCCAAAAGGAGTTTCCGGATGTGCCTATCGGCTTCTCGTCCAACAACTCGGGCATCATGCCCGTGTTCGCGGCGGTTGCCATGGGCGCGAGTATGGTCGAGGTGCACATCACTGCCAATCGGGAGCTATGGGGGAGCGATCAGGCCAGCTCTGTCGAGCCTACTGATTTTGCGAACCTCTGTCGCTGGGTCCGCGAACATCATCTCTCTCGTGGAGACGGGGTGAAGCGCGTGTATCCGGCGGAGCAGGAAGCCATGGACAAGCTCCGGACGAACTGGGGCGTCTGGCAGCCGACAGATCTTTTGGGGTGAATCACTAGAGGTCGACGCATTGCGTCGGCCTTTTTCTTTATAGAGGTCTTGTAGTATGCTGCCAGGAATGGACGCATATGGACTCATACCAGCGCGCGGCGGTTCCAAAGGGGTACCCCGCAAAAACCTACGCGAGCTTGCCGGGTTTCCGCTCATTGCGTATGCCATTGCCGCAAGTTTGCTGAGTCAAAAAATCACTCGCACTATCGTGAGTACTGACGATGAAGAAATTGCTGCAGTAGCAAAACAGTTTGGTGCCGAGGTGCCGTTTTTGCGGCCAAGTGAGTTTGCGCGGGATGACTCTCCAGATTTAGAATTTGTCGAACATGCAATAGCCTGGCTGCGCGAGCATGAGGGCAAAGTCCCCGCCTATTTGGTAGAGCTGCGTGCAACAACGCCATTGCGTAAACCTCAAGATATTGACCACGCTGTAGCGCTCTTAGATGAGCATCCCGAAGCAACCTCACTGCGCTCTGGATATGAGATACGCGAATCTCCCTATAAATTATTTGGGATCGTAGACGGATATTTCACGGGCCTTTTCCCAAATGACCCGCGTCCTGAGTATTACAACTTGCCACGGCAGTCGTTTCCTCCCGTGTATCAGCCAGACGGGTATGTTGATATTTTAAAAACAAATTATATTGAGGCGAATCATCGCCAACATGGAGACAAAATATTGGCATTTCCCTGCCAAAATACGGGCGAGGTGGATACACAAGGAGACTTCGAATTTTTGGAATTTAAAATTAAAAACGATACATGGGAGGTGTATGAGTATTTGCGCAAACACTTCTCCTAATCTTTGTAGGTATTGATGATGTCTTGAATGACTAAGAGGGCTTCTTTGAGCGCTTCGGGAGTAATGGTAAGCGGCGGTGCAAGTTTAATCGAGTTCCTGTTGGTGCATACGGGGAGCACTCCTTGTTTGATACATTCGTGCACCACAGCAGTGGCAACTTCTGCTTTTTCAAAAATAAGCCCAGCAATAAGGCCGCGTACATTCACGTGTGTTATGAGCGGAGATGCTTCTAGTTTTTTGAGCTCTTTTTCAAACAAAGGAACAGTTTTTTTGCGCCGCGCAACCTCTGTTTTTGAGCTTAAGAATGTACTATTTGCCAACGCTGCCGCAGTGCACACAGGGTTTGCTGAATGAGTGCTGTGCAAGTCTGCGCTAGGGTCGATGTTAAAGAGCTCTTTTCGCGAGAGCACCACTGAAAGGGGAAGGGATGAAGAGACTCCTTTTCCCAACGCTACAATATCTGGCGTAAGGTCGCCGTAGGTCATATACCCAAACAAAGGTCCCATGCGATACATGCCCGCTTGCATCTCGTCAAAGGCAAGCAGTGCGCCGTTTTGTTTTGCAAAGTGCGCGAGGTCGTTTACAAAAGGCTTCGGATACATCCAAGCGCCCCATCCTTGAAATGTTTCAAGCACAAATCCCGCGATTTCATTTTTTGGCGGCAATACTTTTGGATCGAATGCGACGGTTTGGTCATATGGAAAGTCGAGGAACACAACCGCATCATCTTTGACGCCAGACCACGCAGCTTTCTTTTTGCTTCCAGAGATAAGGTCGTTGCTCAGTCCGCGGCCATGATAGCTGCCATTGAATGTAATGATATATTTTTTGCCTGTTTTTTTACCGTACAGTTTAATGAGTTTATGCGCAGTGTCCATTGCCTCAGATCCTGAATTGAGCAGTGTGAGCGTGTCGAAGTGTTTCGGCGCGAGCGAGAGTAACTTGGTGATGAATCGCTCTTTGATTTTGGTCGGATAGTTGTAGGCAAAAAGCAAATCTGCATCGAGCTGTTTTTTTATAGCCTGTTTGATATGCGGGTTTGCATGCCCTGCATTGGCCACAAATATCCCGGAAGTTAAGTCTATCCATTTGTTACCCTTGTCGTCCCATACGGAAAAGTCTTTTGCTTTGTGCCATGTCAGCGGGATGCTGTTGTGGGTCGACAGCGGCTCGTGGGCGCTAATCTTTCGGTCGAGCAGATTTTTATCCAAGGAAAAAGAAGGGGAGACGTTTCGATATTTTGTCTTCATATACGCTCGATTGTAGGCTATGATGTGCCTATGTACAACTCGCCGACGCCAGGATTTTTGGGGGCGACCGGGTTGCCCGTGTCTCGCTTGGGGCTCGGCACAGCGGAGATAGGTTTTGCGTACGGGCTGGGAAACCCGCGGCTCCCTAATGAGTCAGATGCTCTAGAACTTCTCACAGAAGCGGTGCGTCTTGGCGTTACTTTTTTTGATACTGCCAATTATTACGGACTCGCAGAAGAGCGCATCGGCAAATCGGGTATTCTGAAAGATACTCGTGTCGTGGTATGCACTAAGTGCGCGCAGTTTTTAGAGCAGGGAGAATATTTTTCCCCCGAGGTGTTGGAGCAAAAAATCCGTGCCCAAATAGAAAGTAGTCGAAAAAATTTAGGGCTCGATGTGCTCCCTTTGGTGTTGATACACGGACCCTCAAAAGAGCAGGTAGAGGAAGGGGTGCTTATCCATATCATGGAAACGCTGCGCGCCGAAGGAAAATTGCGTGTCTGGGGCGCATCAACGCGAGGTATTGCGCCGCCGCAGGCACTTATGGCACGTGATGTGCCAGTATTGGAGCTTGCCTACAATGTGGCAGACAAGCGCATGGACGCAGTATTGCAGGAAGCGCGACAAAAAAACGTAGGCATCATTAATCGCTCTGTGTATTTAAAAGGAGTTTTTGCTGGCAAGGCAGTTTTTTTGCCCGACACACTCCTTCCGCTTAAAAACATTGTGCAAGAAGCAGAATCTTGCGCTCAAGAAGCGGGTATCCCTCTGTGGGAGCTTGCACTACGGTATACGCTCTCGGAGCCAGCGATACACACCACGCTTGTGGGGACTGCAAAAAAGGCTCACTTGCTGCAGGCAGTTGAAGCGTTTGCAAAAGGCCCACTACCAAAAGATATATGCGAGCGGCTTCGTGTGCATGCAAGTGCAGATGCGCTGCAAGTTGACCCAGCAGAGTGGCCAAAATAATACTATGAAAGAATTGTATGAGCTCGGTATTGTGCGCCACGCGGAACCTTTTTTCCCAAGAACAAGAGACCGTGCAGATATTGCGGTGCTTAAAGATGAGGCGGGAGTAATTTTTTTGAATAGCACTGACCATATGGATTTAGCGCACTACCAAGGTCTATCTATTGCAGAAACATGGGGTGCAAAAGAGCGAACGGAAGCGCTTGCAGCAACACGCGACGATGATACGCGGCGGGCAGCGTATGTGTCTGCGCTGCGCCCAAAACGCTATATCGACGTCGGCTGTGGGCTCGGCGGCACTATGGAACTGTTGGTGGGAGAGATTCCAGAGATACATGGTGTAGAGCCACAGGCGGATATTCTGGCTTTACTCAAAAGCCGTTTTACTATGTATACGTCAATTGACGACGTATCCGGGCAGTTTGATGTCGCCTCGTTATTTCATGTATTCGAGCATTTGACTGAACCTATGGCTATGCTCAAAAAAGTGCACGAACGACTGGTGCCAGGTGGGCGAGTCATTATTGAGGTGCCACATGCGCGTGATGCACTGCTTGCACTTGATGCATTTAAAGCGTTTAGTCTCTGGAGCGAGCACTTGGTGTTGCATACGCGGCAGAGCCTTGCCATATATTTAGAAAAAGCAGGGTTTCATACTATTGAGATCAAAGGAGTGCAGCGCTACCCGCTGGCCAATCATCTGCGCTGGTTGGTAGAAGGTTTGCCGGGCGGACAAAAAACACTGTCGCAGTATGCTGATCCAACACTAGCTGCCGCATATGAGGCGTACTTGGTTGCACATGACTCGACTGATACACTTTTGGCTATCGCACAAAAATAATGCTTATGCAAAAACTTTCTATCGGTATGGTGCAGGGTCGGCTCACGCCATCGAAGGGCAGGGGCATTCAATTTTTCCCAAACCAAGAGGGTGAGTGGGAGAAAGAATTTGCCCGTGCGGCAGAGCTTGGGATACAGCATATACAGTGGGCTTTTGAGACAGTCGACAACCCACTTCTTTTGCCTGAGACGCAAGCACGTGTACGCGCTGCTGTAGCAAAAACAGGAGTGCCTGTGTGGCACATGGATATGCAATTGCTCACGAGTGTCGACATTAGCGCTTGCGGCGACGTGTGGATGCAGAGTGTGTGCGAGGCGCTTGCGGCTGTCGACGGACAAACAGTTGAAGTGCCGCTTATGGAAGCGTCTTCACTGCTCGACGTGTCTATGCGTGAGCAACGAGTAGCGGCTCTAAGGCGGTTTATGCACGCAGCAGCTGCCGCAGGCATTTCTCTTGCTGTTGAAACCGATTTGCCGCCAAAAGAATATACTGCGTTGCTTGAGCAGTGCCCGCTAGGTGCTGTGTATGATGCTGGCAATAGTGCGGGGATGGGATATCTGGTAGACGAAGAATTTGCCGCATATGGCGCTTCAGTGGTCAATGTACACATAAAAGATAAGAAAAAAGGCGGTGTGACCGTCCCGCTTGGGAGTGGGGATGCCGACCTTAAACGCCTGTTTCAATTATTGCGCAAGGTGCCGTATACTGGCCCTGTTACGCTGCAAGCCGCCCGCGGAGAGGACGGTAAAGAAGCGGAGACTATTCAGCATTATATTGATTTTATCAACGCTCAATATGAACAATCTTTTTGATATCACAGGTAACGTTGTGGTGATTACGGGCGGCAGCGGCTTTTTGGGTACGCAATATAGAGAGTCGTTGGCTGCGGCGGGTGCTCTGGTAGAAAATTTTGACGTGGATACGGGTGTTGATGTGACCCATGAAGTCTCTCTAACAGAGGCTGTTGCGCGTGTTGTGGCAAAACACGGCAAGATAGACGGTCTCATTACCAATGCTGCGGCAAATCCAAAAGCAGATGAAAACACTGGAGCGGGCCCCTGGTCTGCATACAGTGATTTCCCAGCGGAACTCTTTCGGCAAGAGCTTGATTTAAATTTGGTCGGCTCGTTTCTTGCTGCAAAAATTGTTTCAAAAGAGATGATCCGGCAGAAAAAAGGTTCTATTGTTTTCATCTCGTCTGACCTAGGGCTCATTGGTCCGACAAATACGCTTTACCCTGACGGCCAATATAAAGATATAGCCTACGGTGCATCCAAAGCGGGGGTGCTTGGGTTGATGCGTTTTTTTGCAGCATATCTTGGCGCGTACGGGGTGCGGGCAAACGCGATGGTTCCTGGTGGGATGTTGCGCGGGCATAGTGATGAGTTTGCAAAAAAGAACGGCTCGCTCAATATGCTTGGTCGTATGGCTCATGAGGGAGAATACAACGGTGCAATACAGTTTTTGCTTTCAGACGCGTCAAGCTATATGACTGGTGCACCACTTATTATTGATGGAGGAAGAACTGCTGTATGAATGTCCTTGGATTGAAAGTTGGCGGGCATGACCCAGGTGCCGCGCTCATATCAAATAATGGCGGCACTACTCGCGTATGTGCGATTGCAGAAGAGCGACTGACGCGCGTCAAACATGCGCCGCATGCGTTCCCGACACAATCAATCGTGTATGTGTTGGAGAATCTTGGAATACCAAAAGAGGATATCGACTTGATCGTGTATGACACCACTATCGACGAAGTGCAATTTACAAATGAGGTGGAGTCGACAAGGTGGGTCAAAGAGCGGGTGGGTGCAGGGTTTACAAAAGCTCAGTTTGTGGGGGTTGGACATCATGATGCACATGCAGCGACCGCTTTTTTCTGCTCGCCGTACGAAGAGTCTGCGGTGCTTGTGTATGACGGGAGCGGTGCTATTTTCCCCAGTCCGCAGGGTGGCATGGTGACGGAGACGGAAACTTTTTACAAAGGCAAGGGTAGTACCCTTACGGTAATACATAAAACTGCGCATGTGTGCACGCCGGCCGGGTTTCCCTACAGTGTGGGGATTGGCCGTCTCTACTCAAACTTGTCTCAAAATTATATTTCGTTTGGGCCGCACAATGAGGGGAAGATGATGGGGCTCGCCGCATATGGAGACGACTCATTTCTGAAAGCGTTTCCGTATGAGCGCTGGGTCAAACGCTACAACGGGGAATTGTTGTGCAATAACCAAGTGAGTTATCCCATGCGTGGAGCGACTGCGTTTATAAAGCGATCGGGGAGTCCCACACGTCTCCTGCTCGATGTGTATAATGGGGTACTGTCTCGCGGCCGGCGATTATTTTTTAAAGCAACTACAGTAGTCACCGGCCGGCTTGGCGCTGAAGCAGTGTATCCAAAAATATTTGAGCCGATACGATTTGCTCGGCCAAACCGCGATGCGGGTGCAGAAAAGCTCCCGGATGCATACTTCAGCTCAGTTGCATTTGCCGCGCAAAAAATATTTGAACAATATGCAATAGAACTTGGTACATATCTTAAAAATGTCACAGAGAGTGATACGTTGTGTGTGGCTGGCGGGTGTGCGCTCAACATTGATGCAAACAGAAATTTTTTAACAAAAGTCGGGTTCAAAAACTTGTTTGTACAGCCAGCGTCCTCTGACTGCGGCATCCCGCTGGGGTGCGCGCTGTGGGGCATGCATGCGGTGCTTGGTCAACCACGTGCGTGGGTGATGCAATCTGCGTCGCTTGGAAAACCATACAGCAAAACAGAAGTAGAAAAAGCTATTGCTGCGCGCAAAGACGAGGTGGAATATCAGTATGTTGACGATGCGCCCAAAGAAGCAGCTCGTTTGATTGCAGATGGGAACATCATTGGTTGGTTTCAGGGCGGGGCAGAGTATGGGCCGCGTGCGCTTGGCAACCGGTCAATTGTCTGCGATGCGCGGGGCAAGGATATGAAAGATGTCTTGAACAACCGAGTCAAACATCGAGAATCGTGGCGGCCATTCGCAGCATCAATTTTGCTTGAAAAAATGTCGGAGTGGTTTGACTTCAGTACGGAGAGTCCCTATATGTTGCTGACGGGAAGTGTGCTGCCGCATAAACGAAAGGATGTTCCGTCCATTGTGCATGTCGATGGCACCTGCCGGTTACAGTCACTGACTGAAACGCAAAACGGCCCCTATTGGGCGCTTGTAAAAGAATTCGAAGCATGTACTGGCGTACCGCTTGTGCTCAACACGTCATTTAACCTCGGCGGCGATCCTATTGTAGAGACGCCGGAAGATGCACTTGATACATTTTTGCGCACAGATATGGATTACTTGGTTATGGAGCATGCGGTCATACGAAAGCGCGGAGCAAAGAAATAATTGACGTAAAACAAATTTTGTTCTATTTTGTAGACGGAACATACGAAAGGTTCAAAACATGTTTTTTGCAGATCAAGGGGTCATGGGGCGCGCCAAAGAGGTGGAGCTCGTGTGCTTGGATTTTGATGGCACACTGACCGACGGCATGGTGTACGTTGACGAGACGGGCTGCGAGACAGTCCGCTGCAGCCGGCGGGATAGCCTGGGTATCGAGATGCTCAAGGCGGCAGGTATTGCGGTCTTCGTGATCTCGAAAGAGACAAACCCGGTTGTTGCTGCGCGTTGTAAAAAAATGAACGTGCGGTGTGAACAAGGAGTGGCTTCGGGAGAGGATAAGGCTGTAATCCTTCGGCGCCTTGCCGAAGGTGTCGGTGTGAAGCTCGAAGCGATTGCCTACATGGGCGACGATGTGAACGACATCGCTGCGCTGCAGTTGGTTGGTCTCGCGGTGGCTCCTGCCGACGCGCATCCAAAGGTGCGCAAAGTAGCCCACCATTTGACGGAGGCTCGGGGCGGCAACCACGCGGTGCGTGAGCTCTGCGACCTCATTCTTGAGGCGCAAGGGAAGTCCTCTGATATGTAGCGGTTATCCACAATTCCGGAGATGCGATCTCCGGAGAAACAAAGGAGTCGTTGATGGAAAAGACATTTCTCGCTTTTGCGAGAGACATGGGTGCTGCCAACACGGTGGTGCCTATTGCGATACAGTTGAGAACGCTCGGACACACCGTCTTCATCTGCCTCGACCAAGGCGGCAAAGCGGTAGAGCAGTATCCGTCATTCACGGCGGTATATCAGCCAGCATACTTCAATTATCTTCTGGGTCAGCGCAAAGTAGATGCGATTCTCAACGGGCTCTCATCGCCGCGCGGCGACCTGGAGCTCTGGCTGGACGCCAATGCTCCGCTGCTGCGCGACACTCCACTGCTGGTGCAGTGTGAAGACTATTGGGGCGCGCACACGCGTTCGAGGGTGGCTCCTGATGCGCTCATCACAATTGACAACACGGCGCGGAGATTGGCTCGAGCCGCTGGCGTACGTTCGCGGATATGCACTGCAGGATTTGCCGGCGTCTCTCCGGTAGATCCAAGTGCGCATATTCAGCTCGTGATGCAGCAGCATCGCGCACAGACGCCCGGTGTGCAGATCTTGGTGTACCCAGATGGTGGACCAGAATGTGAGCTCGCGCTCCCTCGGCTCGTTGAGTCGATTTTGCAGACACGTGCGCCGGTTATGCTGGTCCCAAAATTCCATCCAAAGTTCAAAAAGGTGAGGCATCCGCGGGGCGGCACATGGGATCAATGGTGCCGGCAACAGTTGGTACCGCTGTACAATGCGGACAAGGTCATCGATGTTGAAGGTCCCACCAATCAAGTCATCGCCTGCGCTGACGGTGTCGCATCCGGGTATTCAACGCTTTTGATGCGGCCGGCGACTACAGGCAAGCTCGCGCTCACGCTTTGGGACGGGGCAGTCGAAACAGAGCTCCGCAAGGAGACAGGTCTCGCGCAGACCCCGCTTATGCTGCAGCGCAAGCGCTTCCCGTACCTGACGAGCGTCATGCCGCTCGATGAGTTCTTTACTGTCGCACAGCCGACGCTCGCTTTGCCGCCCCTACAGCCGGGCAAAGCAGCTGACTTTGTGCTCTCGCTCCTGACGTAGTGGGGCACGCCGCCGTAACCTTTTGTGATACGGCGGCGTTTTCTTTATTAAGTGTAGCCCGCATGCTACACTTTTTTAGTCTGTTGTACGCTGCTGTGCGTACGAAGTCTTTTCAATAATTTATGAGCATATTTGCAACGGTCCGCACACTCTGGCGCGCATTTAGCCGGTATCGTTGGCACTTAGGAGTGCTTATTATATTAGGTTTTTTGGGCGCAATACTTGAAGGCATCGGCATCAATGCAGCGATTCCACTCGTCTCTTTTTTTAACGGTGGTACCGGCGCGCCGACTGACTTCATCACGAGCACCATCAAAAGTCTCTTTGACTTCTTTTCAATCCCGTTTACCTTCCGGTATCTGCTCGCATTTATTTTGAGCCTCTTTTTATTGCGTGCAGTTGCAGTTGTTATTTTTGGATATATACGCGGATGGGTAGTAACTGATTATTTGTGCGAAGAGAGCGAGGATATGTTGCGCCGCACCATGCTTGCCTCCTGGCCGTTTTTGCTCAAGCAAAAAATAGGGACACTGCACAACACGCTCGCGCGCGATATCCAGCGTGCGGCAAGTTTGCTTGAAGTGCAGGGGCAAATAATCCAGTCCTTCGGCGGATTCCTCATGTATTTACTGGTTGCGGTCAATATTTCGCCCACCATGACGCTCTATACGCTTGCGGGTGCAGCCGTGCTATTGCTTGTAGTGCGTCCATTTTTATTGCGGACACAACGCATGGGTCAGGAGATGGCGCAGACAGAAAAGAGTCTCGCGCAGTTTTTGACCGAACATATCACCGGCATGAAGTCGATAAAAGCTGCGGGTGTGGAGCGGCCAGCGCTGCGCGCGGGCAATGCTTTTTTGCGTGCCATGCGCAAACTCTCGCTTAAAATGACTCTGGTGCGTGCAGTCAGTGCGAGCTTGTTTCAACCGTTCAGTCTCTTATTTGTCATAGCGCTGTTTGCAGTGACCTATAAAACGCCGGGATTCAGCATTATCTCTTTTGCAGCGACACTCTACCTCATTCAAAAAATATTTACCTATCTGGAGTCTGGGCAGAGCGCGTTGCAGAGCTTGAGCGAACTCCTACCTTATGCAGACAATGTGTCGCAATGGAAGGAAAAATTGGGGGAGCATCGAGAAGAAGTGACCCGGGGCAGTAATGCTTTCTCGTTTGAAAAAACAATAACACTCAATCATATTTCTTTCGCGTACACGCCAGAGCGGTCGATTCTGTCCGATGCAACCATTGAGATCAAGAAAGGCTCTATCACCGGGCTTGTTGGGCCGTCGGGCGCAGGCAAAACATCTGCGGCAGATCTGTTGCTGCGCCTTTTTACCCCAACGCAAGGGGATGTGTTGGTGGACGGTGTGTCGGTGGACGATATTGGACTTGATGCATGGCGGCACAACATTGGCTATGTATCCCAGGACGTATTTTTGTTCAATGGGACGATAGCAGAGAATATCCGATTTTACCGCAACCTTTCTAAAGAGGCGGTGGTGGCTGCGGCAAAGCAAGCGCATGTATACGACTTTGTTTCATCTCTGCCGGATGGATTTGAGACTGTCGTGGGTGACCGCGGTGTGCTGTTATCGGGCGGCCAGCGGCAGCGCATTGCGCTTGCTCGCGCGCTTGTGGGGCAGCCAGCGCTATTGGTGCTCGACGAGGCAACCAGTGCGCTTGATCATGAGTCAGAAAAACTCATCCAAGACGCAATCCAGGCGCTTCGGGGCACAACTACGGTGTTTGTTATCGCGCACCGCCCGTCGACTATTGCTGCCGCAGACTCGATTGTGGTGCTTGACCGTGGCAGCGTGGTTGAGCAGGGGGCTCCGGCCGAGCTGCTCAAAAATAAAGACTCATATTTTGCCCATATGCAAGCGCGAGCATAACGGGTTTCGTAGTGTTGAAAATAGTCTGGTATAGTGGGGGACATATGCAATACACCAAATACCTGCGTTGGGCGCTTCTTTTTGGCCTTTCTTTAGTCTTCTTCATACCATTTTTGATAGCCGATGGTGGAGTGTTGCCAAACATGTTTTTCCCTTTTATTACGGGAAAAAATTTTGCTTTTCGAATTTTGGTCGAGCTGCTTCTGGGTATATATCTTATTTTGGCTTTGCGTGAACCAAAATATCGACCACGCGCATCGTGGCTGCTTTGGGCAGCGGGTGCCTTTGTGGTGTGGCTTGGGCTTACAACCGCGACCAGCCTTGACCCGGTGAAGAGTTTTTGGAGCAACTTTGAGCGGATGGAAGGGTATGTCACCATACTGCACTTGTTTGTGTATTTTGTAATTGCAGGCGCCGTAGTAACTGCAGAGAAATGGTGGGACCGGTTTTTCAACGTATCTGTATCGTCGTCTGTGATTATGGCCTGCTACGCACTGCTCCAAGTGATGGGGGTGCTTGCGATTAGCACGCAAAGCGGCGCGCGTGCAGATACGACGTTTGGAAACGCAATTTATTTAGCGGTGTTCATGCTCTTTAACTTCTTTATCACTTTGTACTTGTTGGTGCGGGCGTCGCACAAAGAGCGTCCAGTGGCTTGGCTGCAGTCTGTATATGGTTTGGCGCTCGTGCTCCAATTTGCGGCACTCTTCTTCACACAGACTCGTGGGTCTATCCTTGGATTGCTTGGTGGGCTGCTTGTTGCTGGTGTGTACATTGCGGTGCGCGCGCAAGCGCCCGAGTGGCGCACATTGCGGCGCATGACCTGGTATGGGTTGGGTGTTTTGGCAATAGTGGTGATCGGTTTTTTTGCGCTTCGCAATACTGCGGTGGTGCAAAGCTCCCAAACACTGTCGCGGCTCGCGTCACTCTCGCTCACTGACCGCACGACGCAAGCGCGTGTGCAAATTTGGACTATGGCATACCAAGGGTTTGAGGAGCGTCCAGTGCTTGGTTGGGGCGCAGAAAACTTTAGCTTCGTCTTCAATAAATACTATGAAGCGTCAATGTACAACCAAGAGCAGTGGTTTGACCGGGCGCACAATCAGTTTCTTGACTGGCTTATCGCGGGTGGCTTACCAGCATTTGCGCTGTACCTAGCGCTCTTTGTGCTTGCTGCGTGGCTTGTCGTGACTTCGCGAGTACTGTCAGTGCCTGAGCAAGCGGTCTTTTTGGGACTTTTGGCTGCGTATGCGTTTAACAACCTAATTGTGTTTGGTGACCTGATAAGCTCGGTGTACTTCTTTACTATTCTGGCCTTTGTGCACGGGTTTTCTCAACGAGAATTGCCAGGCTTTATGGCACTTTCTAAACCACTGAGCGACCGTGGAGTGATGATGGCCGCGCCTATTGTGGGTGTTGTGGTACTGCTTGGTGTGTGGATGCTTAACGCGCCGGGTATTGCGCGGGCGCGCAATATTATTGCAGCAGTGACCACGCAAGTGCCGGTTGCTGACGGTAAGGGAGGTATTGCGGCTGGGCCAAAAAATCCAAAACAAAATATAGAAGAATTTACTGTCGCATTTAGTGGGCCTTGGCCGGGCACTCCGCTTGGGCGCCAAGAGGTTGTCGAGCAGCTGCTGCAGTTTGCAAATGCAAGCGCCCGTTCAGCTGCCATCGACCCTGCGGTAAAAAAAGATATCTTCGCACTTGCGGAAAGCTCGGGGTTGGCGCTGCTCGCTGAGCGTCCAAATGACGCCCGCTTAGAGCTCTTCATGGCATCACTGTATGAAACGTTCGGTCAGTATCCTCAGGCAGAGCAGTACATTACCCAAGCGCTCGAACATTCTCCAAAAAAACAACAGCTTATGTTCCAGTTAGGGGTGATACGCTTAAATGCGGGGGACACTGCGGGCGCTATCGCGATGCTCAAGCAAGCGTTTGACTCCGAGCCTGCATACGAAGATGCACGCATCTTGTATGCATCAGGGCTCTTCTATGCAAACAATAAAGCAGTTGCAGACGCCTTGCTTGTGGAGGGGTTTGGCACTGTTTTGGTGGACGACCCTCGTTTGCTTCAGGTGTACACCAACACAAAGCAGTTCGATCGGCTTATCGGTATCTGGCAAGCTCGGGTAGATGCTCAACCAAACAACGCGGAAACTCGGTTTGGTTTGGCAACAGCATACTTTGCTGCGGGGGATACACAGAACACTATCTTGACGCTTGAAAAAGCTGCAGGACTCGACATACGGCTTGCTCCGCAGATACAGTCGCTTATCCAACAAATCAAAAACGGTACCCTTAAACCGGGCCAATAGAGCGTTCGTCGACTTACGCTTTGTCAACAGACCACCCTTCCGCGCCCACGGAAGGGTGGTAGTGTTATGGGGTAAGCGGTTTCGAAACCTTATATTTAAGTTTGTCTAAAGTAACAAAATAACATGTCTAAAAAACTTATTGGTGTAGTCTTCGGGCTCTTGTTGGGTATCATGGTGCTGCCACAGTCTGCTGCAGCTACCCCCCCGCCACTACCACAAAAACTCACTCAAGCACAAATTCAATCTATCATTGGACTCCTCCAGTCCTTTGGCGCAGAGCAGTCGGTGATTAACAAAGTGGCAGTGACGCTGGGCGGGTCTGCAGCACCCGCTCAGCCTGGTGTTTGTGTAAACCTTTCTCGCGACTTAACCATTGGCGCAAACAGCGACCAAGTGCGTATGTTACAGCGGTATCTAAAAACCAAAGGGTTTTTTGAAGGTGAGCCAACCGGCTATTATGGATTTATCACCGCACAATCGGTTGGAAAGCTCCAAGCGTCGCTTGGTATCGTATCGTCACCTCAAGACCGCGCCTATGGCATGATGGGGCCGCGGACTCGCGCAGCGCTTATGGTGGGATGCGAAGGGGGGCAAGAGTCTCCAGCAGGTGCTATTTTTTCCGCGACGCCAACAACAGGCGTTGCGCCACTTAAAGTTCAATTTACTTCGATATATTACTCAACACATGATGCAAGTGAGTCGCAGTACTATGTAAACTTTGGCGATGGCACAAAGGATCTTGAAAGAATCACCTGTATAAAATCAAACAATGCGAGCGATCTTGGGTCCTACCGTTGTCTACAGTGGGGGGTGAGTCATGTCTACAATAGCGGCACATACACAGCGGAGTTGATAAAGAAAGTTGGCAGCCAAGCCACTGTCCTCTCGACGTTACCGATTGTAGTGTCTGGAGACACTCAAACAAACAATCCTTCGACTACATCATTTTCTGCAACACCAACGACGGGCGTTGCGCCGCTAACCATCTCATTCAAAGTTCCATACAGGAGTGCAGGAGGTGATTATTTCTCTTTTGGAGATGGCACAACAGGATGTGCAGTGCCAGGTACGACCAACGACTATATGACTGGTTGTTTGGTACCTATAAACCAAACATTCACTCATACGTATACGCAGCCAGGTACATATACGGTGGTGCATTCAAGACTCGGTCCTTCTACGGTCTTGGGCACTGCAACTATTACTGTCGCGCAGAATTAGCCGCTGTAGTATCTTGGCTTCTCGTGAAGGCAGAGGTATACTCATAAGGTGAGTGCTAGCATGATGTTAGCCCAACAAAACACAGTTCAACGAAAAACCACGGCCGAAAGGACGGGGTTTTTCGTTTCTAAAAGTGGGGGTATACTGTACAAGTGCGTCTCGTGCGGGGGGCGAACTGCACTCACATTTTGAACAATGTTTTGGAGCTCGCATCCGCTTCCCGCACGGGATACAGTAGTGCAATGACTATCGAAGAGAATATACCGTTGGCACCATATACCACTTTTGGGATAGGTGGGCCGGCGCGTTTTTTTATACGAGTACAACATGTTGCAGAGTTACAAGAGGCTCTGTCTTTTGCTGCACAAAAACATCTGAGGATTTTTATACTAGGCGGTGGGTCAAATGTTGTTATAGATGATGCTGGTTTTGATGGTCTAGTGATAAAAATAGAGATACAGGGAATAGAAACTCTGCAAGAAGCAGAGGATGTTTTTGTTGTGGCTGGGGCGGGGGACTCTTGGGACGCCTTGGTCGCTCATGCGGTTGCAGAAGGGTTGTGGGGTATGGAAAATTTGTCAGGCATCCCTGGTACGGTTGGAGGCGCGGTGGCCGGCAATATTGGCGCGTATGGCCAAGCGCTATCGCAGACGCTCGCGTGGGTTGAGGTGTTGGACAGCACAGGTGAGATAAAAAAATTTACCAACACGGAGTGCGCTTTCGGCTACCGAGAAAGCTTTTTCTCTACACATGCAGGCGGATATACTATCGTCCGTGCAGCGTTCCGGCTTTCTCAGGCGCCTATGCCTGATTTGAGCTACAAAGACCTTAGAGAGCGCTTTTTGGACGTGCAGGTGCCGTCTATTGTGGCAATACGCGATGCGGTGTTAGAGATACGTCGCGGCAAATTCCCAGATTTAGATGTGGAGGGTACTGCGGGATCTTTTTTTAAAAATCCAATAGTGACACAAGCCGCTGCAGCAGCGCTGTGCGCACAATACCCACAGATGCCAACCTTTGCGATGCCTGAAACTGCAGGAGTTAAAGTGCCGCTTGCATGGCTGCTCGATCACGTGCTCAACCTAAAAGGATTTACAGTGGGCGGCGCACGCTTGTTTGAAAAACAGCCGCTCGTTATTGCTGCAAAAAAAGGTACCGCAAGTGGCGATGTGCTGGCTCTTGCGGCAGTGGTGATGCAAAAAGTACAAGAAAGTTTTTCTATTTCGATAGAGCCAGAAGTAAAAATAATAAAATAAAAAATATTTTTTTATTTTTAAAAAGTTATCCACAGAAAAATATTTTTTTTCATTGTAACTGAGGGCGACGTGTCTGATACTTATGGGTAGAACATCGAGATGTGTTCATTGCGTCGTCCTAGGGCGCACAGTGAACAAGGTCGATCGATGTTAAAACCTAAAGTGCGACATCGGCGTCGCTACTAACATGGCAGCAAAAAAGAAAAAAGCAGCAGCAAAGAAGAAACACCGCTAACTGCGGTTGAGGCCTCTGCAGTAATGCACAGGTTACTCTTCTCGAAAGAAAATCCTCCACCCTCTCGGTGGGGGTTTTTCTTTGCAGATTATGGTAGAATCCTTGCATGTTTTCCATTTCCAATCTCTTTGGGGACCCATCGGCCAAGGTGGTGCGCCAGCACGAAAAAGTCGTTGCGGTGATTAACGATTTTGAGCCCGAGTACCAGGCTTTGTCTGACGATTTGCTCAGTAAAAAGACCGAGGCGTTCCGTAACCGCTTAGCTGTGGGCGAGACACTGGAAGCGCTATTGCCCGAAGCATTTGCCGCGGTGCGCGAAAGCGCTCGACGCAACGTCCGTTTGCGGCCATTCGACGTACAGCTTGTCGGCGGTTTGGTGCTGCATAACAGCGGTATTGCTGAGATGAAAACTGGAGAGGGTAAGACGTTGGTCGCAACACTCCCTGCGTATACTAATGCGCTGTTACAAAAAGGCGTGCACGTAATCACGGTCAATGATTATCTTGCGCGACGCGATGCGGTGTGGATGGGGCAAGTGTATGCGGGGCTCGGTATGTCGGTTGGGGTAATTAACCATGACGCATCATATATCTACGACCCGTCGCACGCAGAAAATGATTCGATGCGCGACGAAGAGGGGAGTTTTAAAGTGTTTTATGAATTTTTGCGTCCCTGTACGCGCCCCGAAGCCTATGAGGCAGACGTTACGTACGGCACTAATAGCGAGTTTGGGTTTGACTATTTGCGTGACAATATTTCCTATCGGGCGAGCGATTTGCGCCAGCGCGGACACTACTTTGCGGTCGTCGATGAAATAGATTCTATTTTAATAGATGAGGCGCGCACTCCGCTTATTATTTCAGCGCCAACCAATGAATCTGAAGATTTATATAAAAAGTTTTCAGTTATTGCGCGTGATTTGACGCCAGGCACGGACTATACCGTTGACGAAAAACTCAAGGCGATACAGTTGACTGACGCAGGCATCGAGCGCGCAGAAAAGTTGCTCGGGGTTGAAAATATATATACTGAACACGGGATTAAATTGGTGCATCATCTAGAAACCGCGGTGCGGGCTCAGTCATTATTCCGCAAAGACAAAGAATATGTTGTTAAGGATGGCGAGGTGATTATTGTTGATGAGTCTACCGGCCGCATGCAGCCAGGGCGGCGTTGGTCTGAAGGGTTGCATCAGGCTGTCGAGGCAAAAGAGGGTGTGGTGGTACAAAAAGAGTCGCGCACGTTCGCATCCATTACGTACCAAAATTATTTCAGGCTCTATAGCAAGTTGGCGGGGATGACCGGCACCGCAAAAACCTCCGCAGAGGAGTTTTATAAAGTGTATGGTTTAGAGACCATTGAAGTCCCCACCAACAAGCCCGTTGTCCGCATCGACCAGCATGATCAAATATTCCAGACTGAGCAAGGTAAATTTAAAGCGCTCGCGCGCAAAATAAAAGAGGTGCATAGCAAGGGGCAGCCTATTTTGGTGGGCACCGTTTCTATCGAAAAAAATGAATTGTTGTCGGCGTACTTACGTACAGAAGGGGTGCCGCACGAGACGCTTAATGCAAAAAACCATGAGCGCGAAGGAGAAATTATTGCCGAGGCAGGTAAAAAAGGTAACGTCACCGTTGCAACCAACATGGCCGGCCGCGGCGTGGACATCAAGCTTGGGGGTGCACTAGCTTCAAAAGAAGATGCGGATGCGGTGCGCACCTTGGGCGGGTTGTTTGTGTTGGGCACTGAGCGGCATGAGGCGCGCCGCATCGACAACCAGCTGCGTGGCCGTGCTGGCCGCCAAGGCGACCCAGGAGAGACACAGTTTTTTGTCTCGCTCGAAGACAACCTCATGCGCGTGTTTGCACCAGAGTCTATCAAGAATTTGATGGGGCGGTTCGGTATCCCTGAAGACGAGCCTATTGAAAACTCGCTTGTGTCCCGTGCGCTTGAAAGTGCTCAGACAAAGATAGAAGGATTTAACTTTGACGCGCGTAAACACGTGCTCGAATTTGATACCATTTTAGACCGCCAGCGCCGCGCAGTGTACGATCGCCGCCGCGCGGTGCTCGCAGGGTCGCTCGACGATGTGGCCACAGCGCTACAAGGTTTGGCAGGTGAGAGCGACGCGGCAAAAGAGCTCTTGCAACAAAAAGAGGTTGAATGCGGGCGCGAAGCGTTAATGCTTGCGATGCGTAGTGTGGTACTACAAACACTCGACACACTATGGGTCGAGCACTTGGAGTCTATGGAGTACTTGCGCGGCAGTGTAAACTTACGCGCCTATGGCCAACGTGACCCATTGACCGAGTACCGCAAAGAAGGAACCCGGCTTTATCGGGAGCTGGAACAGACGCTTGCGGCAAAAGTATTTGAAGTGCTCGAAACATACACCAAAGAGGTGATAGAACAAATGACCAGCGCGACCATTGCCGACAAAACACCAAAAACAACTATTGAAAATTCTGGTGGGACCATAACGCTCATGGCACCTCCTGCACATGCAAAAGAGATAGAGCGCAACGATCCGTGTCCATGCGGCTCTGGTAAAAAATGGAAAAACTGCGGCCTTAAAAATACTGACGAGCATCGCAAACGAATAGGGGCATAGTTCTGATACAATAAAAGCATGACCCCGCTGGACACTGGTTTACTGCCCGCCGCTTTTTTGGCAGGGCTGCTGATGTTTTTGGCGCCCTGCACGTTGCCTTTGGTGCCGGGCTACATTGCCTTCATCGCAGGTATTCCAGAAAAACAACTGCAAAATAGCAATGTGCGCAGGCGAGTGCTCTATAATGCCGCTGCCTTTGTGCTTGGATTTTCCGTGGTGTTTGTATTGCTCGGAGTATTTGCCGGGGTGCTCGGCTCTTTGCTTGGGCCTTGGCGCGATATGCTCGGGCGTTTGGCTGGTGCGGTTATCATGTTTTTTGGTTTAGTGATGCTTGGGTTGGTCCGCCTGCCGATGCTAACGCGCGAGCATCGGTTCCGCATCCCGCGCTTCATTACCCCCGGCCGTGTTGAAAGCTCAGCGTTTATTGGTGTGTTGTTTGCGCTGGGTTGGAGCCCCTGCATCGGGCCTATTTTGGGCACCATACTTTTTATGGCTGGCGCGAGTGCTACTGCAGGGCAAGGCGCACTGCTTTTGTGTGTATTTGCGCTCGGCCTAGGACTCCCATTTCTTCTCGTGGCAGTTTTAATCGGGAGTGTGGGTAATCTGCTTTCTCGCTTTAGCAGATACGCCCAGCTACTTTCGATACTTGCAGGGGTAGTGCTGCTGCTTGTGGGTGCGCTGATATTCTTTGGCATGATGGGAACCTTTACCTCTTTTGCATATCGGCTGTTTTCAGACTGGGGCTACGACCAATTGCTCTATCGCCTATAATGTAGTATAGTGAGCGGCATACACGGCGCCTCCGCTTCCTCTATGCTTAAAGCTCTCATTTATATAGTCGTTACCGCAGGCACACTCTTGCTGCTTCCTCAGGTTATTGAGGGTATTAGTATTTCTGGTTGGTATACAGCGTTTGTGGTGGCGCTCATTTGGGGGCTTTTTAGCATCACCGTACGGCCTATTCTGTCTTTACTGACGCTTCCGATAAATTTTTTAACGCTGGGCCTTTTTTCTTTCATACTGAATGCGCTTTTGTTTTGGTTCGTCGCTCTCTTGGTCCCAACGTTTAGCATCTCCGGGTTTATACCAGCACTTGAAGGTTCTGTAATCTTGCTTGTAGTGTCCTGGATACTGCACGCAGCACTCTAAACTGTCTATGGCATTTGTTGATGAACTACGGATTAGTGCCGCAGCTGGCCGAGGGGGTGACGGCGTGGTTCGCTGGCTACATTTAAAGGGTAAAGAGTACTCTGGCCCCTCAGGCGGCAACGGCGGCAACGGCGGAGATGTCTACATTAAAGGAGTGCGGGATATCAACCTCCTTGCGCGTTATCGAGGTGAGAAAAAATTTAAAGCAGAAAATGGTGATGCTGGCGGCAACTTGCAAAAAGGCGGGCGCGGTGGAGATGATTTGGTTATCGACCTGCCTGTTGGGTCAGTAATTACCAACAAAACAACCGGCGAAGTCTACGAGCTTTTAGAAGAAGGGCAGACCACACTCATCCTTAAAGGCGGGCGCGGTGGTGCAGGCAACGCGGTGTTTAAATCCTCGGTTAACCGAAGTCCCATGGAAAGTACGCCAGGGGGCGAGGGGGAGTCTGCCCAACTTTTCATAGAGCTGCGTATTATTGCAGACGCGGGGCTTATCGGGCTACCTAATGCAGGCAAAACATCGCTCCTGAATGCCCTTACTGGTGCTTTAGGTAAGGTTGGCTCATATGCATTTACTACGCTTGACCCAAATCTCGGGGTGCTCCATGGTCGCGTCATAGCCGATATCCCAGGGCTTATCGAGGGCGCCGCAGAGGGGAAAGGGTTGGGTTTTAAATTTTTGCGCCATATCGCTCGCACTAAATTACTCGTCCATTGCGTGTCGCTTGAGTCAGATCAGGGTGGAGAGTCTGACTCTCCGCTCGACCGCTACAGGAAAGTACGGACAGAAATAGAGCAATTTGAGGGCGGGGTGCTTGCAAACAAGCCAGAAATAGTTGTCTTAACAAAATCGGATACCCGAGATGTTGAGGAAATTCAACAGATTAAAGGTCTTTTTGATGCAGAAGGCAAAAAAGTCTACACCGTAAGCGTTATTGATGACGTAGCTATTAAAGCGCTTCGGGATACGATTTTTGCCACAGTAGGGTAATATAGGGGAGTATGAGTGAATATCGTCCCACTATCGGGCTGGAAATACATGCCGAGTTGCGCACCAAAACAAAGATGTTTTGTGCTTGTGCAAACGATCCCGATGTCCGTACTCCAAATAGCAACATTTGCCCGGTTTGTATGGCACACCCCGGCACGCTCCCGGTAATCAACAAAGAGGCTGTACACAAGGTTTTGTTGGTCGGGACGGCACTTGGTGCTCGGCTTGCCGACTATACCGAGTTTGACCGAAAAAGTTACTTCTACCCCGACATCCCCAAAGGTTATCAGTTGAGCCAGTATGCGTACCCTTTGGTGCAAGGGGGAGCGCTCCGCGGCATAGACATAACCCGTGTTCACCTCGAAGAGGATACGGCTCGCTCACAGCATGCCGCAGAGGGCAGAGACGCAGTGAGTTTGGTGGATTACAACCGCGCGGGCGTGCCTTTGATGGAGCTGGTAACCGAGCCGGTCATACACAGTGCTGCTGACGCAGGCGCCTTTGCCCGGGAACTGCAGCTTTTGCTGCGTTGTGTAGGGGCAAGTCACGCTAATATGGAAAAGGGTGAGATGCGAGTGGAGGCAAACATTTCAGTAAGCAAAACCGATGTTTTTGGTACAAAAGTAGAAGTAAAAAACCTCAACTCTTTTCGGAGTGTTGAGCGGGCTATTTTTTATGAAGTAGAAAGGCAGATAGCGCTTTTGGAAAAAGGTGTAGCTGTGTTGCAAGAGACGCGCGGGTGGGACGAGGTTAAACAGACGACTTTCTCGCAGCGCAAAAAAGAGTCATCCCACGACTACCGATATTTCCCTGACCCGGACTTACCAAAACTCAAACTCTCAGAACTCAAAGGGTTCGATGTTAAAAAACTCGCACAAGAGCTTCCCGAGCTGCCTTGGCAGCAGCGCACCCGCTACCAAGCACTCTCAGTGTCTGAAGAGTATATCGAGATGTTTATCTCGGATGAGCGATTTGGCGGACTCTTTGACGAGGCAGTCAAAATTTTACCCAATGGGGCAAAGTTGCTTGCCAACTACATCGGCTCGGATGTTGCCGGTTTAGTTGCAAAACAAGGAGACGCCGGATTGGCACACATTACTCCAAATAGCCTTTCTCGTGTTATCGACCTCGTCGTGAAGGGGGACCTATCTTCTCGGGGAGCCAAAGATACACTCGCAGAGCTTTTCACACTTGGCGGCGATGCCCTCCCTGTTGCAGAGAAGTATATGCAAAAAAGCGATACTGCTTTTTTGCAGACACTGGTGCAAAAAGTGCTGGCGGCGCATCCAAGTGTGGTGGCAGAGTACAAGGCAGGCAAAGAAGCGTCGCTTCAATTTTTGATAGGGCAAGCAATGCGAGAAAGTAAGGGCGCAGCAAACCCGACAATACTGAAAGAAGAATTTGTCAAAACCATTCAGTAAAAAGGTTTTTGCCACTTTTGCACAAGAGACCGCGCGGCAAGTGCGGTCTCTTTGTGTATACTGCATGTATGGATGAGCTAGAAATCTCGGGTAAGCGGTATCTGTCGTCAAGACGTGCTGCAAAAGAAAACCACTACCATGCAGACTACATCGGGCAGCTGATACGGTCGGGCAAAGTTATTGGTACAAAAGTTGGCCGAGCGTGGTATGTAGAGGAGGAGTCGCTCGGAGCCTACTTTGCCGGCGAGGGTGCCACGCTGCAAACAAAAGACACCAGCCCAACAGTTGAAAGTATGTCGAATAGTTTTTCTGCCTCAATACACAAAAATACAGCAACTCCTGAGAAAAAAATATTCATCACTGCTCCAGAAAAATTCTCCGTTGTTGATGCTGCAGACGCAGAGCCGTTTACGCCGAGTGTTGTTGAAAAAAAAGAGCCAGCGCTCCGATACATTGCTGACAGCGAGCCGCTGTTTCCTTTTGCGCAGCAAACAAGAAGCCAGATATTTGAAATTCCTCAGGCGCAGCCAACACGCCATATCCAAGTGCAGCAACCTCCAAAAAGAAATGTCGCAGGGAAGAGTTTAGTGGGCGCGTATATTGGGGTGTGTTTGCTGAGTCTTGCTGTTTGTGGGGCAGTGCTCCTCGTGTCTGCCAACGTGGCCTCGGTGGTCACGGTAGAGCAGGGAAAACCTGCAAGTGTCGGTTTTATGTTCAAGTGATATATTTGGGGTCATTTTTCAAATTTAGTCAAATAACGCGTAAATCAGACTTTTCACAACGTACGGCAGCGAATAGCTGCTTTTTTGCTTTGTAAGATACCAGAGGGCTTTTTAAGATAGATCGTCTATATGATATCTCTTTTAGCCGAGATATCGCCTAAAATAAGACAATATAACTTTATTTAACAAAAGAAATCGTTTTAACGATATTTAATAAAAAATTTAAAAATGATACGAGATACCATTGCTGTCAATTTTTATTTTTTGCAAAAGCAGCTTAGAAAGAACCCACTAGCGTAACCTCAGCAAAAAACACTCTACCTGGGCCTTATTTTTGAATTTCTTTTTTGCAATAAAAAATATTCTATCCACAGTTTTTGTATTGTTGTTTGTTTATATATTTTTTTGTCTCGTACAATGTATTCAGTACATCCGAAATCTCTGGAAAAACAAAAGATATATCGTCGACTATGGCATCTATTAAAAAACATAATTCTCCAACAGGAACATCCTTTGTTCCTGCACGGGCAGCAGCAAAAAAACTAGGCTGTGCCGCAGATTATGTCAGCAAACTCTGCCGTGATGGAAAACTTGACTGTGCTATGGTTGAGGGCGCTTGGCTCGTTGAGGAGCGCTCCATTAGTGCTTTTGAAGAGACGCGGACTAATACAAAAATGGCTCGAGCCAGAGAATTGTCAGAGCTGCGAAAACAGGAAAGCGTGTTGCGGCATAAAATGTTTTCGACCCGACATGCTGCAAAGGTTTTAGGTTGCGCCCCTGACTACATTGGAAAACTTTGCCGTGAAGGGAAGCTGCAAGGCATACGGGTTAAAAATGCATGGTTTGTTACCGCAGAATCTCTTGAAGAGTTTGAAGTTGAGCGCGCATATACTCGAACACTGCGCGCAGAAGAGTTGCGCACTCAGCGCAAAAAAGAAAATGAAGAAAATCGTTTTGTGCCAGACAATGCGGAAGAAGTTTCTCCACGCGTCCATGCTGCGCCAGTATATGCGCACATGCAACGATCGCTCGTGCCGAAAAGCCTTTCTTTCGTACTGGGCGTAGTGCTGTTGTTTGGGAGCACGCTTTTTGCTTTTGGAGGAATGTCGGAGCAGAGTCTCCTGGGTCGGGGTGTTGGGCAGCTGGCTGCATCTTTGGCACAACTCCAGTCTCCATTTTTTGGCGTCCATCCCGTAGCTATCGAATTTCCAAACCAAGGCCGGTCTGGTTTTGCACGATTTTTTGACTTTTTGTTTACACAGCCAACGCAGCAGTACGCCCAGGCTCCAGCGCCTTATGTTGCGCCTGCGACTGCGCCAACACAACCTCCTGTACAAACACAAACACCGCAAGCGCCGGTTGCGTCTGTTGCTGGGCAAACAGTCATCAACAACATCACGAACAACTACACAACAAATAACAACAATCAAACGTATCACAGCTACAGCATTGCATCAGCTGCGCCGGTTACGGGCATTTCTCAGGGTGAGTTAGAAGATAAACTGGCGCTCCTCTCTAATTCGATACTTGCTGAAGTTGCGCGCGTTGCGGCGCCAAACACGGGCACTACCTATTTAACGCAGCGTATCGATAGTCTGGGAGGGATCACACTCAACGGAGTTACGGTAAATGGAATGTCTGGTTTAACTGACGCTGATATCCCAAATACCATAACGGTGAGCGGATATTTGGCGCTTGCGGGAGGGACGATGACGGGAGCCTTGAATAATAGCTCAACCGCAGCGTCAACATTTTCTGGTGGGCTCACCGTCGACACGATTACCGTGTCCTCAACAACTGCAACCTCTACGTTCAGTAATGGTATTAACATTGCAGCAGGCTGCTTTAGCGTTGCAGGCACGTGTGTTGGGGCTGGCGGCGGAGCGTCAGTAGGCGGCAGCGACGGGCAAATCCAATTTAACAACAGTGGCACCCTTGCTGGAGCATCGTCTTTTGTGTTTAACACCACAACAGGCAATGTGGGCATCGGCACCACGTCGCCATTTGCAAAATTGTCAGTGCACGCAAATGCAACGGACACCAGCCAGACACTGTTTGCGGTTGCAAGCTCCACACAAACGGGCACTTCAACCGTATTTTCAATCAGCAATACCGGCAGCGTGCTGTATACAACCTCTGTCGGTAATGAGGCAACTACCACGTCGTTTTTCTCGACCACAGCGTCATCGACAAACTTGTTTACCAGCAACTTCACGCTCGGATCAGTAAATGGTTTGCTGTATGCAGTAAATGGTGCAGTATCTCCAACGACAACGCTTTCTATCGGATACGGCGGCACCGGCACCTCTACGGCACCATCATATGGGCAGCTGCTTGTGGGTGATGGTGTGGGTGGGTACAACTTTTTTGCAACCTCAAGTCTCGGCATTACTCCTGTGTGGGGAAATATTTCAGGCACCTTGGCAAACCAAACCGATTTGCAGTCGGCACTTGATGCGAAATTAGCATTGAGTACTTGGTATGCAACAACGACTGACGGCCTTGCTGAAGGTGCCACAAATCAATACTTCACGACTACTCGTGCACGCCAGTCTATTTCTGGAACGGGAGTTATTTCATACGATAGCGGCAGCGGCATCATCACTACTGCAGGCGGTACCTTTGGTGCGGGAAGCTACACCTTCCCAAGCAACCTCACCATCAACGGCAATTCATCGCTTGGCACCGTGACGTCTGGAGTGTGGAACGGCTCGGTTATTGGCGGCTCATACGGCGGTACCGGGCTTACCTCCATTAACGCGAATCAGCTGCTCATCGGCGGCGCAGGTAACACTTTCACACAGGTTGCTACCTCGGCGCTTAACATTGCGCTGTCAGACACCACCGGTACGCTCGCGATCACAAAAGGAGGTACTGGGTTGGCGACTACGCCGAGCTACGGGCAGCTGCTTATGGGCAATGATTCGAGCGGATACACATTAACCGCAACGTCATCGCTTGGATTTTTATCCTCCACCTCTATCCAAACCTCAGCGCTGCTTGCTGATTTGCTGTCCGACGAAATAGGTTCAGGGAATGCCGTCTTTTCCACAAATGCAACGCTGTCGTCTACAACGCTTGCAGGGAACACATTGCTCACCAACGCAACATCAACCGCATTTAACACAGGGGCGCTTGGTGTGGGTGGTGCGCAGTACTTTACCTCACTGCTTGGTACTGGCTTGAGCAATGTGTCGGGCACGCTCACCGTGTCACTATCATCATTTAGCACTACAAACTTGAGCGAAGGGAGTAATTTGTACTACACGGATGCGCGCGTCGGTTCGTACATTTCAAGTTCGTCAACCATTCCGCATATAGGCGGCAGTGCCTACGGCGATGTGCTGACTTGGACGGGCTCTGCATGGGCTAACGCAGCAACGTCAACGCTAAAAGTAGCCCTCAGTGACACCACAGGTATATTGGCAGCGACTCGTGGTGGCACTGGTCTCTCGTCGTTTGCCTCGGGCGATATATTTTATGCAGACTCTGCGAGTTCAATCGCTCGACTTCCTATTGGGTCTGCAGGCCAAGTGCTTAAAATCCAGGCCGGGTTGCCAGCGTGGGGCGTTGACCAGACAATAGGTGGTGGTGGCAGCGACGGCATCTTTGCAACGTCGTCGGGTAAAATTTATCCACTCGACACTGCAAGCGTGGTGCTCATCGGAACCGACGCGACTTCAACCCAAAACAGTATTTTTGAAGTCTCGGGCCAACAATATATTTCAACCAGACTTGCTATTGGCACCACAAGCCCAACAACACTTGCGATGTTGGATGTCGCCGGCGCCGGATACTTTACCGGTGGTTTGGGTGTGGGGCTAGTCAACACTGCGGCAGGTACGCTGCAAACATCTGGGGATGCGACCATTGGTGGCGCGCTCACACTTGGCACCGACCTTTCTGTCGCAAACGGCGGTACCGGTGCGTCGTCGTTTACTGCAGGCCAGCTCTTGTACGGTGCAGGCACTGGTGCGTTGCAAAGCGTGGCAACAGGCACAGTAGCATCTTCAAACGGCATCACGGTGACGGCGGGTCAAAGCATCATCGGCACAGGCCTTACCATCACCGGCGTCAATGCTGCAGCAGATGGAACCACCAAAGGTGTCGCATCCTTTACCGCAGCAGACTTTGACGCAACCTCGGGCAACATCTCCATCGACTACACCAACGGTCAAGCAGCATCTGTTTCAAACAAAGGCTTCCTTACCTCTGCTGACTGGACCATCTTTAACAACAAGATCTCCAGCTCATCGCTCTCTGGTGGTACGGGCATCTCATACAACTCCACCACAGGGGTTATCTCATCTACCGTGGCTTTCCCATTTACGCCAACTACCTTCAGTACCACTAACGCAAACGCGACCTCAACACTCATTGGCTTTAACGCGGGTCTCTTTGCTTCATCAACGTCATACTTTGGTGGCACTGCAGGCCAACTTACCATCGGGTCAACGGGCATCCTTACCTCAACTGCTACTGCGCCAAACACGCTCCCATATGCATCAACCACCGCACTCACTGTTGCTGGCAACGCCTACTTCGGCAACGGGACAGGTGTTTGGGACTCATCGGGCAATGTAGGCATCGGCACCACATCCCCAGGCCAAAAACTCTCTGTAGCAGGTGACATCTTGGGTAACAACATCATCGGTAGCTACTTCACCAGCACCTCCACAGCCGCTTCAACATTTGCAGGTGCAATCACCTCAACGGCAACTGCTGCAAACACGCTGCCGTATGCGTCATCAACGGCGCTCTCAATTTCAGGCACTGGATATTTTGAAACTGCATCAACCAGCAATTTGACGCTGAGTAATACTCACAGTTCAATCCTTTCAACCAACGCAACAGGAGTGGTTGGTGCGCTTGGCGTGGGTAACGGACTTTCATTGAGCAACAACGTCCTCGCAACATCCTTTGGCACTACCACAGCAAACACGTGGACTGCGCTACAAACGTTCGCGGCGAATGCATCAACAACGCAAATTTCTGCAGCGCAAGGATTCTTTAACAACATCCTCGCAACATCTACCACCGCAACTTCAACATTCTCTGGCGGCTTGAGTGCCGCAAGCTCACTGTATGTTTTGCAAAACGGCAATGTCGGCATCGGCAATTCGACACCGGGCAAAACGCTTGCAGTAACAGGGACGGGCAGTTTTTCAAGTACACTGTCTTTGGGGAATGTTCTTGCTTGTTCTGGGTCGCAAGCACTGCAAACGAATGGCTCCGGAGATATTGCCTGCGGCAACGTGTCGCTCTCTGGATCGAGCCTCTACACCGCGGGCGGCTGGAGCAGTAATGGCGTTGGCAGCATAACGCTGGCAACAACAACCGACCGCGTTGGCATCGGCGCAACCAGCACACCGTACGCAAAATTAAGCATCCTCTCTGGCGCAGCGGGTACCACAACCTTGGCGCTCGTCCCAGTCTCTGGTCAGACCGCAAATATTTTTGATATTTACAACACGAGCGGCGCGCTTTCAAGCGTCTTTACTGCGGCTGGTAAATTTGGGTTAGGCACCACCTCTCCTGCAGAAATTTTGTCGGTGCAAGGTAATGCGCTTTTTTCAGGAAACCTTGGAGTATCAAACATTACGGCAACCGGTACCACAACCGCAACGGCGCTCGGTATCGGCACCACATCTCCATATGCAAAATTTAGTTTGGTTGGCGGCAACATAACGCATGTGGCAACCGGCAGCCCACTGCTCGCAACTTCGACTCCAACAACAGACATCACGTATGCAAGTTATGTGTCCGGCAATTACGTGTACTTGGCAGACAATGCCGGAGGCCTGCGCATCTTGGATGTTACGAATCCTAAAAAACCTTCGCCGGTGGGTGCATACACAGGCATCTCTGCGGTGCGCAGCGTTGCGGTGGCAGGTAAATATGCATATGTGACTGACTCGACAGCCGGGCTCAATGTTATTGATGTCTCAAATCCGGCGTCTCCAACGTTGATGGGCGCGTATGCTGGCGCGGGTAGAGCATTTACCATCGCAGTGTCAGGCCGGTATGTGTTTGTGCCGGATGTGCTCAGTGGCACAGTACGCATCTTTGACGTCAGCAATCCGTATAACCCAACGCTCACCGGGTCATATGTCACCAACAGCGTAACCGGCTCGCCCTACGCAGTCGCGGTGTCGGGCAAATACGCCTACATCGGCGACAATGGCACGGCAACCATTTATGTGGTTGATATCTCAAACCCGGCAACGCCAAATTTGGTCAGCACCTATACAACAGGTGTGGTAAGCCCAACCAGTATCCAGGTGTCTGGCAAATATATGTATGTGACTGACGCGGGCGGCGGCTTCTATATATTGAATGTCTCAAACCCAGCGTCACTTGCAGCGGTTGGCTCATACAACACGAGCGCCACATACTATGCAGCAGAAGTTGCTGGCGGCTACGCATATGTTGCAGACTTTACCAACGGCACCGTGTTGGTGCTTGATTTGAATGCGATAAGTACGCCGAGATTAGTGGGGACATATGCGGGCGGCAATGCACCTCGTGGATTGTTTGTGAACGGTAAATATCTTTTTGTCGCTGATTCTGCGGGTGGCATGAAGATCCTCGACATCAACGGCATGGAGACGCCGGCAGCAACCATTGGTGCGTTGCAGACAAATAAACTCAACGTTACCGACTCGGTCAACGTTGGTGGTGATTTGTACGCGGGCGGGGGCTTGAGTGTCGGACTCTCAGGCATCTTCTCGCGCGGCGGGTTGGCAAGCTTTGGCTCGAGCACCTTGGCCACGACCACCGTGAGCGCGCTCACCATCACCGGCCTCAATGGATCGCTCCAAGCAGTAAATGGTGTCGTCTCTGCAACCAGCACACTCTCAACAGTCTATGGCGGCACTGGCCTCAGCACCGCGCCATCATATGGAAATATGCTCGTTGGCAATGCGACTGGCGGATACAGTTTGTTTGCAACGTCATCGCTTGGCTTGCTTGGGTCGACATCAATTTCTGCGACGACACCACTTTCATACAGTGCAAGTACGGGAGTCTTCTCCATCCTGCAATCAGGTGCTGCACAAAACGGCTACCTCTCATCATCTGATTGGAATATCTTCAACAACAAAATCTCAAGCTCGTCACTCTCTCAGATCTTCCCATTCACCCCCACAACCAACTACGGCGCAGCTGCAAACTCAACTTCAACACCACTATGGTTTGCAAACGGCTTCCAAGCATCATCAACTGCACATCTTGTCTACGCATCAACTACAGCACTTACTGTTGCAGGCAATGCATACTTCCCAAGTGGTGTGTGGAACTCTAGTGGCAACGTCGGCATCGGCACCACTTCGCCAGGTCAAAAACTCTCTGTAGCGGGGGATATACTCGGCAACAACATCATTGGCTCGTACTTTACCGGCACTTCAACCACCGCCACCTCCA
>CAYGHD010000002.1:0-68756 GCA_964349675.1 uncultured Candidatus Saccharibacteria bacterium
ATGGTTGCGCTCGACGGCGGTCGCCATGCAACATCAGACGTCAACGACCTCTACCGCCGCGTTATCAACCGCAACAACCGCCTCAAAAAATTGCTCGAGATCCACGCACCAGATGTAATTCTGCGCAACGAGAAGCGCATCTTGCAAGAGGCAATCGACGCACTTGTCGACAACTCCATACGCCACGGTGGTGCAGCATTTTCTGCAACGACTCAAGCTCGCACACGTCCGCTCAAATCATTGTCTGACAACCTCAAAGGCAAGCACGGCCTCTTCCGTCAGAACTTGCTTGGTAAGCGTGTCGACTACTCGGGCCGCTCGGTTATCGTGGTGGGACCTGAGCTTAAACTCAACCAATGTGGTTTGCCAAAACATATGGCGCTCGAACTCTTCCGCCCATTTGTTATCGGCAAATTGCTTGAAAAAGAATTGGCATACAACATTCGTGGTGCTGGCCGCTTGATAGATGAAGGAGTGCCTGAAGTGTGGGCAATCCTCGAAGATGTTATCCGCGACAAGTACGTGCTGCTTAACCGCGCACCGACCTTGCACCGCCTCGGCATCCAAGCGTTTCAGCCTATCCTCATCGAGGGTAACGCTATCCAGCTGCACCCACTCGTGTGCCCTGCATTTAACGCAGACTTCGACGGCGACCAAATGGCGGTCCATGTGCCACTCTCTCCCGAAGCTCAGACTGAAGCGCGCGAGATTATGTCGGCAACTAAAAACATTCTGAAGCCAGGCAACAGTGAGCCTGTTGTTGCAACAAAGCTGCTCGACATTTTGCTCGGTGCATACTGGATGACTAAAGAGGTCATTGGTGCAAAGGGTGAGGGTATGGCCTTCTCAAGTCCAAACAGTGCGATATTGGCATACGACTACGGCCATGTCGGCTTCCAGGCAAAGATCAAAGTTATGCCGTCTGAAAAAGAGAAGTATGCGCAATTTGGCGGACAGATCTTCGAAACTACGGTTGGGCGTCTGCTCTTCAACACCGTGTTCCCAACAGACTATCCGTTTATCAACAGCGCGATAGACAAAAAGGCACTCTCGAAATTGGTTGATGACCTTATCGCTCGCTACGGGCTCGACAAGATCCCAGAAATCCTCGACCGGATTAAGAACTTCGGGTTCCGCTACGTCACCCAGTCGGGTATTACCTGGTCGCTCGACGACATCCGCGTGCCGAAAGAGAAAAACGATATCGTCGCAGCTGCAGAGAAGAAGTCGGAAGATATCGTCAAGCACTGGCAGGACGGCTTGCTCTCAGAAGAGGAGCGATACCGCATGAACATCGAAATCTGGCACACGGCAAAATCTGAAGTTGAAAAACTGATGCCGGGTACCCTCCCTGTGGACGGCTCGGTTTCGGACATGTTGCGCTCGGGCGCCCGCGGCTCGGTCGCGCAGGTGACGCAGATGGCCGGCATGAAAGGACTCATCGCATCTCCAACTGGAGAAGCGATTGAATTCCCGATTACTAAATCGATGAAGGAAGGTCTGACGCCGCTTGAGTACTTCATTACGACACACGGTTCTCGCAAAGGTCTCTCTGACACCGCGCTCAACACCGCGAAAGCAGGGTACCTTACCCGCCGACTCTTTGACGTTGCGCAGGATGTGGTGGTTACTGAAGACGAATGTGGCACCGCCGAGGGCTTGATGATCAAACGCGAGAGCGCGTCGGGTATCGGCACCTTCTTGGCGCAAAACATCACTGGCCGCTATTTGGCAGCAGATGTAGAAATGGAAGGAAAGGCGGTCTACAAAAAAGGTCAGTTTATCACTGCTGCTGACGCAAAACATATTGAAGAAATGGGTACTCCAAGCGTGTACGTGCGCTCCCCGGTTGGATGCCGTGCAGGCCGTGGCGTTTGTGCACACTGCTATGGCGCAGACCTTGGCACCACAAAACCGGTCGCGCTGGGCGAGGCTGTGGGTACAGTGGCGGCGCAAGCAATTGGTGAGCCAGGAACACAGCTGACGATGCGTACCTTCCACGCCGGAGGAGCTGCATCGGTCGGAGGTGACATCACCCAAGGACTCCCGCGCGTTGAAGAAATCTTCGAGCGCCGCGCGCCGCGCAACCCAGCCGTGGTTGCAACGGTCGCTGGAGAGGTAACTGAAATCCGCGATGAGGGTACTGAAAAAGTCATCATGGTGACTCCAGACTTGGAGTACCGCGGCAAAGGCAAAAAGGAGTTTGTCGAATATGAAGTGAACCCTCGCCGCGTGCCGCTGGTCAAACAAGGACAGCGTATTGAAAAAGGCCAGCTGTTGACCGACGGATCTGCAGACCTCTCAGAGCTCTTCAAATATGCAGGCAAAGAAAAAACACAGGCCTACATCATTACTGAAGTGGTAAAAATCTACGAACTCCAGGGTGCAAGCATCTCTGCAAAACACCTCGAGACGATTATCCGACAGATGTTCTCGCGTGTACGCGTGACAGACGCGGGTGTGACCGACTACTCAGTTGGCGACGTGGTGAGCGAAAGCGACTTGCGCGACGCAAGTGCCAAGACTGAGGGCGATGCCGCAAAAGGCGAGCCATTGGTGATGGGCATCTTGGATGTCTCGCTATCTCGCCAGAGCTTCCTCTCTGCAGCGTCATTCCAAAACACAACGCGCATGCTGATTAAAGCGGCGATGTATGGCTCGGTAGATAACCTTGAAGGGTTGAAGGAAAATGTCATCATCGGTCGCCTTATCCCAGCGGGTACGGGCTTCCGGGGTTCTCCTAAAGAGCGCTTGGTGAACAAGTATGCCCCTGCTGCAGTTGATGCAGAAAAAGAAATCGTTTAAGGTACACAGAGTTCGGACAAGATAGGCAATAAGAAACCCCAAGGCGCAAGTCTTGGGGTTTCTGCTGCTGGGCTATACTTCAGTATATGGACTCTCAGGTGCAGGAGATAAAAGATAAGTTACATATCACGGAAATAGTGGGGCAGTACGTGCAGCTGCACAAAGCGGGGCGCACCTTTACAGCCCGTTGCCCCTTTCATAAAGAAAAGACGCCATCATTCCATGTCAGTCCTGAGCGCGGGACCTATATCTGTTTTGGCTGCGGCGAGCGGGGAGATGTGTTTTCCTTCGTACAAAAAATGGAAAATATTGATTTTCCTGCAGCGTTGAAACAGCTTGCCGAGCGCGCGGGAGTAGTATTAAAGCGCTACGAAGGGCAGCCTGCAGCAGATAAAGGTAAAGATGAACGTCTCTTTGAAGTATGTGAAGCAGCCACACTTTTTTTTGAATCTGCGGTAACTGCGCGTGAAGATGTGCGTGCATATCTTGCTAATCGCGGCGTAAACGACGAGAGTAAAAAAACATGGCGTTTGGGCTATGCACCGGCAGCGTGGCATGCGGCGTCGGAGCATCTCCAAAAGCTCGGATTTTCAAAAGACGAAATAGTGGACGCAGGACTTGCTGCTCGCTCTGACAAACGACCAGGGGAGATATATGACCGGTTTCGGGGGCGCATCATGTTCCCTATAGCGGATGCTCAAGGGAGGATTATTGCGTTTTCTGGCCGTTATTTCGAAAAAATTGAGGGCTCAAAAGAAGAAGGTGAGCCTGCAAAGTATGTTAATAGCTCAGAGACAGCGCTCTTTAAAAAGTCGCGCACGCTCTATGGGTTTGATAAAGCAAAAAACGCTATCCGCAAAGCTGATTGCATATTGCTGGTTGAAGGGCAGTTTGACCTTGTGCTCGCACATCAAAGCGGCTTGCCGTTTACGGTTGCATTGTCTGGCACAGCGCTTACGCCAGAACATCTTTCACTGCTCGGGCGGTTTTCAAAACGGTTAGTGTTGGCGCTCGATGGTGATGCTGCCGGCGTACGCGCGGGGCTCAAAAGCGCTGCGATGGCTTTTGCTGCCGGCTTTGACGTAAAGATCCCAACCTTTCCGCAAGGGCAGGACCCAGCAGACGTTGCAACGCAAGACCCTGAGGCGCTACGCACGCTCATCCGCCAATCAAAAACAGCGGTAGAGTTTTTTTTAGACACACTGCGTCCGCAAGCGCGCGATGAGCGAGGATATAAAAAACTAGTCGAGGTGCAGGTGCTCCCACTTTTGGCGGCGCTGCAAAGCTCTATCGAGCAAGCCCATTTTGTGCACGTGGTTGCAGAGCGTTTGCATGTGCCAGAAACTGCAGTGTGTGCAGAAGTACTCAAGCGCCCCAAACTCCCTGAGGTTGCTGAAACGCCTGCTGCCGTGCTGCAAGCAGAAGTGTTTGCGCCGACGCCCTTTGAGCGTAAGGTCGGCATTATTTTATTTTCATTTGCAGCAGAGGCTCCAGAGCGGCAGCGTTTACTTGAGTTGTGTGGGGAACATCGGTTGAGTGAATTGGAGTCGCTTTTGTTGCCACATGCAGAGCGGCTGCGTTTTGAGTTTGAACGAGAGGTGGGGGAGCATTCGACCGCAGAGACTATTGCAGGCGACGTGTTGGGTGATATAGAGCGCGTGGTGACCCGTGAGCGCTTGAAACAAAAGTTTTCATGAATTAGACCTCTTTATTTTTTTGTATATATGAGGTATACTGCCGGCACATGGCACTCAAGAAAAAAGCAGTAAAAAAGCTTGCCCAGGGCGGTAAAATCCAAAAAAAGAAGGCCGCTGTGCCTGCACGCAAGGCAGCTGCACGGGTGAGTGTTGTTGCAAAAGCCAAGAAGCTCCGAGAGGTCGCAGCAAAGCGTCGCGCAAAACTTGTAGTGAAGAAAGCGCCTGCAAAAAAAGCAAAAGCGCTCGCTCCGGTTAAAGTAAATCCAAAAGTCGCCAAAAAAGCAGATGAGCAAAGCAAAAAAGCAGATATACTTTTGGCGCGCGGCCGCGAGATAGGGTTTGTCACCTACGACGAAATCCTCAAAGCATTCCCCACTATCGAAAGCGACGTGATGTTTTTGGAAGAGTTGTATGAAAAATTTGCAACCGCGCATATCGACGTGCTCGAGGGTGGCGGCATGTTGGAGATTACTGAAGACCCGGTAGAAAAAGGCTACTCCCGCTCAGACTCGCAATACGACTCTATCCAGATGTACCTGCGCGAGATAGGTAAGTACCCCCTCCTCTCTGCAAGCGGTGAGCGTGACTTGGCAAAACGTATTGTCGACGGCGACGCCGAGGCGCGCAATTTGCTTGCCCGCGCAAACCTACGCTTGGTGGTCTCTATTGCAAAAAAATATGTCGGCCGCAGCCCAGACTTGACCCTGCTCGACCTCATCCAAGAGGGTAACTTGGGGTTGTTTAAGGCGGTAGATAAATTTGATTATACAAAAGGGTATAAGTTTTCAACCTACGCAACCTGGTGGATCCGCCAGGCGATTACCCGTGCGCTTGCCGACCAAAGCCGCACCATCCGCATCCCTGTCCACATGGTTGAGACAATTGCCAAATACAAACAAGTGTCTCGCCGCCTGAGCCAAGACCTTGGCCGCGACCCGCTTGCAGAAGAGATTGCGCTTGAGATGGGCGTCGATGTTGAAAAAATCTACCAAATCGAAAAAATAGACCAAGACACCGTCTCGCTTGAAAGCCCGGTTGGCTCGGACGATGACGATGGTAAATCAGTCCTTGGCGACTTTATCAAAGACGATAAAATACTCTCGCCCGACCAAGAGGTGTCGCGCCGCATTTTGGGCGACCAGCTGCATGAGATTTTGGACGAACTCTCGCCCAAAGAGCGCGAAATTTTGAAACTCCGTCACGGGCTTGAAGACGGCATTTACCACACGCTTGAAGAGGTGGGAAAGAAGTTTGGCGTCACCCGCGAGCGCATCCGTCAAATCGAGGCCAAAGCCCTCGACCGCATCCGCACCCACGACAAAGCAAAACGTCTCCGCAGCTACTAACTACGGCCTTTCAGCATGGCTACATAGGATACTCCTATGTAGAGGGTTGGTCGACCAGGTCCCAGATATGCTTCGCTACATTGCGGGGAGTGCCCTCAAACGGCAAATGGTGATTGTCAAAAAACGGCATTGAGTTGCACTCGATGACGCCGCATTTTTCTTGCTCCTTCCACGAGCGGGAAATGTCGTCGATGATAAAGTCGATGCCAACTACGGGCGCTTTGAGTATCGTTGCTATTTTTTCAAACAATGCGATGTTGTCTGGGTGGACGTCATCTGTTACGTCGGTGGTGGTGCCGCCCACAGACCAATTTATCTTTTGATGCAGTTGTACGCGCTGCCCTTTGTGCGGCACACTTTGCGGGGTGAGGTTTTGATACGCAAGTTCGGCAAGCGCTGCCTCGTCTAATTTTATGTGCGAAAAATAGGGCCCTTGCCGGCCAGGGTGTTTGTTTGCCGTGGCCACCAGCTCTTCCACCGTGTGTATGCCGTCGCCATAGACAACCGGTTGGTCACGGCGCAACGTCGCTATCAGCTTGCCGTCTACGAGTGTGGGGCGGTAGACTGCGCCCACCAACTCCTCTTCAATCATCGCAAAGGGTGCAACTTGTTTGGCAACACGGTACGCCTCTTTGAGCTCGTCCGCTGTCTGTACATGCATGGTGGTGTGGCGCGACGCTGAGCCGACAAAAGGTTTTACAACAACGGGGTGCGGGATCTCGGCAAAAATACGCTCTGCTTTTTTGAGTGTGCCGGCTTTGCCGCCTTTGGCCACAGGGATGCCTGCTTTTTTAAATTTTTGGGTCAAGGTTGATTTGGTATCAAGCCACCACACCCCTTTGTCTTTATGTGCGGGTATGGGCAGCCCTTCAAAACTGATGCGTTGCCCTCCTGGCAGCGTTGCGATAAAAAACGACCGAGGCAAGCCAAACAGGCGAAACTCGCGCATTACAATGCCTCGGGTGTCCGCCTCTTGCCAGAGCATTTGGTGCAGCAACAGGGTGTGCTCGTCGGGCTTTAAGAGGTTGGTGCCCAGTGAAAGGTTTGCGAGCGTCATGTAGAGGTCAAACCCCGAGGATGGTTTGCCGGTGCTCAGGGCACTGCGGAGTGCGCGCGTGGTCAGCTGCATCACGGGGAGCATCACCATGTCCATGAGCAGTGCAGTAAACTCAACCCAATGCCGCACTTCGCCTCCGCAATGCGGGCAAACCTTTGCTGCTTCTTTTGCCATAGCCTCCAGTATACTGCGTTTTTGCCCAGATTTTGAGCCTAAAATGGTATACTGGTGGCTATAATGCGCAGGGGTAAGTTACCGATACGGCATTGGAGCCACTCTTCCCTAATGGCCTTTTTGCGCAATCCGCTCGCGTGGTATAAGCGCTATGTTGAGGAGATATACGATACGCCGTCTTCGCCTGCGTCAGTGGTGGGGCGAGCGGGGCACGTAGCGCTCCAGCATTTTTATGGCGGCATAGACAAAGAGGGTGCTATTGCACTTGGGCTTGAATATTTGCGCCAAGTACCTGATTTTGAAATTTCATTTGGTAAAGCAAAAAGCCGCCGCGCCCAAAAAGAAAAACGCGCGTCAATGGAGCGAGAATATCTGCAGATGACCGGATTTTATTTGGCGCGTCCGCCTCGGCACAAAGTGCTCGGGGTCGAGGTAAAAGGGGTGGCGACGGTTGAAGGGCTGATGCTCCCGCTTAAAGCGGTGTCAGACTTGGTGGTGCGGTCACGGGTTGACCCGGCGGGTATTGATATTATCGACCACAAATTCGTCGACTCATTTAGCAAACAGGGTGCGCAAAAAGCGCTGTTTGTCATGCAGGCGCTGTTTAATTACTACACCGTGCGCTCTTTGTACGACCAGCCCGTGCTGCGCTTTATTGTGTACGAATGCAAGAAGTCAAAAAACGCAGACGGGGCAGCGCAGTTGCGCCGCTACATCATCGACTTCCGCAAATGCAAAGATGAGTTTGCGTTGTTCCATCGGCTTGTCAACGATGCAACCACAGAGATTACCCGAAAGCGGGTATACCTACCTAACCCATCAGATATGTTTGAGGGCGAGAATTCTTTCGATATTTACCGGCTCAGTTTGGTTGAGGAGCAGCTTGCTATCGAGGAGTAGTTGTTGCAGTGCCTCCGGGGATTTGTGCGAGTACGGTGTCGATGGCTGCGCGCATTGAGTCATATGGCTGTGCGCCGTCAAGCGGGAGCACGTCATTGCCAACCATGATGAGGGTAAACGGTGTGCCTTTGCCGCCAGCTGCGATTGCCTCGCTGTAACTGTCGCTCACCTTTTTTGTGTACTTGCCGCTCGAGAGGCATTGGTTAAAGACGGAGACGTCGAGGCCAAGCTCTGCTGCAATGATGGGGAGCTGCGCTAGGTCAAGGTTGTTGTCGCCAGGGGTAACTGAGTAGAGGCGGTCAATGTATTTGTAAAAGGTTACGTCACCTCCTTGGTCGGCAGCACATTCAGCGGCAGCGGCCTCTTGAGGTGCTTTAGAGTGGATTTGCGCAAGCGGGAATGGCCGGTACACCCAAGCAACTTTTCCAGATGGGCCGTAAAAGTCCATGATTTGGTGCATGGTGGTGTGGAAGGTTTTGCAATGCGGACATTCAAGGTCTGCGTACTCAATCACTTTGACCGGTGCGTCCGGGTTGCCAAGGATATGGTCGATTTTTGGGTCATACGCGCGAGCGGCAGTTTTTTGCGTATTTACTCCAGATGGGCTGCCGTTTTTACCAACCCAAAACACAGCGCCTGCGATGAGTGCGCCTGCAATAACAATGGTGAGCGGAAGTGCGTATTGGGATTTCATAAATACTATCTAATTACTTAATACGCACATTCTAACATATCTAGAAAGGTAGTGTGTGGGTCAGGAGCGCCGTTTCGGCCGCCTTTTCCCAGCCAGCAGGGTTAATTTTTATATCGCGGATCCCGTCAAAATCTTTGTATTTAAGATGTTTGTGCTTTTTTGCATAGTCGTAGAGCTCTTTGGTCACCCGGACGTCGTCGATACAATACTCGCGCAATTTATCTATGTTGCCTTCTTGCCACCACTTCACCGCATCAAGTCCGCTTGCTATTTTGCCTTTACCCAGCGTCGCCTCGGCAATGTTGTCCATTTTGAGCCGACGCCCGAGCACTGCGCGCACCTCTTTAAGCAGGTCGATACTGCGCATCTGGGTCAAGTCGCCCGGATAGTATTTGTTTAAAATAGGAATGTCGAAGTGGTCAGAGTTGTAGCCGATAAGTACATCTGCACGCTCCAAGATGCCCCAAAGTTTTGGAAGCTCCTCTTTTAAATAGCTCGAGTAGCTGTCTGTTTTTGAATCATAAATACAGACAATAGTGAGCTCTTGGTTAGTAAAATCAATACTCCCTTTTTGCATCTGACCCGTTGTTTCAATATCAAAGACAATGCGACGCATACGACACTAGTGTTTAAGGAAAAAAGCGGCAAGTGCGTCTGCGGCGAGCTTTGTCTCTTGCCCGGTTTTGAGGTCGCGTACGGCAAAGATGCCTGTCCGCAACTCGTCGTCGCCCATAACCAACAAATAGGGGATGGTGTGTTTTGAGGCGGCTTTTATCTGGTCAGCGAGTTTTTTGTCGCCAAAGTCTAGTCCAACGTTTACTCCGCTTGTGCGCAGTGTTGTTGCCAGCGCAAGCCCATCGTTGAGTAGTGCAGGGTTGGTGAGCGCGATATAGACGTCAGTATGCGGCGCGTATGCGGGCAACAGGCCGCGCACAGCTAAAAAGTCTTGGATGGTTACGTCACCCATGCCAAACCCCACTCCCGCGATAGGTTCGTCGTCAAAAAGTGCAGTCAGGTTGTCATAGCGTCCGCCACCAAAGAGCGAGCGGTTGTTGTCTTTGTGCGTATCAAACACTTCAAACACCACGCCGGTGTAGTAGTTAAACCCGCGCACCACGCTGGTGTCGAACTCAACATTGGTAATATCCAAGGTTTTGAGATGCGCCATTGTCTCTGCCACATCTGCGGGTGCATTTGCTGCAGAGAGTCTCTCAAGTGGAACGCCAAATGCAGCGAGCTCCGCTTTAAACTCCTCCGCGGGCATTTTTGCGCGACGGTCGAGCAGATACAAAAAACGTCCACGCGACTCTTCGGGGAGAGAATACTCATCCATCAGCGCGTTTAAAAATGCACGGCTACTTATTTTGATGACAAAGTCGTCTTTCTTTGCGCCAAAGGCCGCCATTACTGTTGCTGCAAGGGCTATGACCTCGGCCTCGGCTGCTTTGGACGCCGAGCCAAAGATGTCGACATTTAACTGCCAATGTTCGCGCAAGCGGCCACGCTGCGGGCGCTCGTAGCGAAAGACGTTGGGTATAGAGAAAAGGCGGAGCGGGAAGCCAAGCTCGCGCCGTTTACCGGCAACCATGCGGGCGACCGAAGGAGTCATCTCAGGGCGGAGCGTTACTTCGCGGCCGCCGCGGTCGGTAAAGGTGTAGGTTTGGTCATTTACGATTTCCTCATTATCGCTGCCTTTTGCGCGATACAGCTCGGCTGGCTCTAGAACAGACGCGTGGTATTCGACATAGCCAAATCGCTCTGCGACGCCGCGGCAGGTGCTGATGATGTAATTTAAAAACGCCTGGTCTTCGGGGTAAAAGTCGCGGACGCCCTTATACGGCTCAACGGAAAGTTTATTTTTTTTGCTGCTCATAGGATTATCTAGTATTCTAGCAGAAATGCCTCAAGAAAACAGGGAGACAAAAAAAGAGCCTATGGTCACTCCGCGCACGGTGGGGGGCAAGGTACTTAACCTCTACAAACAAGCGGGAGAGACACCACGCGAGCGCTTGGAGCGTTTGCGTGCACAAAAGCCAGAGTACGCGCATGAGGTGCTTTCATACGCAGGCCGCTTGGACCCAATGGCCGAGGGGATACTCATTACGCTCGTTGGGTCGGCCAACAAAATGCGCGAGGCATATTTAGACATGGATAAAGAGTACGTATTGGACGTGCTGTTTGGATTTTCAACCGATACGTATGACCTGTTGGGGCGAGTGATGGAAAGCGGTGATGCAAGTGGGCTCCGCAAAGCACAGCTTGAAAAAGAATTGAACGAGTTTCGCGGACGATTTTCGCAAGAGTATCCGCCATTTTCATCTAAAACCGTGGAGGGGAAGTCTTTGTTTGAGTGGGCGCGCGGCGGGCTCATCGGCACCCTGGTGATGCCGCGCAAAACAGTGACGATTTATGACATCACGCTGGAGCATGTCTACAAAATTAAAGAAAAAGATTTACTTACTTATATTGAAACGTCGATAGATAAAATCCAAGGAGACTTCCGGCAAGAAGAAATTTTGCGGCTGTGGAACCGCAACTTGCGCAAAGAGGGTGACCGCACCTTCCCCTGCGCGACCATCAAAATTTCCTGCTCGAGCGGTACCTACGCGCGCTCTATTGCCCACACCATGGGGCAAGATTTGGGCGTCCCGGCCCTGGCGCTCCACATTTTACGCACCAAAGTAGGGGACTATGACGTTTCAAAAAGCTTGAAATAAAAATAGCAAAACCCCCGTAAGTCCGACTTACGGGGGTTTTCTTTTTAGTAGTTTACCAATCCAACTCTCCAGTCTTGTACTCAGTAACGCGAGTCTCGAAGAAGTTCTTCTCTTTTGGCATATCGATAATCTCCGACATCCAAGGGAAGGGGTTGTCTTTGTGGTACTGGCGCTCCAAACCAATGCGCTCGAGGCGGCGGTCGGCAACATGCTCAACGTATTGCTTAACGGTTGTTGGGGTAAGGCCAACGATGCCTCTCGGGAGTGCGTCGTCTGCATATTTTTTCTCCAATTCAACGCCGCGCATGATGTTGTCGGTCAGCTCCTTTTTAAATTCTGGAGTCCAGATCTCCGGATTTTCTTGCACAATGGTGTTGATGAGGTCGGCGCCAAAGGCCAAGTGTACCGACTCGTCGCGCAAAATAAACTGGAACTGCTCGCCCACACCTACCATGCGGCTTTTGCGTAGCATCGACAGCATCATCACAAACCCGGCGTAGAAGAAGATGCCTTCCATAATGACGTAGTAGCCAACCAGGTCGTGCACAAAGCGTTTAATATTTTCAGGCCCTTCAGTCGTAAAGCCCGGGTCAAATACGTTTTTGGTCATCTCGACCACAAAGTCATCCTTCTCTTTTATCGACGGAACGTTTTCGTACATCTTGTAGATCTCGTCGGGGTTGAGTCCGAGCGTGTCGCAGCAGTAGATAAATGTGTCGGTGTGTACCGCCTCTTCATACGCTTGGCGCAAAATGTATTGCCGTGCTTCGGGGTTGGTGATGTGGCGGTAAATCGCCAGCACCAGGTTGTTGGCAGTCAAAGACTCAGCGGTAGAGAAAAATCCAAGGTTCCACAAAATCATGCGACGCTCGTCTTCGCTCAGTGCGCCGGGCTTCTTCCACAACTCCACATCTTGCTGCATGGACACCTCTTCGGGTACCCAGTTGTTGGCAACACCTTTTTTGTAGTGGGTACGCGCCCACTTGTACTTCATTGGGAGGATTTTGTTCGGATCGGTTGTTGATGCGCCGTTGATGATACCCATAATCTAGTGAGTGAGCGAATAAAAGTTTACTTTTAACTCAGTATTTCTGTTAGCTGACATCTTTATTGTATTGGCGAGGTAGGTAATCGACAAGGTTTTTCAGCACGAAACCCTTTTTCTAGAGCGCTGTATAGGGTTGACAAAATAACTAAAATAGTATATAATGAGCGCAGGACTGAGTTTTTGGAGAAAGAAGATGCTCCCAGATAGTGGCTTTCGGTCAGTGATTAACCGCTTAGCGCAGCCTGAAGAAGGTTGGAGATTCAAAGGCTACCGACTACACAATCGGACGGTCTGCGAATTTTATGCCTTTTTTGAGACGGGTTCGCCTGACGGTTACGATAAAGAAACGTGTAGCCGAATGGCGCGCAATGCCGGCGGCCAAAAGGCCGAAGAAATGCAATACGCACTACTGCACTGGCCTCAATAAGTTAGTGCAACACCCCGTCATCGAAAGATGCCGGGTTTGTTAGTTATTGCTCCAATTTCATCAACCTTCTGCTGTGGGTTTCGAGTGTGCGGTGTTGTTTGTAGATTGATTTGCCAACCGCAACTACATCCTCTTTTAACATTTTTATATCCTTGCTCGTTTCTTGCTGCTCAATTTTAATGTCGCGGATTTCTTTACTCATGAGATGCAATTGGCCGTTCACGAGTTCGAATCGTTTCTCCACCACCTCAAATTGGTGTTTAGTGAAGGTTATAAAGTCGGTCAGGACATTATAGACCTCTGTTATTGTACGTTCTTTCCTTGCCATATTTTTTTAATTATACAGCTAGTAATCTGTCTCAGGCCGAGCAGCTTTCGCAAACTTCACCGATCATTTCTATCTTTGGACGCACCGTGCCTTTGTTTTTAGCGGCTTCTTCAGCAAGGAGTTTGGCAAGGCGGTTTTCTGATACTTGGGCAAGCGAGGTGTCCGCAAAGACGGGTGCTGCGGTTTGCGCCACTGCCAGAGGCGTTTCGCGCGCTACAGAGGCGGTCAGCATCGGGGTGCTCTGTGGGCGGGGCGCTTCAGCAAAAGCCATCTCGCCTTGGGCGTTCATCATGAGGGGCGAAGGTATAGAGCCGCTGAGTGGGCTGTGTGCAGCTTCAGTAATGGTCACAATTTCCTCGATGGTGACGGTGGCCATGCCGTTGCTGACACTTGCGTCAGTTTTTGAGGTGCCACCGAACTTTTGCAGGTTTATGGTCGACTTTTCGATGCGGGATGCGCCCATGGTGCGCAGGTAGTACGTTGTCTTAAGTCCCAGTGCCCAGGCGTATTGGTAAATCTCTGAAAGTACTTTGCCCGAGGTGCCGCTGTAGAAGATGTTGAGCGACTGCGACTGGTCTATCCAGCGGCCGCGGTAGGCAGCTGCTTTGATGAGCCACTGTGGGTCAATCTCGAAGACTTCTTTATATTTGGCACGCAGCGCAGGGGGGATCTCCGCTATTTCTTGGATGCTGCCGTCGTAGAATTTGATTTTCTCCAGCATATCCATATTCCACAGTCCAAGGCGCTTCAGGTCTTCAACCAAAAACTCGTTCACGATCATAAAGTCGCCCGCCATGTTGGACTTTACGTACAGGTTTTTGTATATGGGTTCAATGGTTGGGTAGCAGCCGGCAATGTTTGCGGTTGATGCGGTTGGCGCATTTGCCATGGTGTTTGAGTTACGCATGCCCCACGTGCGCACCGCTTCGCGCACTAGGCGCCAATCCAAGCTCTCTGCGCGAGGTACGTCGATGCGGATGCCGCGCTCTTGCTCGAGCAATGCAAGGGTGTCTTGCGGCAAAATGCCGCGATCCCATTTGGAACCTTTGTACGACTCGTACGTACCGCGCTCTTTTGCAAGGAGTGCCGACGAGAGGATGGTGTGGTACGCAATGACCTCCATACTTTCGTCAGAAAAGCGGACGGCTGCATCTGAGTCAAAATTAATGTCCAGTTTGTAGAGCGCGTCCTGGAGCCCGCGGAGTCCCAGCCCCACAGGGCGGTGGCGCATGTTTGAGTTGCGGGTTTTGTCGGTTGGGTAGAAGTTAACGTCAATGACGTTGTCGAGCATGCGCATCGCAACAGGCACCACGCGGGCTACCAAGTCGCGGTCAAAGGCGCCGTGGCGTACAAAGCTCGACATATTGATTGAGCCTAGGTTGCAGACAGCCGTCTCCTCGTTGGGGCTTGAGTTGAGGGTTATCTCGGTGCACAGGTTGCTGGAGTGGACGACGCCAACGTGGTCTTGCGGGCTGCGGACGTTGCTTGGGTCCTTCCACGTTATCCATGGGTGGCCTGTCTCAAACAACATGGTGATGTGTTTGCGCCACAGGTCAGCAGCGCGCACGCGCTTAAACATCGGCATCTTGCCTTCGTCAGAGAGGCGCTCATATTCTGCGTAGCGCTCTTCAAACTTGCGGCCATATATCTCATGCAGGTCGGGCACATCAGAAGGTGAAAAGAGCGTCCAGTAGCCATCCTCTGCCAAACGCTTCATAAAGAGGTCGGGGATCCACGTTGCCGTGTTAAGGTCGTGTGCGCGGCGGCGTTCGTCGCCGGTATTTTTGCGCAGCTCGATAAAGTCTTCAATGTCAGCGTGCCAATACTCCAAGTACACTGCCTGGGCGCCACGGCGGCGGCCTGAGCGGTTGATTGAAATGGTGACGTCGTTTGCGATTTTGAGGAAGGGGATGACACCCTGGCTTTCTACCCCTGTAGTCTTAACCAGCGAGCCCGTTGCGCGCACGTTTGTCCAGTCGGTGCCAAGGCCGCCAGCATACTTCAACAACTGCGCGCCGTCTGAATATTCGCGGAAGATGGCGTGCAGGTCGTCGCCCACCGTAGCCAAAAAGCATGATGACAGTTGGGGGAGTTTGAGCCCTGCGTGGTAGAGCGTAGGGGACGAGGGGGTGTAGTACATAGCCGACATCACCTCATAAAACTCAACAGCATAGCGCTCTCTGTCTTCGGGCGTCTTTTCTGCCAAGGCGCAGCCCATTGCAACGCGCATCCAGAATATCTGCGGAGTCTCAAGGAGTTTGCGGGTGCCGTGCTCTTTGGACAGGTAGTTTGCCTGTAGCGTCTGCAACCCAAGGTAGCGGAAGTCACGGTCGCGCTCGACAATCAGCGAGTCAGCGAGTTTTGCAAGGTCAAAGTCGAGCATGCGGGGGTCAAACTGGCCTATCTCAACGCCGCGATGGATAGTCTTGATGAAAGCATTTTTATGCACCTCCTCAAGCTTAGTGAAGTCCATTTCGCCAAATACTTCTTTATAGAGCGACTGGAGCAAAAGCCGTGCTGCAACGGTAGAGTGTGCTGGGTCGCGCTCGATCATCGAGCGCACCACCATAATCAAAACGTCATGGATGTCTTTGGTCTTCATCTGGTCGTACATCTCTGCGCGGACACGGCCGATGATTGCGGGCACGTCTATCACGCGCTCCAGCCCTTCCGCGGCGCGCAAGAGGGTGCGGGTGAGTTTACTCTCACTAAATGCCTCTTTTGACCCATCCCGCTTGGTAATGAGGAGTGTATTTTCTATAATTTTTTCAATAACCTCCTCCTTTTTCTCTTCGCGGAGCTTGTTATGCTCGTAGCGGTAAATGATGTAGGATTTTGCGACGTTAAAGTAACCCCGCTCCATCAAAGCAGTCTCTACGAGGTCTTGAATATCTTCGACGCTGGGGATAAACGCGGTCGTGCCAAACTTCATGTCGATAGCGTCGACCACGACGCGGGTGATGTCTATTGAGTCTGCGTCATGCGAGTCGCCTAAAACCGCGGCAAAGGCTTTTTGTATGGCCACCGTGACTTTGTCAGGATGAAAATCGACAATCTCTCCGTTTCGTTTTTTGATTTTTTGGGTGATGGCCATAGACGCGCGGCTTACGTTAATAAATTGCCCTTGTGGGAAATACATTATACCTCTGACTCGTGGCATCATGCCCTGTGCATAGCGAATCCGAGAACTTTTTATCAAAAAATCAACTCTCTGAGGTAAAAAAGGACCAAAAGAATAAAATTTTACTCTTTATATCGCTTTTTTTGCGCAAAAATGAGCAACTTCTCCCACTTGCAACACATCTGCGTGGGTTGCGCCAAGTCTCCAGTGTGTCAAGGTAGCATGCGTTGGCGGGTGTGGACTGCGCAAGAGGCTATAGAAAACAATAAAGGTAGGGTACACTATAGGGCATTAGCCAGAGTAACGCATATATCCATGGAAACTGAAGTAGCATACTGTGTTAAGTGTCGAGAGAAGCGAGACATGAAGGATCCTGCAGAGGTAGAGATGAAGGGTGGTCGCCGTGCGATGCAGGGCACTTGCTCGGTGTGCAGTACAAAAATGTTTAAGATCCTGGGCAAAGCAAAATAATTACAAGGAGCATGGGCGGCCGATAAGCCTCTTTCCACCAAATGCGTGGGAGGGGCTTATCCGTTGCCTCTATCGACCTTTCCATCATCCATGAAAGCAAAAACAACATATACTCCAGGACTTTTTGACCTTGCGGTGCGCCGCTCTACTGCGGGGCTCGGCCTTTTTACCAACAGCGCTATCCCAAAAGGGGCCTGCGTTATCGAATATGTTGGCCGCGTACTGTCTAAAGAAGAAGAATATTCGAGCCGGAGCAAATATTTATTTGAAGTAACCAAAACCAAAACCATTGACGGTGCGTCGCGGAGCAACACCGCACGGTATATCAACCACTCGTGCCGCCCAAACTGCGAAATTCGGATACGCGGAGGTCAGGTGTTTGTATTTGCAAAGCGCGCCATAGCGGCAGGAGAAGAGCTGTCATACGACTATGAGTCTGACTATTTTGATGCGTACATCAAACCAAAAGGCTGCCGCTGCGCTAAATGCAGTGCTACAGCACCAAAAACCAAAACAACAACGCGACGAGTATCCGGTACACGCCAAACGGTATAAAGGTGTGGTGTTTAATCATGCGCAGCAGCCAGGTGATGCTTAAAAGCGCGACCACAAACGCGGTGACGTAGCCTACTGCTAAAGGGGCTATGTGCGCCGTGGTGAATGATTGGTAATTTTTGAGTACGTCTAAGCCCGTTGCGGCTGCCATGGTCGGTACCGCCAAGAGGAATGAAAACTCTACAATCGTGTGCCGCCGCAGCCCCAGCAGCAGGCCGCCCACAATGGTCGCTGCCGAACGAGAGACTCCAGGGATTACAGCCAATGCTTGAAAGAGTCCGACCCCGAGCGCTTGAAGGTATCCAACTTGCTCCACCTCGCCCTCTTTGGCGGGACGCTCTTTGTGGAATAGTTCGAACAAAATAAGCACGGCACCGCCCAAGGCGAGCGCCCACAGCACTACCTGCTGGTTGCCCACAAGGTGTGCTTTGATGAAGGGGTAGAGCAGTAGCCCAATGACCGCTGTGGGCATAAAGCCGACCGCCAGCCGCTTTAAAATTTCGATATCAAGGAACTGCCGCCAATACAGCGCCAACACCGCGCCAATGGCGCCAAGTTGTATTGCAATTTCAAATGTTTTTACAAAGTCGCTCTGGGGCAGCCCAAGGAGGTGGCTGGCAAGGATGAGGTGGCCGGTTGAGGAGATGGGTAAAAACTCGGTAACACCCTCAACAACTCCCAGTATGAATGCTTGCAGCAAGTCCATGTGTTGTATTGTACATGATGAAGGAGAGTATTTACAAAATTACATATAGTTGCATAATTTTTACTTTTAGGTACTCTTTAATTGTATGTGGCGCCTGGCGCTTCAGACGTATGACTCTCTATAAAAACACGGCCTACGCCAAGGGGTTTGCGACTATATCTATAGGTATTTTGCTGCTGACACCCCTCCTTTCATATGCACAAGAGGCGGCTTTAGATACGCCTGTGCAACAGTCTCCAAGCGCCCCAGTAGAGGAGGTTGCTGCCCCAGATGCTCCTGCGGCTAGTGCAGAGCCACAAATTGCAGCAGCAAGCACGGCTGAGGTTGCGCGGCCTACCATTGATGCGCCCCAACTTTTTACGCACGGGTCGCTGGCGCCAAAAGTTTCAGAAACAACCGGCGCGCTCACTGAGCGTGTCGAGCTGGCATTGCCACCGGGGCGAGGAGGCATGACTCCCGACTTGGCGCTTGTATATAACAGCCAAGATCGCAAAGACAGCATCGTCGGCTATGGATGGTCGCTTTCAATACCCTATATAGAGCGGCTCAATAAAACAGGGTCTGAGCGCATGTATGTCGACAACTACTTTAGTGCATCGCAGGGTGGTGAGCTTGTGGCGGCTGTAGAAGCAAATGAATATCGGCAGCGCATCGACGACGGCACGCTGTATGTTTTTAAAAACAATGTTTGGACTGCGTTTGATAAAAAGGGCATCCGCTATACCTATGGGCAGACCCAAGCAGGGCGGCAATTTGCAGCAGAAGATCCTGCAAAAGTAGCGCGGTGGATGCTGCAAGAAATCCGGGACACCAACGATAACCGCATTGTTTATGCCTACGCCAAAGAGGGAAGTACGCTCTATCCAGCCTCCATTACGTATACCAACAGTGGCGCTACTGCGGGGGCATTTGCTGTGCGTTTTGCCTATGAGGCTCGCCCCGACACATTGGTGTCGCACGCCACGGGTTTTGCCGTAACGCTGCAAAAACGGCTTAAAGCAGTTACGGTTTTGGCAGAGGGCACGGTGGTGACCAAATATGCCCTTACCTATGTGCCGGGGAACAACGGTGTCCGCTCGCTATTGAGCGCGCTGCAGCAGACAGGATACAGCGATGGGGGGCAGCAGCAGCGGCCAGCAATACAATTTACCTACTCGGCAACACCACCCACATACACACCCAAAGAAAGCTCCCAGTTGTACAATGCGGCGCACGTCGCTGCAGATGCGGACGGCAACGGTTTGCCCGACTTTGCACTGTCGTATCAAAACCCTGTATCTCTACAAAAATGGATGTCCGTAGACCTTAATATGTACTCGGTTGTTGCAAACAGGCTCTACCCAAACATGCCCGAGCATTGGTCTATATCCGTAGCAGCGCCAGACAACTACCGGCCAGCAGAGGAGGGAGTGCGGTTTTTTGACGCAAACGGAGATGGAAAAGCAGACATTGTGCGCAGTATACGTATGCGCGATGGCGAGTTGCGTCAAGCGTACTATCAAAACGAGTCAGTCGGCTCGGGGTTGTCGTGGATCCCAAAACCTAATACAGGACTACCTATATTTGCATACAACCGCATGCGCAATTCTTATGAAGACGTTACCTACAGCACAGGGCTCTTTGGCAACGTAAATGGTGATGGGTTGGTGGACTATGTCTTTTCACTCCCGCAGATTGTCTACTCTGGCCTCGACGGTACCTACTTGCACACCAGCGAGCAGGCTGGGTGGGAGTTTGCGACGAGCACGTTTAGCCCGGTGGCAACTATGCCCATAACCACCGACGACACCACCGCATCCCAGCTGGTCGACATCAACAGTGACGGGCTTGATGACTGGATGGTGTCGGCAGGGCCAGCGACGTACTTTTGCCTCAATACCGGCACGGGTTGGGAAGCAAATTGTGAAAATGGATGGAAGATAGCCACCACGACGCGCCAGGAGACAGGTTGGGACAAAGGCATCAGATTTATAGATATGAATGCAGATGGACTGCCAGACTATGTGCGCGCCTACCACATGCCGCAATATCAGTACTTAACGAACGGTGCAAAACCGATAGATACGAAAATATATAATTATGTATATCTAAACACCGGCTCTGGCTGGGCAACCAGCACGCTACAAATGCCGTCCTTCATATTTTTAGGGCACCCAACGTCGGTGAGTTGGGGAGGTGATGTTGAATATGATGAGTATGTTGATTGGAATGGCGATGGATTTTTAGACAGCAGCCATATGCAGAGTGAGGGCATGATACCTGATGTTTTGACCACAGTAACGTACCCAACCGGCGGGAGCATTGGCGTAACGTACGCATTTTCAACCAAGTCGGGGGAGAACCCAGACCTCGCCTTCCCCATGCTGTTGGTGACAGACATTACGGTCAATAACGGCCTTGGCCGCAGCGACAAAACAACCTACTCGTATGCGGGAGGTAAGTGGCACATCCCGGGCGATGTGCGCGAGCGGCGATTTGCAGGCTTTGCCAAAGTCACGGCGGTGGATCCAAACAAAACAGTGGTGACGTATTTTAACCAAGGGGATGCGGTGTCTGGCGATGGAGAGCAGAGCGACCATGTGGCGCAAATCGGGCGCGCATATCGAGAAGATATACTAAGCCCCTCGGGTGCGCTCGAGCGCAAGACGCTCACGCGCTATCAAACGTTTGACCAAAACGGTGCGTACAAAGTGTTGCCAGTGCAAGAAGTGTCACAAGACTACAATCAAAATGATACACATCGAGATGCGGCAAAAACGTATACCTATGACCCGCTGACGGGGGATTTGCTGCAAGAGGTGCAGTGGGGCGAAGTTGCGGGGTTGGCAAACGGCTCATTTACTGACATGGGCGCGGACACGTACACCGCCATCATGCGCTATGCGCCAGGTACGGCAAAGGCGATGCGGGTGCTGGTGAGCGAAACAAAAACTGACAGCGCAGGTAGCAAGCTGGCCGAAGCGAAGCATTACTACGATGGTTTGCCGTTGGGCAGCGCCACGCGCGGCATGGAGACAAAAACAGAACGCTGGCAGCAGGGCGCTGTGTATAGCACAACGCTGCGCGCCTACAATGCACAAGGGTTGCTGACGCAAGAGACAGACCCCCGCGGCAATACAACAGCATATACCTATGATGCGCGGCTGTTGTATCCAAGCGTGGTGCGCAATGCCTTGGGGCAGCAAGAGACATACGCATACAATTATGCATTTGGCACAGTGGTGCAAAAAACCGATGCAAATGGGGCGGTATATCAGACGCAATACGACCCGCTCGGGCGGGTGGCAGAGGTGCGGGTGCCCGAGCTGGGCGCCACTGCTGTCAAAACGCGGTATCACTATACAGACACCGTGCCGACAATGGTTAAAAAAATAGACTACCTTGACTCTGCTGTAAGTACTGCGGCAGTTACCTACTATGACGGCCTTGGACATGCCGTGCAGGAAAGAAAGCAGATGGAGGATGGGATGTTTGGGGTGATTGACTATCAATACGACACCGCGGGGCTTTTGTTGTCGGACTCACTGCCGTATGCGGCGGGTGGTGCTGAAGCGCGGCTTGGCCAAGCACCTCTGACACTTAAGCGCACCTACACATACACGCCACTTGGCGATGTTGCGTCGGTGACCAACGCTGTTGGAGTGACCACGTTTGCTCGCGACGACTGGAGCACCCGGGTGACTGATGCAAAAGGCAAACAAAAAGTGCTCTACACCGACGCGCATGGCAACCTGGCGCAAGTGGACGAGCAGCTTGGCGGCTCGACCTATACAACGCGTTATGCATATCAATTGGGGCTGCTGACCCGCATCAGCGATGCTCTGTCTAATGTGCGCGCCTTTGCCTATGACGGGTTGGGCAACCGTGTGCGTGCAGAAGACCTGCATGCGCCAAGCGACACACAGTTTGGTGTATGGGTGTATGAGTATGATGCTGCAAGTAACCTTATGCAAAGCAAAAATCAAGCAGGGCAGGTGGTGCGGTATGCATATGACTCGCTCAACAGAGTAACAAGCGAAGATTTTTTGGGTGCCGGCGGCATAGAGAGTGCATTCACCTACGATGCATGCGCCTTTGGAGTGGGGCGTTTGTGCACAGCAACCATGCGCCCCGGTGTCGCAACTGCATACACCTACAACCCACAAGGGTTGGTTGCCATCGAGCAAAAAACAATCGGCGCAGGCGTGTATGCAACAGCATATGCATACAACCGGCAAGGGCAGGTGACCCACATGCTCCACCCAGACAACCTTGAGACGCGCTACACGTACAACACCGCAGGGTTGCTTGAGTCTGTGCTGGGCGGAAAGGTGGGTGGTACGCTGGTTGGCGCATCAAATATTAATTACTCGCCCGCAGGGCAGGTGAGCGGCATGTGGTACACCAACAACACGGTAACCACCAACACCTATGACCCAAACAAATTGTATTGGCTCAAAACCAGACAGACGGTGGGGCCAAACAACACCATGGTGCAAAATCTTTCCTACGTCTACGACCCGGTTGGCAACATCACGCGCATTACCGATGCGGCCGATGCAAACGATGTGAAGATGTCGTTGTTTGCCTATGACGACCTACATCGGCTGGTCATTGCATCAACTACTGCAGCAACAACTACCCCAACCTACCGCTATGTATACCGCTACAATCCGCTTGGCAACATGGTGAGCGACTCCACCACCACCTACACCTACGCGGGCACCGGCTATGCAAACCCGCATGCCCCCACCGACCTACGCACAGGCTCATCAACCACCACCTACACCTACGACCCCCTCGGCAACCTCACTCACAGAGGAGACACCACCCACACCTTTGACTACCAAAGCCGCCTTACCCAAACCAACATAGGCACCTCCACCAAAGTGACCTACCGCTACGACCATCAAGACAACCGCGTCTTGGTACACGACGGCATCCAAACCCTCTACCCAACACACCACTACAGCAAACAAGGAGCCACCTCCACCCTCTCACTCTTTGCAGGAGACACACTCATAGCAACCCTAGAGTCCAAAGCCACCCGCACCACGCCTACCTACATCCACACCGACCACCTAGGCAGCACACAGCACACTACTAACCAACAGGGAGCAGTCACCCAAACACTCCAGTACTATCCGTATGGGGAAGCGCAAGCCCACACAGGCACTGCAACCCAGAGAGAATACATCGGCCAAGTGCACGATGAGGCAAGTGGATTGCTTTACCTGAATGCGCGGTATTATATGGGCAGGGGACAGTTCTTGTCAGAGGACCCGGTGTTTTGGGAGGTGGGGCAGAGTCTCGAGGATTCAGATATAATGCATTCTCATCAAACAGGATTGTATGCAGTGCCAGGATATGACAATACCCTCGGCAAAAAGAGTAAAGCTTCTGTTCAAGAGGAATTCCTGCTTGACCCCCAAATGCAGAATTCGTATGGATATGCACGGAATAATCCTATAAATAGGAAAGATCCAACTGGAGAACTTCCAATATTGCCAATACTTGCAGTATATTCTGTTATGCAAAATCTTATAAACTTGTACGAAGCAAAAACAGTGTTTTTGGACTACCCAGAAGTGTTTACTTCACAAGAAAAATGGCAAACTGGATTTAAGGTTGGATTTGATGCAGCGATCTTTGGTGCAGGTCGGGCAACAAAAGATATTGCCACAAAAACTTTCTTACAAGTTGGGCCCGTTATTCTTGATGTAACAGATCATTTCTTTGCACCACAGATTTATCAAAATATAGATCAGTCGCAAACAAAAAATCGATCGCCTATTCTTACTGGATACAATCAAGCGCAGTTATCAGCAATGTCCTCTTTCGCACAATCATTCGGATTCTCTACCCTTTCTCCAATGCAGGTAAAAGCTGTGGAGCAAGTACGTGCCGTATTCAGTAAATAATACACTATGTCAATTGAATTGATGCTACAAATAATCACTCTAATATTAGGAAGTTGGTTCTCGTATACTGGATTTCGAACACTCTTGTCAAAAAAATATTACGTTGATGAGATTGAAGAAACAAGAGGTGAGTCTGTAGAAGACAAATATAAGTCGTTACCATCTTGGCGAATAATGTTTACAAGATACAGTTATGGTGGACAATGGTTGGTATTCGGATTGGGATTGCTCACGCTTTTCTTTCTGAGTTTATTTAAATAGTAAATCTAAAACTAGAAGACAACTGAATACAAAAAAGAGATAATAGGGCCAGCCACTATCTCCATAACCAGAATACATTGGCCAAGTACACGATGAGGCAAGTGGATTGCTTTACCTAAATGCGCGGTATTGAGAATATAAATAAGCCGCCCGGAGGCCGGGCGGCTTGGAAGGGGTGTCAGAGTCCAAGGCTGAAGGAAAGATAGTACAGCCCGATGCGGATTCTCCGATAGAGCCGATATGCGTGGAGGCCCAGCCATAGGAGCACGTTGATGATGGGTACGGCGTACATGAGCTCCAGCCAAAAGGGTACCGGCACTTCAAGCCCGAACGCCCGGTAAAATGCGGCCAGCGGCTGGAGCCAAGCGACGCCAGCCGCAGCCAGCATAAACCCCGCTACGCAGATGGCCACAAGGCATGTAAAAACGAATACAAAGGCTTTCCAGAATGCCAACCCTGGGTCGTCGTCGTTTGCTGGGGTCACCCCATGCGTGTATTCCATGGTTCCCACGGCGTTTCTCCCTATCTGTGAGACAACAAGATAAAAGCCAAACGGTCTGTCCGCTTTGAGCGTAGCATAGTCAAATACGGCGCACTAGAGGGCCTCTGGATGTTACCCGTGTAAGAGCGCAAGTAGATGCTGCCCGCCCCATACATACACAGCAACCATAACCGACTCGCCGATAAATATGCCGAGCATAAATTTGCTAAAGCGTATATTAAGACTGCCTGCCACGTAGCAGATAATGTCGGTGGGGAGAAAGGGGAATGCACTCCAGCTGATAATAATAGGCAGTTCATGTTTTTGCAGTATCCGCTGCACCCACTGCACGTATTTTTGATACTTGCGTTCAAACATTTCATCCAGCTGCAGTAGTTCAGAAAAAAAGTACACCGATGCGGACGATACCATAATCCCGACCATGGTGAGTATAAACAGCGGCAGCGGCTCAAACAGCAAAAGCCCTGCGGCGATAAAATACGTAACCGGTATCAGAGTAAAGCCGCGGATACACCCAAGGAGTAAAAAAATAGCATACGCCAGATATAGCGACGTGCCGGCGCTCAAGGTCAAGTACTGCTCTATGGCGCCAGGGTAGTACAGGTATGCAGAAAAGCTGCCCACCAAAAAGAGCAGCCATGCAATGAGAAAAATTCTTCGGATATGGTGGAGCCGCATCGTCTCACTATACCGTACTCAAGCGGCTTTTGAGGCTCCTATTATTTTGCAGGCACGCCGCTCCCTGGCCAGCGATAAAAGAGCACCGGCACCATCACGAGCGTGAGTATCATGGCAAAGGTAAGTCCAAACATAATCGTAAATGCCAACGGCCCCCACAGGCTGGATGCCCCGGCAAGCGGTATCATGCCCACGACGGTGGTGATGGTGGTGAGTACAATAGGGCGCAAGCGCACGGCAGCTGCTTCAACAATGCCTTCTTTAAGTCCCAGATGCGCTTCGTTTTGGAGTTTGTGTATCACCGAGTCGAGCAGGATGATTGCATGGTTAATGATCACGCCGGCAAGCGCGATGACGCCAAGGAGCGACGAGAATGAGAGCGCCATGCCCGACAGTGCCAACCCAGCAAGCACGCCGATGAGAGACAAGGGGATGGTGAGCAGCAGGTACATGGTGTAGCGGAAGGAGTTAAAGCTCAACACCAAGATGCCGAGCATCAGCGCCATCCCCGCCAAGAGCGCCAGCCCCATTTCTGCAAACGACTGATTTACATCTTCGCTCTCTCCGCCGTAGTCGGCAGTGACACCAGAGGGCAGGCCTGCTGCGGCGATCTGTTTTTTAAACTCATTAGTAACCTCGAGCGCGTTGGCGCCTGTCGCAAGTTTGCTGGTGACGGTAACGACTCGTTTTTGGTCGGTGTGGGTGATGGCTGCACGCGACTCGTCTGCCGACGCGGTAATGAGCGAGCCAAGGAGCACAGTACCCGTGGGGGTGCTCAGGGGGATTTGCTTGAGACTGTCTATGGTTGTTTTGTTGGTGTCCTCTGGATGCACATAGGCTGCGTTAAGGTTCATCTTTACCACTACATCAATGTCATCCTGCGGAGTTTTGATGGTGGTTGCGGTTGACCCTGAAACTGCGATGCGCAGCGCTTGGGCAACTTGGGCAGCACTGAGCCCCACACTGGCTGCTTTGGCACGGTCGACTTCGATGGTAAATTGCGTGCCGTTGTCGCGCACCGATGACTGCACGTCGATGGCACCGGGGATGCCTGCAAGCACAATTTCAGCTTTGTTTGCCGCCTCGGTGAGCGCTGGCAGATCGTCGCCGGTAAATGCAATAGACACCGGCGTGCCCGATGATGGGCCGCCCGACGCCTCTTCAACGCGTATCGTTGCGGTAGTGACTGCGGCAAGCTCAGTGCGCAACAGCTGCACTATCTCTGTTGATGTTTTTGAGCGGTCTTTGGGCAACAGTACGGTAATATTGGCCGTTTTTGTGTTGCTCCCGCCGCCACTTTGATTAAAGCTCGATCCTGCGCCGACTGTGGTGACAAAAGATTCGACGTAAGGGTTTGTGTACAAAAATTCCTCAACCTCCCGTGTAGATTTGTCGGTCTGGAGCAATGGGGTGCCCTGCAAGCGCTCAACTTCAATATACACAAAGTCCTGGTCGTCCTGAGGGAAAAACTCTACTTTCACGAGTCCTGCAACGGGCAAGGCAAGCGACAAGACAAACCCAACGCCAAGGAGCGACAAAAGCCAATTTTGTTTTTTGCGGTCGCTGAGGAAGGCGCGTAAAAAGTTTTTGTACCAGGTCTGCGCGCGCACTGCATACTCCTCTTGCAGCACTTCTAGGCGGTTTGGCGCGCTGTGTTTGGTAAACAGCAGCGCCAAGAGCGGCACCATGCCCAATGCCACAAAGATGGACGCAACCAGCACAAAGATGACCGTAAAGGGGATGCTTGATATAAATTTGCCGACGATACCCGAGAGGAAAAAGAGCGGCGCAAACACCGCAATGGTGGCAACCGTGCCGGCGATAAGTGGCCATGCATACTCGCGTATCGAGGCGACCGCTGCATCGTAGCCATTGCCCAGGCGCGCAAGCCTTGTGTGGATGGCCTCGGTCACCACGATGCCCGAATCAACTAAAATTCCGATGGCGAGTATGAGCGAGAAGAGCGAAACAAAGTTTATCGTGTTGCCAGAGACATACAGGCCGATAAATGCGATAACAAATGAAAGGGGGATAGAGAGCGCTGCCACCACTGCCTCTCGCCAGCCGATGGTTATGAGCAGTACCAACAGCACCAACAGGACAGTCTCGAGCCCTACGCGCGTCAGTTCGGAGAGGTCTTTTTGCACCAGCTCGCCGCTGTTGTAAGACACTACTACTTGCGCGCCCGCGAGCGTTGTTTGCTTTAACTCTTCAAGCCGTGCCACCGCCGCATCTGCTATCTGCGTCACATCGCCCCCGCTTTTTTTGTAAATGTTGAGCGTCAGTGCGTTGCTTGCGGGCTCACCGCCGACTGATGCGCGGGATATGGTGCTTGGGGGCGCTAGGCCGTCGATGACCGCTGCGACATCTCGCAGATATACCGGGGCGCCTGCGTTGGTTGCCACCACAATGTCTTGGACGCTTGCCGGGTCGGTGATCTCGCCGGCAAAAGTAAGGGGGTAGTCAATGTCGGCAACAGTGATGCTCCCGATGGGCATCGATACATTTGCGCTCTGCAGTGCTGCGACCACTTGGTCCATGCGGACTCCGTAGGTAGTGAGCGCCTCTTTGCGCACCACCACTTGCACCTGGTGTTTGCGCGTACCCGACACAACCACTTTCGATACGCCAGAGACTTTGCGGAGCTCTGTTTCGAGGTCGTCCCCTAACTTTGCAAACAGGGCGGGGGAGAGGTCTGCCGAGACTGAGACCATCAGTATCGGTTGATCAGCAAAATTTACTTGGAGCACCTGCGGCTCGTCAGCCTCGTTTGGGAATGTAAGTTTTGCTCGGTCGACGGCGTCTTTTAAGTCTTGGATGGATTTGTCGATATCTGCTTTTGCAACAAATTGGACGGTTACCGACGACACTCCTTGCCCCGAAGTGGAAGTGATTTTGTCTACGTTTTCAATATTTGCTGCTTCGCTCTCTATCTCTTTAGTGAGCAGCTGTTCGATGTCTGTGGCAGAGGCGCCGCGCAAGGTACTGACGACGATGCCAATGGGCACCACCACCTCGGGTGCCGACTCTTTGGGGATTGCGAGCAGGGCATAGACTCCGCCAAGCGAAAGGACGCACATAAGCATGTACGTAAAGGCTCGTTTTTTAAGAAAAAATATCCAGAAGGTCGGCATACTGTTTATTTGACGCCAACGGTCATCCCTTCTTTAAGGCCGCGCGCGTCGGTTACGATGCGGAGTTCTGGGGAAATGCCGCCCAACACCACCATCTGCTCTCCCATGAGTGCGCCTTCAATAATCGGATGTGCAACGAGTATGTTTTGCTCGTTGACGGTAAAAACAAACGAGCCGTTTGGTGTAATTTTAATTGCCGACAGTGGCAGCCGGATGACCGCGGTCGTTGCTTCTGCTGTTTTGGCGCGGGCAACCTCTACCCGTACCGACTTGCCGTTGACCAAGGCACTGGTGCCGATGATGCCGATGCGTACTTCTATCTTTCGTGTTGTTGGGTCAAGTGCTGGGGCGATTTTGGTGACCACCCCATCAACTGCGTCGTCAATGCGCGCTGTTGCCCCAACCGCAATCGCTGTTGCGTCGGTATCGCTGACATAGGCTACCACCTCAAGCGCGTTATTGTTTGAGACTACTGCGATGGGCGAAAAAGCAGAGACAAAGTCTCCTGTCTTCACCGGGAGCGAGTTGACTGTGCCTGAAATCGGGCTACGCACGATTGTCTGTTCAAGCCGAGCTTGCGCTGCTTGGAGGTTGCCAAGCGCCGATTTGACGCTTGCATCCGCGCTTGCCAGCGCCCCGGTTGCAGCACCGCCACCGCCTGCCGAGGTGTTTGCGGTTGTTGCGGCGTTGAGGCTGTTGCGCGCCAAGGTGATGGACGAGAGCGCGGCGCTCACGGTGGTTCGGCCTGCGTTGATGTTGTTGCGGATGGCGTCAATGGTTGCTTGCGATGCAGCAGAGTTTGACACTGCTTGCGAGAGCGCAGTTGCAATGTTGTCGAGCAAACTTTTGACTGCGCGGGTGTCGCGCTCAAGCATGTCGAGCTCTTTGGATAATGCCGAGTCTACCGTGAGCGTTTTGTTGCGTGCCGCAAGCGCTTTGAGTGTTTGCTCAACTTGCGCGCGCTCTTGCTCGATTGTTTGGATCAGATTTTGGTTAGGGACGGTGATATTAAATTTTGCCTGGCTGGTTTGCGCATTGATAAATACCGCATCCGCTTTAAGGTGCACTGCATCGTCAAGCGAACTGTAGACGGATGAAAAAGTGTTGAGTGCAGCAACCTTCGCTTCACCAAGCGACATTGTGGTGCCGCCTTGTGCAATGCGCGCAATGTCCCTACTTGCTTTTGCGGCCTCGTACGCACCTTCGGCTTGGAGGAGTTGCGCACGCTCTGTCGCGTTTTCAAACGTTGCAAGGGTTTTGCCTGCAGCGACCGTGTCGCCCAATTTTGTGTATACGGTTATTTGTCCCGAGGACTCTGCGCGCACCGACGCTTCAGAGCGGGAGGTAACGGTGCCGGTCAGCGGCAGCGGGGTTGCGTTGGATGAGAGCGCCCCGACACTTTCCAGCGTAACGGTGCGCTGATTTTTTTCTGCCACACTGTCTGCTGGGGTGGTGTGGAATATGAGATTGCCCAAAGCACCCACGACAATTACGAGCACGGCAATCACAGCTGCCTTGCGCCAACGGGAGAGCTCCATAAACCATGCATATGTTTGGCGTGCTGCGTCGGCGAGGTCGCTTTTAATTTTGATGAGGTGTTGGTTCATAGAATATAGATACTATAACACCATTATATAGCACGTGTAATAAAAAATGTCAATATCTTTCGACGCAGACACACAAGTCCGCCGCAACCTGGGGAGAGGTTGCGGCGGGTAACTACTCGGTGTCTCGGTCGGTGGGGCTGGACAGCCAGGGGTCAAAATTTGGGAGGCGGTCGGCCTCCTCGATCTTTTTGTAGGCCGGGCCTCCGGCCCGAGCGACATAGCGGCAGTTTGCCGGGTCGCCGCAGCATCCGGTGCTGCAGCTGTCGGTCTCGGCCCCAAGGGGGCAGCCGTGTGCTCCAAGCGACATTTTGATTTCCTCCAGGTACAAGGTTTACGCTTTTATAGCATGCTCGTTTCAGACTGTACAGAGATCTTCTTGCGCAACGCGCCCTTGCCTCCTTTTCCGGACGTACGGCCCAAGATTCAGATTGCCGAGCGTTGGTTTGGTCTCTGGCACCCCCATTGCCTTTTGGAGTTTTTGAATCGCTCTCGCCTCAATTTGGCGCATGCGCTCGCGCGTGACGCCATACTCTGCTCCAAGCTCTGCCAGTGTGAGCGGAGTCTCGGCAAGTCGCCGTTTTGTAAGCACATCCAGCTCTTTTGGCCTGAGCGTCGAAAGCGCTTGCCGCAAAGCGGCTTTGCGCTGGGTGAGCTCTTCAGCTTCAGCAAACACGGTGTCGTGTGCTGGAGACGAGTCAATCAAGACGTCCTGCAGCTCCATGTAGGAATCATCGCCAGCAAGCGGCTGGTTGAGGCTGGTGTCGCCACTGAGCCGGCGATGCATGTTGACGACATCATCCTCTCCAACGCCCAGCATGTGAGCGATGCGCCTGAGATGCTGTGGCTGAAGGTCGCCATCCTCAAGTGCTCCAACGCTGCTCTTTGCTTGCCGCAGTTTGAAAAACAGCTTCCGGTCTGCCGAAGTGCTGCTTATCTTCACCATCGACCAGTAGTGCAGCACACCCTGCTTTATTTCCGCATGCACCCACCATTGCGCATACGTTGCCAGCCGGGTGTCTCTGTCTGGGTCAAACTTCGCCACTGCTTTGAAGAGGCCGAAGTTCCCCTCGCTGATGCAGTCTGCAAAAGGCACGTTGTACCCTAAATAGCCTCTGGCTATCTTTGCAACAAGCCGCAGATGGGGGAGTGTCAGCGCATCGAACGCGCGCTGGTCGTTGTGGTCGCGCAGGCGTTGCGCGAGTCTCGACTCCTCTTCAGGGGTGAGTAGTGGGAACTTTTGGATTTCAGCGAGATACCGCTGCAATCCGTCTGGGGTGTCGCGTATCACGGGCACTTTGCTCATGACAGACCTCTTATTTCAATACAAGTAACCAAAAAATTTATAGCACGCATAATGTATGGAGTCAAATAAAAAACACCACCCTGTGAAAACAGGATGGTGCTGCGCGACGCTGGGCTACTTGAGCTCGCCGCGCATGATCCGCATCATTGCTTCGAGCACGGCCATGGTGGCCAGCTCGATTAACGTGTCTTGCCCGCTGTAGTCGTAGGAAGCTGCCCCAGACATGGTGCGTCCACTGGCAGGCCGCATCATCGCGCGGGCTTCTGGCGTCCATTTGTCGGCAGGCTGCCAGCAGGCTGCCAACTCTCCGAGCTTGCCTGCCGAGAAATTGTCCATCTGGCCCATCACGGCGTCGTGCCAGTCGCCGCAGAGGGCCTCTGCAGCCTCGCCCAAGCTGGTGCAGTCGGCGTATGCTGTCTTGCTGATGTTGAGGCCCCGCATGACCTGCTCGGCGACGCGCCAGGCAAGCCCTTCCTTGCCTACAATGTCTACGCCGCCGAAGGTGGCGTTCAGAGCATGGACGACCGACTTGCCATTGATGGTCATACCACCCATTTTGCAGTCGTCGATGATCATGTTGGTGAGGTTGCAGCCCTTGATGACCACGTCGCCCAGATGGCAGTTGTGGAAGATACCATCCGACAAGTTGACGTTCATGACGCGCGCGCTTCGGGCGCCCACGTTATTGAAATGCAGGGCACCAATTCCGGCGTTGTTGACTGCCAGCATGGAATAGCTGACGCCAGCCGTCTCCAAGCTGGCCAGCTGTGTTTCAGAGACGTCCATCCGTCGACTCCTAGGTACTGCCCAACCTTGCTGGGCTTCTAAAACGCAATATACTATGTTATTTAAAAATGTCAAAAAATATTTTCGATAATTAGGGTTACTGAGAGAAGTGTGTCATAAAGCGATTTAACTTGTATTTTGTCAAATTTTATTATATTCTTTATCTGTCGCAACAATATCTCATTTACGGTAGTACGCGTAGATTCCGTACGTCTCCAAGAGTCGAGTGCAGTCACCCTAACAGGGCTGCGATGGAGGGGCTTCTACAAGGCGCACTGAGGGAAATTTGCTTCCAAGGACGTGTTCCGAAGATGTAACCGCCTAACCGTGCTCTTATTTGGTTCTTATACAAAATCATATGATTAAAAAAATAGGTCTTATCGCTGTGTCCGCTCTTATGGTCGCTGCACCGTTTGTTGCATCTGCCGATGCGCTTAACCGCCAGCTTGAAGTTGGCATGTCGGGCGCCGATGTGTCGGTGCTCCAGACGTTTCTTGCAACTGACATAACCCTCTATCCACAACAGTTGGTGACCGGGTACTTTGGTTTTTTGACTAAAGCTGCAGTATCAAACTTCCAAAGCCGCAATGGCATCCCTGCTGTTGGCCGCGTTGGCCCACAGACCCTTCCTGTGCTTAACCTCCAGATAGCTGGTGGCATGCAAACCCAGAGTTCTGCTGCGCCAATTATCACGAGCGTGATGGTTACCACCTATCCAACAAACGCAACTGTGAGTTGGAACACGAATGAATTGTCAAAAGGGGTAGTGTATTACAGCACGAGCCCGCTGACGACCTATGAATACCAGAATGCAGTTACGGTAAGCGGCATGACCGCGATGACCGACACTGCACTGCGTGTGTCACAAGCAGTGGTGTTGCCAAACCTTGCGCCAAACACACTCTACTACTACATGGTCTACACAACAGACCAGGCAGGCAACGTGAGCGTGACATGGCCATCGAGCTTCCAGACGACAAACTAACTATTTTCTGAAATAGTTGAAAACAAAAAACCGCTGGGCATAAGCTCGGCGGTTTTTTGTTTTGTGCAATAAAAAACACTGCCAGTTTGGGGCCTGGCAGTGCGAGCGGGCTTCAGCGCAGAAGGTCAAGATTTTCTCTGACGTAGTTGTAGGTTGCGGTGCGGCAACGCCGGTTTACCCAGTGCCGCAGGCTTACGCCGAGGCTCAAGTACAACGCTGCGGTGCCGCCAAGGACAGTCAGCGGGGACAGCATCCCGCCTATCACCAGTGATGTGCCGAAGATGAAGCTGAGAAACCCCAGCGCCATAGCGCCAAGCAAGTGGCCCGTGCACAGGTATCCCGTGGGCATGTTGGCGGACTCCTCCTGTTCGTCTTGGGCAAGCCCCCACGCTTTGATGGGCCACAAGATGAGGTTGACCGCGGGGGCCAATGCCCGCATATAGAGCGGTGTGTATGTGCGTGACTGCGGCATTTGTGCGCCTCCTGAGTTGGTTGTCTGCGCCCACTATGCCATAACAGCACACAATTTTGTAGTGGTGCGGCCGCCGGCCTCTACTTCAATTACTGTAAAAACTATGTATAATATTGAGTGTTCGATATATTCCGGTGTAGGGCCGACGTCTGAATCGGCCTCCCGACCGAAGCGTCGGGACTCAATACGCTGGTTAAGTAGATTCCGGTGTAGCTCAATGGTAGAGCAGCTCCCTGTCTAAAGGCAGCCTTTCAGAGGAATCTGAATTGAAAAACGAGGTGAATTCGGGGAAACCCCTCTGGGGCAATCCCGAGCCAAGCTCCAACCACATGTTGGAGAAGGTGTAGAGACTATCCCGAAAGGGAGTAGCCTTGCAATGTGCAGGGCGAAGCGCCTCGCATCCGACAACTTCTTGTAAGTTGGGATGATGATATAGTCCACGCCCGCAGCAATGGGGGATTCACGTGTAAGGAGTTGGTTCCAGGTTCGAGTCCTGGCGCCGGAGCCGCTGACATAAACCGCCTGCAATGGGCGGTTTTGTCGTATGCGGCTCCGAGCGAGGAAGTGTGGGACACTTCCGTCCAGAACTCGAACGCCGGAGCGGGCCCCGCGTCAGCAGATGCGGGAGCGAGGCGCGGCTAGTAAAAAATTTTGTGACGACAAAGTTTTTATGCGGAGCCGAGTCCTGGCGCTCAATCTCGAAAATGGGGCCTGACCCCAACTCCTCTCGGCACCATTTCCTGTCGTATGTAGGGAGGATTGCCGATGACGTGTGTAAACTTTTGTTCAAACGCGGTGAGGAGGAAGTCGCCCTGAATCAGCCAGGACGCGAGCACAGTATCGGCTTGCGTCGCGTCGAGGCCATTCTCTTGCAGGATTTTCTTGAGAGTGCCTTTTGTCTTTTCGAATGATTCGATATGAAGTTCAACCGCCCTGATACTGTTTTTTAGAAGCTCTGCGGTCGGCTTCAGTTTTTGGTTGCGAAGTGATTCCATCAAACGCTCCACGGCCGGGATAAGAAAATCGCCGTGCCCGAACGAGGGTTCGAGGAGGCTCATGAATTGCAATTTCTGCGACGGCCAATATTCAACCAGATCGAGGATAAAATCGGCTACTTCGCGGCGTGTAAAGACCGCTCCGCGGTCCTCGGTATTAGCCCCGGCGAGTGTCGCAACGGCAGACGCAAGAAGCTCATTTTCGAATGGGAGTCCTATCGTTCGTGCCTTTGTGGTGCTCACGTTCATTACACCTATTTTACCACTTTTACTTGCAACAAAGCTACGCCACCTACCCCTTCTGTAGGTGATAAAATGGAACTCCATAGCGACGCGAATGCCCTCGGTCGAGCCGGGGCATTTTCGTTGGTTTACAAAAAAGAAAGGGCGCGACCACTTGGTAGCGCCCAGTTTCAAACCGACAACCTTACCGGTTTGTAAGTGTTGCGAAGATCGGCCGGTGAGAACACGAACTGACCTACGCTGATACGTCCAGAACCGAACCCGGCGATGTAGAGCGAGAGATAGAAATCGTATTTGCGATAGTACCGCAGTCCGTACATTTTTACGATCTCGTTTCGATGTCGAACTAGGTTCTCGCGCCACCCGACAAACGTTTTCACGTAGTCTTCGGGAAAGAGCTCCTGATCGAGTAGATGAAAGATATCCTGCGTGGCTTCTCTGATCTGACCGAGCGTCGGAAGCATTCCGTTCGGGAAGATGTGTTTCTCCGTCCATGGATCCATCGTTGCACGCTTATCGCATGCAAGGATGCACTGCATAACAAAGACTCCATCTTTTCGTGCAAGCGAGTCGCACGCTTTTTGGAAGTACTCCCGATAGTGGCTTGGACCCACATGCTCGATGACGCAAATGGACACGACCGCATCAACCTTGCCACTAAAGTCACGGTAGTCTTGCAGTCGAAACTCCAGAGGTAAATCGCGGTACCTTTCTGCAGCGTACTTACGCTGCGTTTGAGATATCGTGAGTCCGATGCCACTAGAGCCATAGTGCTGTCCTGCGTAGCCGAGAAAACCGCCCCAGCCAGAGCCGATGTCGAGCACCGTCTTACCGGTCCCGAGAAAAGCTTTCCTGCAGATCAAATCCATCTTCTGGTCTTGCGCCTCATCAAGTAACAAGACGCCATCCCATCGTCCGCACGTGTAGTTGGTCGTGCGGCCGAGTAAGATGTCGAAGAATTGCGGATCCTCATCGTAGTGCACTTCAGCGACTCGTTTCGAACGAGTACGGTTTTGCGCGTCGATCACGCCGAAGCGGAGTCTCCTCAGCAACACATCAAGGCGAGGTATCCTGAGATGGATGCCAGATTTTATGATTCGCTCTATAAGTCCAGCGATATCCGAGCAGTTCCACCAGCCATCCATGTAAGAATCGCCGAGGCCAACAGAACCTTGTAAAAGAACACGCCGGTACCATCGATTATCCAGGATCTGCGGATCCCATAGATTTGGGCCGTTGATCACTATTCCAGCTGCCCCGAAAAGGCGCTGGATCGCGAACTTCGCAACCATCAGAACCTCCTCAAGGTTGGATTTGTGGACACGATCGTCCGTTGACGAATATACCAAGGAAATTTCTTATCGGCTATCCAGGCATTTTCGTTGGTTTTTTGCTAAGCTTAGGGCATGGAAATTGGCATTTGGGGAGACAGCATAACTTACGGCGAAAGCGACTCCGAGGCCCTTGGGTGGGTTGGCAGACTGCGGAAATCTACATCTGTAGACGAAGATAAACAGGTCTACAATCGCGGAATCTGTGGCAACACAACTGAAGATTTACTCAAGCGTTTTAAGGTGGAAGCTGACTCCCTTGAGCCAAATATCGTGGTATTTGCTATCGGCATAAACGACTCAAAGTATCCGGTCGGAGAGCAAACAAATAAGATTTCACTTGAGCAGTTTAAGAAAAATATCGAGTCTCTTTTGCAGCAAGCAAAAGTCTACACGCAGACGATTTTCGTTGTCGGGGCTACGCAAGTTGATGAGGAGGTTGTGTCGCAATGGAAAGATAGCTCGCTCTTTTACAATGCGGAGATACAAAAATATAACGACGTTTTGAAAGAGACCGCTGCTTCCAGCGGTGTTTCGTATGTGGATGTGTCTGAAGTTTTAGATGCAAAAACTGATTTGCATGATGGGCTGCACCCAAATGCAAAGGGGTATGAAAAACTTGCGATGGCAATAAAAAGCGAAATTAAAATATGAATCTGACTTTTATAACCGGAAATGCCGCTAAAGCCGAGCAACTTGGTAAACATTTAGACCACCCTGTAGCTCACAAGAAATTGGACTTACCCGAGATTCAGTCTTTAGACCTGCATGAAATTATCGAGCACAAGACCAAGGAAGCGTATAAACAAATTGGCGGCGTAGCACTTGTGGAGGATACCTCCCTTACTTTTAAGGCCTTGGGTAGATTGCCAGGCCCACTCATAAAGTGGTTTCTTACAGAGTTGGATAATGCAGGGCTCTGTAAACTCTTGGACGGTTACGAGGATAGGTCTGCAGTTGCGGAAGTGTGTTTCGGTCTTTACGACGGTAAAGAGCTAAAGATGTTCGATGGCAAAGCTCATGGCTCCATCGCTACTGTGCCGCGTGGTGAAAGAGGATTTGGCTGGGATCCAGTGTTTATTCCCGAAGGTCACCATAAGACTTGGGGCGAAATGGATCCGGAGGAGCAGAAAGAAACCTCTATGCGTCGTATAGCCCTTAAGAAATTGGAGGCATATCTCAAACAAAATGGCTAAGACTTACTCAGGCACTATTGTTGAGAGCAGTCTTTCCGACAAAAATGTCCTCGACCAACTCCAAGTAATCAAAAAATATCCCTCTGGGGGTTGGACTTTGTACGATGTCTTGGTTAACGAGGAGCAGATACCGCAGCTCGCCAAATCTTTGGCGAACGGTCCCTGGTATATCCACCTGTGGCAGCCCGGGCAAGACGAAGTAAAAGTGATCTTTAAAGATAAAGTTTTTTCTATTAAATATTCCGACAAATCTACCTGGGTTGGCGTGGTCGCTTACGGAAAGTCCATCGGCATACCGGACGAGCAACTCGACTTCCCAATAAACTAAGCACGCAGACTTACGTGAATGCACGCAACTAAACGCCTCTCATTCACTAAAATCTCGCCTTTTAGCGTGAATTGGTCTGCGGCCTTACTCTTTCCATCCACTTCATCGTTTCCTCGTCAAACGGCTCCTCGCCCCGGAGCATTTTGACGGCAGCCTCCATCTCGTAGGACTTGTAGCCGTTCAAAATAACGGTTCGAAGTTCCTGCGCTGCTCGGAGCTTGGTTAGCAACAAATCGCCTTTGGGCGATTTTTGCGTTACAAGCCCCAGGCGAGGAAGCAACTTGAGTTGCTTCCGTCCAGGACTCGAAAGGGTTGAGTCTATCGTAGCGAGTTTGTAAAACGAAGCGAGATACAAAACCCATACTGTTGCTGTAAGCAAAGAGTCCTATTTTGACGCCAGAATAACTCTTGACCCATTTATATTTTATAAGCACAATACCTCCGGTATGTGTGTTTCTCTTGGGAGAATAAGGCAATGAAAGACAGTGCAACGGGTGCGTGGTGTGCCCTTTGGTCGGGGGTCAAGGTGTCTGGATGGACGCCTGCAGCCTTGTTGCTTGTGATGTGCGCCGTGCCCATCGTGCACGGTTGCCTGAGCGAAAGCGGGCCGGCGCTAGAGCCCTGCAGCATCTTTGAGGCAGGGGACGCTGGCCGCCTTTGCGCAAAAGCAATCATGATGCGTGGCGGGGGACTACCCTGAGTAAATTATCCAACAACGCGCGATAGACCATTTCCACCCCAGACAGCAAAGTCTGGGGTATTTTTTTATTCCCTATACGTCGCCGTGTTATTTTTTATAGCCTCCACACTTTTGGGTACGCACTTTGCACAGGTCTGACCTGTGCAGCAGGTTCATACGGGGGAGCCTGTGCTTTACAGAACTATTTTAATGTGATATATTAGTAGGTAGTCGAATCACAGCATGCCCCTCCTGCCGTGTTAGCACAACACAGGAGAGAAGAATGACTTTACTAACAGGCCTCGGCATCGACGAGCATGAGGTGAGGTGCTGCCCTGACTGTGGGGCAAGGGAGGTGCGTGTAGCTGCGGAGAGTCGCAGCCTAAACCACACGCATGGTAGTGCTGTGAAATTGAGTGTTGTGATACCTATCTGGACCTGCAAGGATTGTAGGTTTGCCTACACAGATGGGCGCGGACAGCAGATTGAGCAGGAGGCAGTTGAAAGTTTTTTGCAACGTCGGCTATTGCCACACGAAGTGCGTAGTATACGAGTTGTTTTGGGTTTGTCGCGAGAGCAATTCGCTCTACTGACAGGCTATGGAACGGCGACGATTAAACGCTGGGAAAATGGTACGCTGGTGCAAAACGCATCAGCTGACCGATTCTTGCGGTTGATTGCTGACAGTGAAGTGGCACAAAAACTGCTGCGACTCGGAAAGGAGATAGATGCAGCGAATAAATAGATACGACACCCGGTCCACTTGGCCGGGTTTTCTTTTACCTAAAGTAGGTCCCAACCCCGAGAACTTTTACGGGGGCGTGCTATCTTTCTAGAATGAACGAATTTTCCAAAGAACTCAATGCAGCAAAAAAGATAGCTCGACAAGCCGGAGAGATAATGCTCAGGTATTTTTCCGACGAACTAATTGTTGAGCGGAAAAATGACGACTCTCCCGTTACGAAAGCTGATATTGAAATAAATCGTCTTGTTATTGAAGAGTTGGGAAAGCAATTTAACGATGGTATTGTCGGTGAGGAAGAGAGTACTGCGGAGTATGGAATGGGTCGAAGATGGATATGCGACCCAATTGATGGCACGAGAGCTTTTACTTGGGGTTTGCCAACATCAATGTTTTCGCTTGGACTCGCCATAGACGGAATCCCAGTGCTGGGCGTTGCATACGACCCTTTCCTTGATCTCCTCTATGAAGCAACAAAAGATAGTGAAAGCCTTTGTAATGGCAAGCCTATCCACGTATCGTCTGTTGGAATTACAGGTGCCTCAATTGCTGTCTCTGGTAGTCCAGAGAAACTTTTAGACGACCCTTCACAAGCCGCCCTCCTCGCACGTCTCGTCGAGAAAAAAGTACGTATCGTTGGTTTTAGTGGATCGGTATATCGTGCATGTCTGGTCGCGCGTGGAAGACTTGCCGGTTATGTTGAAAAAAATATAAATACACACGACCTTGCTGCTGTGGAAGTTATACTGAAACAAGCGGGTGGCATGATTACTGATTTTGAAGGGAAACAGTTGGATTACAGCAAGGCTTTTAAAGGGGCGGTTATTTCTAACTCGGTCGTTCATGCGGATCTTTTGGAGTGTGTAGCTGGTCTTGATTGGTAGAAACTTGACGTTTTAGTCATAATGTGGAACTTCGCAACCTTAAAGCCGCCTTTCCACAAGGCGGCTTTTCTTTTTATTCTATATACACCACCGCTCTAGTCTCTATAGCCTCCACGCTTTTGGGTACACACTTTTGCAAACTAGGGGACAGTAGGGGCAGCGCGTTTTCTAGAGGCATAAAAATGTATTCCTCAAGCTCCCCAGTGTCTAGTTTTATTGATGCAATTTGATCGTCGGTTAGCGTGCCGCCATAGAAGACAAATTTAAGAGAGTCTGGGTATACTCCTTTTTTGTGTGCAAAATATATTCCTACCAGTTGTAGCGTTATCGCGCTCAATCCAATTTCTTCCCGCGTCTCTCGCAGGGCGCAGTGGAGCGGGGATTCATCTTCGTCGGCTGCTCCGCCAGGCACCAACCATTCTTCCCTGTAATCTGGTTTAACTACAAGCAATTCGTTTTTGGAGTTAAAAAACAGCACCGCAGTCCCAACCTGTTTCTTGGGCAGCAGGGCGGCATACTCTTCGTCGGTATATTTTTTTACCACACGCACATCATAGCATTGAGAAGCCCCGCCCGTTTCTTGTAAGGGAAGAGTCCTGGCGCCGGAGCAAAAGTTGACAATTATTTGCATTTTGTTTTAAATATTTTCTGAACAGCATGCTCTGCAAATGCACAGCAGTAAGGAGGAGAAAATGTTTCAGCTTCTGATGAAAAAGTTCTTCGGCGATAAAGATAGAGTGAGTACAACCGCCCACCTGGAAGAAAAGAGTGGGAATGCCTACATCACGCCTGAGCTTCACCGTGAGATGCTCGCAAAGAAGGCTGCTGTTGCGGAAAGGCGGGGAGTCTTTAAGCGCACATGCTCTTTTGAAGATTGGCAAAGGCGAGAGTTTGAGCTGCAAACACGCATTAGGACAAACAACCCTATGTCTTTCAAATGGGTTGAAGATACGGAAGGAACGCCAGTCGGTTTTCCGTTGTTTGTTTTTCACATCACCATGCATGACATGTTTCCGTCTGCCTGCAACCAGTTTCTAACAGAAGAAACTTTGATCGCGGGTCTCAGGTGCAACGCGGTAAGTTGTGGTCGCTTTGTGCAGATCGACAAGCACGAGGGATTCATTGAGGTGCAGCCTCGGTGGGTCGAAGATCTCGGGGCAGAGTAACTGCGTGCCGCCACCTCGTCTCGGACGAGATGGCGGTTTTTCTTTTTATTCCACATACACCACCACGTTAGTGTTTATAGCCTCCACGCTTTTGGGCACGCACTCTGTGCAGTCTGACCTGCGCAGCAAATAAGACGGGGGAACTTTTCGGATATACTCATACGTATATGAAGATACTCTTATGGGTCGGAGCAGTTGTTGTGCTGGCAGTGGGAGGGTTGTACGCGTTCAACATATACAGTCCACAGTCTGTTCGTCTGCTGATGCAACAAACTGCCGATACAGAGACGGTTGGTGGGCAAAAAAATAGTGCAGCGTCTCCCCAAGACCAAATCCAAGAGGCGCTTCCTGAAGTTGAGGGGACTACTGTGGCGTCAAACCAAAATGCAACCACGAAAGAAACTATTGACGACAGGGCAACTCCTCCAATTGTTGCAGTGCTTGAAGTTGATTCAGTGAAATCAATAAATCCTTATGACATAGTCAAAACGTATTTAACAAAATACAAGGACTCAAACGATTTTCTTGCCATTTTTAATTACGGAGGTCCACGAGACCAGTATCATCTCACCGTCAAAAACAACACAAAAGGTATCTATAATCCAGATGTTGCCAGGGGTGATAGTTCGTCGACGTATGGGAGTAGTGGGACGCTGCTTGGCATTGGTGTTGTGGGTAACATCAAGCAATACCAATCAGACACACCCATCTTTAATGTCCTCCTGGAGGAAATTTACGCACACTATTGGGGCGTATACATCGGCGATGTCATAGACAGCACGCACCAGCTCCCGCTTCAAAACACCCTCGCCAGAGCGCATTGGACCACCTGTTTAAATTTTCTCGACAACCCCGATGTGCGATATTGGAAGGCAAGCCATTGGGAGAAGGTCGGGCAAAACAAATGGAAGTTGCTTTTACCCGATAATCCACTGCCACGGTTCGATCCTATTTTACTGTATCTAATGGGATATCTGGATGCGTCAAAAGTTCCTGATGTTGAATTGATCATTCCTGACTCTGGGCAAAAGGCTGCATATTGTAATCAGGGCGAGACTATCGAAGGGACTAGTCGGATTATTTCAATGAAAGAGATTATTGAGTACCTTGGCCCCCGAGAGCCATATGTGAATACAAAGAGGAATTATTCCATCGGATATATTTTGGTAGTAGAGCGCGGTACGACCCCCTCGGCCTCGAGTATACAAACTATTGAGCGGGTTGCGGCGGGCTTACCAAAAGTGTTCCAAGATGCAATTACCTACTAACCTCTCCAGAGAAGGAAGCAGAGTTTGACAAAAAGGCTCATGTATGGCAGAGTGCCGCTGGGTAGCTACAGAGTCTGGTTTCTACGGCGAGCCAGACTTTGTTCAAAAGAGAGCCGAAAGGAGATGCCCGATGGGCGGAAACTATTTTGTTTTGGCGGCAGGCATCACAGCCTTCCTTGGCGTGGTGCCGCTTCTCATCAAGGGGCGGCTCACTGCCGCTGCTGTCCTTGGTGGACTTGCCTTCCTGCTGCTGTGGCTCCTGTTCTATGCGACGACTCCATCAACAGTATACCCATTCTGGGGGCCGGTCGGATTCTTCTGCATCCTGCTATGGACCATCTGCGCTATCGTCGACGGCATTCGCGAAAAAAACCCGACCTGGGTCGCAGCTGTGCCGCTTGTCGGTTGCCTTATATGGTTCGGTTCGATGATTGCTGGCTGGTCTGCATTCAACGCGCAGACGTACGCCACGATGATCGGCCAAATTGAGGAAAGGGTCTGGACACGGGACGTCCAGCCCAAGGATACACGGCACATGATCATGGTCTCGTCTCCAACGGCGGACTTCCTGGCGAGGAAGGCGGTCGCGCAAGGTGGGACTATCGGCAGCCAATTCAGCCTGGATACCGTCAACGTGCGGCTCCAGCGGGTCAACGGAGAGCTTGTCTACGTATTTCCGCTCGACTTCAAGGGGTACTCGACCTGGCTCAACTCTTCGGGCGTCCCCGCATACATCATTGTGTACGCGGAAGACCCTGAGCGTGCGCCGCACCTTGTGACCTTGCCGTCGGAGAAAGCGTTTCGCTATACGCCCGGCGCGTACTTCAGCGCCGACCTGGAAAGGCATATGCGCAACAATGGCTTCCTCAACGACGGGCTCGACGATTTCCATCTTGAGCTCGACGAAGAGGGAAACCCACTGTGGATCGTGACGACCTACAAACCAAGCGTGACGTGGTATGGCGCAAAAGTCACTGGCGTCGCGACCATTAACCCGGTCAACGGCGTCATTAACCGGTACAGCGTCGAAAACGCTCCTGCCTGGATCGATCGAATCATCCCAAAAGGGTATGTTGAAGACTACCTCGAGTGGCAGGGCGGGCTCTCTGGCGGCTGGCTCAACAGCTGGTGGGGGACGCTCAATGTGACCAAGCCCGAGCAACCCATCCTCATCTACGGGGCGGACGGCAATATCGAGTTCGTCACCAGCATGACGTCGAGGAATAATAAGGACGACTCGCTTGTCGGCCTTATGTATACGGACTCCCGAACGGGGAAAACCATCCTCTACAAGGTCAATGGCGGCGCAACTGACGCTGCGATTATGTACGCGGTGAACAAGAACAGCCAAGTCCAATTTCGTCATCTGACTGCCACGACGCCGCAGATCTACAACGTCTACGGCAGTATGGCAGCGGTGGTGCCGCTGGTAAACGCTACCGGCGCCTTCCAAGGTGTCGCCATCGTGTCGGTGTTGAACGTCCAAGATGTCGCAGTCGGTGCCACTCCGGTGGAAGCGCTGCGAAACTATCAGACGCTCGCTTCCCGGCAAGGGCAGCAGGTGGCACTCCAGAAGAGCGCGGATGTGAAGCAGCTGACGGGCGTGATAGATCGCATCCGCCAGGATGTCGGCTCGAACGGCGGACCATACCTCTTCCATGTTGAGGGGGTGCCGCGGATCTTCATGGCTTCCAGCCAGGAATACTCAAAATTGCCGCTCACGCAGGTCGGCGATTCCGTGACTATCGAATATGTCGCCTCCGGCGAGGAGACCGTGCCCGTCCTTCGGTTCGACAATCTTTCTCTGCCACTCGACAAGACTGAGATGCAACAGGAAGTCGAGCGGGCGGCAGCGGCGCGGATTGCCGCTGAAGGTACCCGCAGAGCCGAGAAGAGTCTCGTCGACCAGCTCAAAGGGATGTCTCCAGACAAACTGAAACAGCTTGAACAGCTGCTGCGTCAGACTCAGTAATCTTCCAAATCCGGATTTCCGGTACCCCGCAGAGTTTTCTCTGCGGGGTATTTTCTTATATACAAAATATTTTTCTAACTTTGCTATACTTATGTAACTAGTATGAGCAAATATGTAATAGCAATTGTGGGTGTTGTGGCTCTGGGCCTGGCGGCTTGGTATGTGTATGCACCACAGCCGCAGACACAGGGTACAGACGTTAAACTCTATTTTTATAACCCGGCGCTCGACCAGGGCCCCGGCGGGGTGCAATGCAGCGCCCAGGGCCTTGTTGCGGTGTCGCGAGTTATTCCACACACTGCCACCCCTCTTGCTGACGCGGTACGGTTGCTTTTGCAGGGCGAGATTTCTAGTGCAGAGCGGGCGGCCGGTATCGAAAGCGAATTCCCACTCCAAGGCCTTACACTTGCCAGCGCCGCTACTTCGGATGGGGTTGCGACGCTTACTTTTAGTGACCCGCAAAATAAAACGGGCGGCGGTTCTTGCCGAGTCGCTATTTTATGGGCTCAAATTGAGGCGACTGCAAAACAATTTCCAACAGTAACCCGCGTGCGCTTTCTGCCGGAGGAGTTATTCCAACCTTAGCGGTGGACATCCCAGGCCTTCGCGTTTTTGTGAGGGTCTTTTTTTAATTCCGCACTCAACGCTGTGGGTTGCATTTGCGCATAAAACAGTGAAGTATAGTGACTGGACTTGCCGTACACTGTCGGCGCACGGTACAGTGGTGAACATATGACAGAGAAAGAAACAACGATGATCAACACCCCGGATGCTCACGGAATGGGCGACGCATATGATGCGTTTGCTGCTGCGTTTGGCGAAGCAGACAAGCTGCCAACATGGCTGTTTGTCGGCAAACCGGCGATGGAAGATTTGCTGCAGCCGTATTTGAAACCAGAAACGCGCTGTCTTGATTTCGGCTCTGCGAGCGCGCGGGTTGAAAATGGAGTGCTGCTTCCTCAAGGGGTCTTGCCGCAAAACATCACTGGCGTTGAGATCAGTCCCGATCAAGTCAAAATGGCGCAAGTGCGCATCCCGGGCGCGCGCTTTTTGGTTGGCGATGTTGCCGACCCGTCGCTGCTCAGTGATGAGTCTGGCACATACGACGTCGTATTTTCACACATGGTCTTTGAACACTTGGACGATGAGCAGCTGGCGCGCGCCTGCGCAAATGCCTACCGGCTGTTGCGGCCGGGCGGCACCTTTGCCTTTGTGGTTACGCACCCAGACAAAATGACTGACCTGGACGGCAATCTGGTTACCACCTTTGGGCCGTTTATGACTACGGCACCGTGGGGAGGCGAACTTCACAATTGGCGACGCAGCTTGGCAGATACCGAGCGTCTGGTGCGCGGTGCGGGGTTTGTGGACTACGTCGCCAGTGAAGTCCAATTTCCAGAGCATCCGCCAGCAGGCCTGAGTGATGCTGACAATGCTGCGTTTACCGCCGCTGCCGCAAAATACCGCAAATACCCAGCCATTCGTCTTGCTGTGCAAGCAAAGCGATAGTGGTTTGCCGCCGCTCCTTCCAAGTTATGAGGGGGCGGTTTTCTTTTTTCAAACATCTTTTGTGCTAGGTAGTATACTGAAGGCATGACATTCTCTTGGCGCATGGCTCTTGGTGTAGCGGTTGGGCTCGTGGCTGCACAAGTGTTGGTGCTCTATTTGCTTGGCCAACCATGGCTGTGCTCTTGCGGGTACGTCAAACTGTGGGAGGGGATGATCTTCTCCGTCGGCAACTCACAGCATATAAGCGACTGGTATACATTTTCACACATCATCCACGGGTTTGTTTTTTATGCCGTGCTTACATACTTTTTTCCTCGAGTGCCGATGTTGTGGCGTCTTGCCTTGGCGCTCGGGCTCGAGGTCGGCTGGGAGATTATGGAAAACACGCCCTGGGTTATTAATCAGTATCGAGAGCAGGCCTTGGCGGCAGGGTATACGGGTGACAGTATTCTTAACTCGCTGTCGGACACCCTCGCTATGCTCGCGGGGTTTTTGTTGGCTTGGCGGTTGCCGGTGTGGCTTACGGTTGCTTTTGCAATAGGTATGGAGCTGTTTGTGGGATACGCAGTGCACGACAACTTGGCGCTTAATATACTCAATTTCATCTATCAGTTTGATGCTATTGTCCGCTGGCAAAGCGGTGCATAATGCTTCTATGACGCATCATATGACTAACCCGATGCCCGCATTGCTGGGTAAGGTAACAGCACTCTGGGCAGCTGCAAACGTCGGCTATTTTGTCATATTTCCGGTGTTTGGCTATGATGCAAGCTATAACGCGTCGCCTTGGATACTCACAGGATATTTTTTACTGTGGGCAGCAGTGAGTGTGTGGGTATTTTGGGAGCTACTCAGTCCACATTTCGCGGTTGACTCTTGGCTCTGGCTGTATGGGGCGCTCTGTCTGGTCTCTGCCGGAGTTATGTTTGGGCTGCTCTACTTTTTTTCTTTGCTCCAGGCGCTGCATGGCCCGGCTTTGGCACCCTATACCGACTTACTGCTTGCAACGCCGTGGTACTTTCTTCCTAAAGCGGCTGAGATATTGGTGCAGCAGGTGCTGATTACGGCGCTCGTATTCGGACTGTATATGCACTGTAAGTCATTAAAAAAAGTGATGCTGCGCTACAGCCTGCTGTTTGGCGGCGGGCACGTCATACTTTTTTTACTCAGCAATGCACCCACGCCGCATGCCAGCGCCATGACCTTGGCTGCGCTGCTATCTGGGCTTGTGTTTCCGTATCTACTGTTGCGGGTGAGGGGAGGGTTTATTTATAGCTACCTTATCCATTTTGTGTTTTATCTAGTCCTAGCCCTCGTGCTCCACACCTGGCCGCCCGCGGGGTATAGTGTTGGCTTGTTGTAAATATATGCAGAAAAAACTTTCTCCAAAAAAGACCAGTTATAAGGAAGTGATGAAAGTCCGAGTCAAGGCTGGAGCAAAACACGAGTCTGTGCAGCGCGTAGGCACCACCTTCATTATCGCCGTCAAAGAGCCTGCTGCAGAAAATAGGGCTAACCTCCGTGTGCGCGAAGTGCTCTCGGCAGAGCTTATGGTGCCTTTTGCTCAGGTGCGGCTCGTGTCGGGCCATCATAAGCCAAACAAGATGTTTGAAATTATCCGCTCCTGATTCATACTAGAGGTATGCATTACAACATCAAAGGTACCGGTTTGGCAGTAAGTGACGAAATTCGCTCATATATTGAAAAACGCTTACCAACGATAGAAAAGTATACCAGCGACGCTGATGCTCGGGTGGATATTGAGCTCGAGTATTTAAAAGATGAGGCAAAAATGTATCGCGCAGAGCTGATGTTCCATACGGTGCGCTCTGCGTCCATGCGTAGCGAGGCGCGCGGGGCCACGCTCCATGAGTCTATCGACATTGCCATAGGAGACTTGTCTCGAGAGCTTTCGCAGCATAAGAAAAAGCGTCGAGATATATTCCGCCGCGGCGCAGCAAAGGTTAAGGCTGTGTTGCGGGGTTGGTACTAGCCAAGATACTGCGCATAATCCATCTCACTCTTTCCTTCAGGGATAACGCGGATAATAACCAACTTTCCGTCTTCAATAGACGCATCCGTCACAATAAGTCGCGTATTGTTGTGGAAAAAGTGCGCACGGGGGCTTTTGTCGAACGCGCGGATTTTGAGCAGCTCAGCGCGCGGGTCGCCCAAGGGGTCAATAAGTGCATCTTCTGAAGAAAATTTTTTGGTGTATGTGGCAGCAATCTCATTCTGTGGTTCTGCAGGTATCTCGCCAGAAATCCAGGGTTCAAGGGTCTCCGCCAGCAGGGTGCCTCCTTCTGCAGCTAAAAATGTTTCAAACGCGCTGCCTTTTGGAGGCCAGCCGCCTTCTCCCGTATCTTCATCCACCTCAATCCGTGCTTGGGCAACAATGGGTCCGGCATCCATTTTTTCGGTGAGCTGCATAATCGTTACCCCGGTAGTGCGCTCATCTGCCAATATGGCAGAGAGTACCGGGGATGGTCCGCGGAACTTCGGTAAGAGTGATGGGTGTACGTTGAGCGTGCCGCGTCGCGGCAGATCAAGAATATGTTTTGGGATCAGTTTGCCGTACATGGCCACCACAAACACATCCCAGTCTGTGTTTTCTATCGCAGCAAGAAAGTCGGCATCTGCAAGCGTTTCGGGTGTGCACACATCAATCCCTTGTTTTTCACCCCATGCTTTTGCGGGGGAGGGTGTGGTCACCAGGCCGCGGCCTTTTGGTTTGTCTGGCGCGGTGACGATGAGCGCCGGCTTGTAGCCGCGCGCATACAGCGCTTCAAGCACGGTGACCGAAAGATCGGGGGTGCCAAAGAATACAAAGAGTGGTTTTTTTACGCTCATAGGTTATATCGCCTGGTCGTCATGCAGCTCGACTGTTTTGTCAGTGTAGAGGATACCTTCCAAATGGTCATACTCATGCTGGAAGATATGCGCCAGCAACCCAGAGCCTTGATACGTAAAATAATTGCCAGCACTATCTTGCGCGCGGACGGACGCTTTTTCGTGCCGAGATACGCTGCCGTATTTGCCGCGCACCGACAAACAGCCTTCAGCTAAATCCTTCTTCTTTTTTGAAAGGCGCATGATCTCTGGGTTGATGAATATCTTGTTTGGTACTGCAGGCTGCTCCTCGTTTTTCTTGGAGGTCTCAAATGCTTTGTTGGCGACCACAAAGATGCGTTTTGATACACCAATTTGCGGCGCAGCAATGGCGACGCCAAATTTTTCTTTTGCGAGCGCGCGCTCCATTTTTCGGATAATCGCAATAAGCGCTTTTGAACCAAACTCGGCTTGGGTTACTGGCGCAGCTTTTTTGCGCAGCACCGGAGCGCCCGTCTGGACAATAAGGTCTTTCATGTTCCTACAAAATACGCTGTTTTTGCCAAAAAAGAAAGGTCGGGGAGGGTTTGCTATACTGATTGGGACATGAAGCACATAAGCGCGCATAGTATTTCCGCCGCAGAGAAAAAAAGCCGCGCAACCGAGCGCGGTGAGCTGATGGAATATTTTCTTAAAAAACTCAATCAAGCACGGGTGCAAGATGGTTTGGCGCCGATGACCATGGGGCGCATCGCCCGGCTGCTGATGGCGACTCCGACCAAAGATCTATACTATCTGCAAACAGTCTGCGACCGAGCGCCGCATTTTTCAAAAAAGTTTTGGTGGGAGGTAAATCCTAAGAAGCATGATCCTCAAACACAGCAACTGACGCCCCCAAAGAAGAGAGTTTGGAAGCAAGCCCCTCGTAGCCTCGATTAATACTATATATATTGCGCAATATCGACGTACCTGGCGCCGCAAGCATTGCAATGAGCAGTATGGTTGCGGGGCGGAGTGCTGGCGGGCAGGTTAAGTCGCCTGCATGAAGTGGCGTTTTACCGGTCACAAAGATGCGGTGCGGGTCGGCAAGGAGCGTCTGTCCGCCCAGTTTATCGAGTTCGGTAAAGTACAGTGCGCGTTTTTCATATGCCCAGTCGTGTATGAGCGTTGTGCCCTCTGCTTGTGTTGCAATGACTGCAAAAAATGGCAAGTTGTCGATGTTGAGCCCAGGGTAGGGGCGTCCGTAGAGTTTTTCGGGGCTGGCAACCAACGCGCTTGGCAGTGTTTCAATATCAGCCAAGGCGACGTGGCCATCTTCGCTTGTGTAGCGTTTAAGGAGTTTGTACTGAAAGCCCATTTTTTCGAGCTTGAGCAACTCGAGCTCCAAAAAGTTGATAGGGCAGCGCTCAATGGTGATTTGAGATTGGGTGACGATCGCTGCTGCCAAAAAAAACATCGCATCAGTCGGGTCTTCGTGTATCGTAAACGTGATGTCTTGATTGATATCTTTTTTGCCGCGTACCACGAGCGTTGTAGTACCGACGCCCTCTATCGAAACACCGAGTGCTTGGAGAAAAAAGCATGCGTCCTGCACTTGGTAGTTTGCCGACGCGTATTTAATGGTGCTCTCACCGTCGATGCCCGCTGCAGCCAAAAGCGCGTTGATGGTTGCTGTGTCGCCCGACTCATACATAATGACTTCGCTTGGCACAAGGCCTTTGTGCGATACTTCCCAGAAATTGTCTGTTGTCTCAATGTTGACGCCAAATTTTTCAAGCGCATAGAGGTGCGGGCGTACCGTGCGGCTCCCCAGTTTGCATCCACCTGCCTGCGGCAGTTTAAAAGCGTTCATGCGATGGATGAGCGCGCCGGTAAACATCAAAATGCTACGTGTTTTTTCTGCAGCGATTTTGTCTATGGTGGTGAGGTCGATGGTTTGAGGCGGGGTAATGACCACGTCGCCGCCCTGCCAAACTACCGACACGCCGACGCTCTGCAGCACTTCGATGATGCGGTTCACTTCTTCAATCTTTGGCATGTGTTTGAGCGTCGTAGTGCCGCGGTTGATGAACGACGCGCATAAAAGTGCAACCGCACCGTTTTTTGATGAATTTATCTCTATGGTGCCATGGAGCTGCTTGCCGCCCTCGATGCGGAAGTTGAGTGTTGGTTTCATACCTCTCCAGGGTAGCACAGATGAGCAATAGTTTGAAAAAGGGGAGAAACCACAGTACCATTGCTAGTAATGGGATTTTTCACTCCGAAGTTGGGGATAGATTTAGGAACGGCAAACACCCTGGTGTTTGTACCGGGCCGTGGAGTGGTGCTTAACGAGCCTTCAGTGGTCGCAATTTCTGAAATTGATAAGCGTATTCTGGCAGTCGGTGCCGAAGCAAAAGAGATGATCGGCCGCACTCCGGGCGAGATAATCGCATACCGCCCGCTCAAAGACGGAGTCATTGCAGACTATCGTGTAACGCAAGCGATGCTCCGCTACTTCATCAGCAAGGCGCTGCCAAAATTTCAACTCTTTAAACCAGAGGTTATGGTGTCGGTACCAACCGGAGTTACGTCGACCGAGCGAAGAGCGGTAGTTGAAGCTGCCATTCGTGCCGGCGCGCGCAATGCCTATGTGGTGAAGGAGTCTATTTTAGCGGCCATCGGTGCGGGGATTCCCATACAAGAGCCCCGCGGAAATATGGTGGTTGATATTGGTGGTGGCACGGCGGATGTTGCGGTTATATCGCTTGGCGGCATCGTCGCTTCCACAAGCGTTAAATGCGGGGGAGATCGGCTGGACCATGCTATCGCCGACTATATAAAGAAGACCTATAACTTAGGTATCGGAGAAAAAACCGCTGAGAGTGTAAAAATTGCTGTGGGCTCGGCCGTGCCCCTGGAGGAGGAGTTGGTGACCACGGTGCGCGGGCGCGATTTCATCACCGGACTTCCGCGCTCTGTTGATTTAAAAACAAACGATATTGTTAAAGCGATGGGTAAGGAGTTGCGCGAGATAATCAAAGCTATTCGCGATGTGCTGCAAGAGACCCCACCCGAGTTGGCGAGTGACATTATCGACCGTGGCATCACCATGACCGGCGGCACCTCGATGCTTCGCCATTTTCCAGAATTAGTACTGCGCCGCACGGGCGTAAAGGCTCGTGTCGCTGAAGACCCGCTCTACTGTGTCGCGCGCGGCACTGGCATTGCGCTGGAACATTTGGATACCTACAAAAAAGCGATTATCGCAAAACGCTAAGGCTATGGAGCAGCATCATGCATATTTGTACGAAGGCCCACTGTCGGTTTTTGAGCCTCTGGTTGCTGACGCAAGGGCGCGCTTTGCTAACGGTGCGCTCGCAGACAGTTTGTCGGTGTACGCGCGCGTATGGGACAAATTTGGCATTGATGAGTCCCGTGAACTTGGGAGCGCTGCATCGCTGCGCGCTGTGGGCGGCGCGCAGGTGTTTATTGTCGGGGTGGGGAGTATCACCGCTGAGGCACAGCAAGCACTGCTGAAGTTGCTCGAGGAGCCGCATGCCGGTGTCGTATTTATTTTTTTAGTGGGGCATGGTGCATTGTTGCCTACGCTGCGCTCTCGGTTTGCTGCGTACCCAACGGCACTCAGAGCTGAGGATTCCTCCCGCACGGACGCGGCTCATTTTTTGTCGCTGCCGTACAAGCAGCGCAGTGACTGGATTGCTGCATTTTTAAAAGATGAAGAAGGGGTGCATGAGCGGGTGCGCGTCTTTGTACAGGATCTCGAAGAGATGCTCTATACAAGACTTACGATGGGCACACAACCGAGCGCCTCTTTGTACGAGGCTCTAGAATCTGTGACAGCGATACGTCCGTATCTATCTGACCGAGCGCCCTCGTTGAAGATGATACTCGAGCACTTTGCTGCGACGCTCCCAAAACTCTAGTTCAACTATAGAAGCATGACTCCCGCACAGCAAAAAGAAAGGAAAAGTCGTTTAGCAAAGCTCGATCGGGTGCTTAAAAAACTCTATCCCGATGCAACGATAGAGCTTTCCTACAACAGCCCCTGGGAGCTTTTGGTCGCGGTGCAACTCTCGGCACAGTCGACCGACAAGGGGGTAAATAAAATCACTGAAAAATTGTTTAAAAAATATACGACGGTAGGTGCATATGTGCAGGCGGGTAAAACAAAAAAAGGAGTGCGCGCCTTTGAGAGAGATATATTTGCTTCTGGATTTTATCGTGCAAAAACAAAAAACATCCTAGGTGCTGCAAAAATGATACACGAGCAGTTTGGAGGCGAGGTGCCTCGTACGATGCAAGCGATGCTCACTCTCCCGGGTGTTGCGCGCAAAACCGCAACAGTCGTTTTAAAAGAAGCATATGGGGTTGTTGCGGGCATTACCGTCGATACGCACGTCATACGGTTTGCCCAGCGGTTTGACCTCTCTGACTATACAGACGCAGTGCGGATAGAAAAAGATCTAATGCTTTTGGTACCAAAAAAAGAGTGGGGGCATATCACGCATCGGATTATCCACTATGGCCGCTACCTAGCCCCGGCTCGCCCCTATGACACAATGCATGATCCGTTGGTTAAAATATACCCACCTGCAGCAAAGCGGTTTCGTGTATAATGGGCCTATGGCGTACGATTTTAAACCGTTTGACAAGCGTATTGCAGAGATTACTGACAGGCTCACAAAAGAGCTGGGGAGTGTGCGCACCGGCAGGGCAGCACCTGCCATACTTGATGCTGTCCAAGTAGAGAGTTACGGTACCCGCATGGCGCTTAATCAAGTAGCAAGCATGTCGGTTGAGGATGCCCGCACCCTGCGGGTAGTGCCCTGGGATATGAGCTTGGCTAAAGATATTGAAAAGGCGATTACTGTGGCAAATCTAGGCCTCTCCGTTGGTGTTGATGAAAAAGGCGTGCGTATATTTTTTCCCGAGCTGACCGCAGAGCGCCGCACGTCGCTGGTCAAACTCGCAAAAGAAAAAGTAGAGGAAGCCCGCACACTGCTGCGTTTGGCTCGCGACGAAGTGTGGACAGATATCCAAAAGCAGGAACGCGAGGGCGCCATGTCAGAGGACGACAAGTTCCGCTCAAAAGATGATATGCAAAAAAAAGTAGATGCGGCAAATAAATCTTTTGATGGGCTCTTTACTCGCAAGGAAACAGAGCTTATCGGATAATCTATGACCTTTCTCCTTTTTATCTTGTTGCTCGTGGTGCTCATTTTAGTGCATGAGTTTGGACATTTTATTGTTGCAAAAGCATTTGGGATAAAAGTAGAGGAGTTTGGCATTTTCTTTCCGCCACGCATAGCTTCAGTGCAGTGGGGCGAGACAGTTTACTCGCTCAACTGGCTTCCGTTTGGCGGATTTGTAAAAATATTTGGCGAGAGCGTGCAGGACGAAAACAAGGAAGCGGCAAAAGATCCTCGCAGTTTTGTGCATCAGCCGAGGTTGGTGCAAGCGGCTGTGGTCGTCGCGGGTATTTGTTTTAACCTACTGTTTGCGTGGCTGGCGTTATCTGCAGGATACATGGTTGGTATGCAGACCTCTGCCGATCATAAAGGATTTGGCCAAGTAACCGAGGTGCACACCACCATCGTTGGTGTGCTGCCGGAGGGCCCTGCAGACAAAGCAGGAATTATGGCAGAAGACCGCGTGCTTGCTATACGCACCGGCACCGCCGAGCTTGCGCCGCCGATACAGGCAGACAGCGTGCAAAAGTTTATCCGCGCACATCAGGAGGAAAGTATGCTGCTGACCGTTGAGCGTCCACTTAAAGATGGTGGCCGGGAAGAGAAGATATTTTTAGCAAAACCAGCAGAGGGTATTGCCTCTGATGCAAAAGTTATTGGTATCGAGCTTGATGATGTGGGGCTGCTTACACTTCCGCCACACACCGCGCTGTTGCAAGGGGCGCTGCTGACAAAAGACCTTACTGTTGCTGTTGCAGAGGGGCTTGGAAGCTTTTTTTACCGGACCGTGACGGGGGCGGGGAGTTGGGCTGGCGTGGCTGGGCCGATTGGCATTGTGGGTATTGGAGCAGGTGCGGTTGAAGACGGTTTGCTTGCAACAATTATGCTTGTATCCCTTATCTCTATTAATCTCGCAGTCATTAATCTGTTGCCGGTACCAGGGCTCGACGGCGGCAGACTTCTTTTTATTAGTATTGAAAGCATATTGCGTCGGCCGCTGTCGGAAAAATTGTCGCTACGGCTGACTATTTTTGGGTTTGCGCTTTTGCTGTTGGCGATGGCGGTTGTATCGTTCCACGATATCGCGAGACTCATCAAGATTGTATAAAAAATATACCCTGCACATGTTGTTGTGCAGGGTGTCCTTGTGTCCTAGTTTTTTGGGATGCGGTAGTCGATTGTTTTGCCGTTGCGGGACAGTACACAGTCCCGGCCGCTCCGGCTCTCCAATCGCCAGCCTTCAGAGAGGAGTTTTTTAAGATACGCCTCCGTGTCTTTTGGTTTCTTTTGCCGGAGTTTGCGCATTCCAGTGTCCCGGATATCTGGCCGGAGGTCATCCATCCGCAACAGCGCTGACCGGTGTTCCACGGGGAGGGGCGGCACAATGGGGATGAACACTACTTCTCCCACAAGCGGCCTCGGTACGATGAAGCGCGTCTGGGTTGGAGGTAGCTCATAGGTGCTCACCCGCTCGTGCACCACTAGGGTGTGGGATGGCGCTGCTGCGTCGGTGTCCAGCAGCTTTCCAAAAAAATGCGTCTGCTGTTTTCTCTGGTTGTGTCGGCTATAGAGTTCGAGCTTCAGCAGCTGTGATTGCCCTATGTACGTGTCGGGCTCTCGGGTGATGATGTGAAGTCCCAGTGACCCTCCTTGCAGCGGCCGCTGGACGCGGATGGTGGTGGGCTGGCTCGGGTCCCTCCTCAGTAAGATTTGAGCGAACTCTGGCACTGTAATGCGGATAATCGCCGTGAAAAGCAAGGTGTCAATCTCTTCTGACGCGAGCAAGTCAGACGTTTCTCCATAAAGTACGTTCATGCTGGATACTCCCGTGTGCTGCTGCGCGGTTTGTACCATTTTATATAGAGAGAGTCAATGTTCTGCGTAGTATGGGTCAGGTCTGAAATATAAAAAATCAGGCCCGCATCACACTGGATGAGGGCCTGCGACTCAAGAAGAGTCTGAAGTTACTTCGGTATCACCTTCCCGTTGTTGGGGCCGCCCACTTTCATTCTTGGCGGCAGGATGATGATACGGCCATTGAGGGGAGGGGGTGTTTCAAAGACCACCGAATCCCCCGGCAGTATCGAACCGTCGATACTGCTTTCCGTCACCACCCGGTGCGTGACCGGCGTGCTCGACTCCACCGGAATGAAGTCGAGGTAGAGGTACTCCCGGCCATCCTCCAGCGTCTTTTTCATCACGTGCAACTGTGCTGTGATGATTGTTTTGCTGGCGAGGGCATCCTGACTTAGGTGCGTATTTATGTGCGCGAAGCAGTTGACGCGTCCGCCTCGTACAGTGAGCGGAAACATCAGGAAGAGGATGCACGTTTCCCCGTCCTCATAGGCGCCTATTTTGGCGCCTTGCGGTATCCGCGTGCGGACGATGCCGCCCGACCACAAACACACACGCTCAGTGACGGCTGCACGTGTTGAGGCTGCATGAGCAGCATCTATGCTCAACATGGCTTACTCCCATTTTTGAAAGGGCGAAACTACCCTCGCAGTTTATATCATATAATCATATATATGTCAACAGACGCTGCTTGGCCTACTACATGTTCTAGCCTGCTTTGCCTGCAAGGCTGTTTCCTCGTACAATGGCAGTATGAAAGGACTACAATCGTCACAAAAGCAGTCGAAGCTCTTTACTAAGACGCGCCGCGAGGCGCCCAAGGACGAAGTGTCTAAAAACGCGCAGTTGCTCATCCGCGCAGGGTATGTCCATAAAGAAATGGCAGGCGTGTACGCATATTTGCCGCTCGGGTTGCGCGTAGTCGAGAATATTAAACAGATTGTACGCGAAGAAATGCACGCCATTGGCGGGCAGGAAATCATTATGACCGCGCTGCAGCGCAAAGAGCTGTGGGAGAAAACAAGACGCTGGGATGACAAAGTTGTGGACGTGTGGTTCAAATCAGAGCTCAAAGCGGGTGGGGAGGTTGGGTTTGGTTGGTCGCATGAGGAGCCTATCGCAGACATGATGCGCAACTATGTTTCAAGTTTTAGAGACTTGCCTATTGTGGTGTATCAATTTCAAACAAAATTGCGCAACGAGCTGCGCGCAAAGTCGGGTATTATGCGCGGCAAAGAGTTTGTGATGAAAGATGCGTACTCTTTTTCTTTAGGAGAAGAAGATCATACGATGTTCTACAACCAATCGATAGATGCCTACAAGCGTGTGTTTGATCGTGTAGGTGTCGGCGAAGATACGTTTGTCACCTTTGCGTCGGGCGGGGCATTTACGCAATTTAGCCATGAGTTCCAAACGATTGTTGATACGGGAGAAGATGTGACGTATATCAACAGAGAAAAAAATATTGCGATTAACGAAGAGGTACTCAATGACGAAACGCTCAAGACACTGGGGGTTACTCGCGACGAGCTGCAAGAAGTAAAAACAGCAGAAGTCGGGAATATCTTTAACTTTGGCGTGCAAAAATCTGAGGATTTAGGGCTGACCTACAAAAACGACAAAGGAGAGGACGTGCCGGTGTGGATGGGCTCATACGGCATCGGCATCACGCGTTTGATGGGGCTCTTGGTAGAAAAATTTGCAGATGATAAAGGCATTGTTTGGCCAGAGGCAGTCGCGCCATTTCGGGTGCACTTGGTCGAGTTGGGGGGCGCCGATAATGAGGACGTGCACACCGAGGCAGAAGAATTGTACCGCGAGCTCAGCGAGGCGGGTATTTCGGTGCTGTGGGACGACCGAGACGTGCGCCCAGGAGAAAAATTTGCAGACAGCGACCTACTTGGGCTACCGTTGCGCGTTGTAGTGTCAGAAAAGACGCTCGCTGCAGGTAAGTTTGAATGCGTACAGCGCCGCAGCGGAAAAACAGAGCATAAAAGCATATCAGAGTTGATCGGCTACCTTACTGCATGAGCACCTTTTCCGACCGCTTCGTACCACTTTTTTCAAATGACATCGGTATCGACTTGGGTACCGCCAATACGCTTGTCTATTTGCGCGGCAAGGGGATTGTGGTCAGCGAGCCATCGGTGGTTGCGGTTAACCAAAAAACCAGTCAGGTTGTGGCGGTTGGTCAGGCAGCAAAAGATATGCTCGGCCGCACCCCGGGGCACCTTATTGCGGTGCGCCCGCTCGTTGACGGCGTCGTCTCAGACTTTGAAGCAACTGAAGAGATGCTCGCGTATTTAATCAACCGCGCACAAGGCACCTCTCGCAGACTGTTGGGCCCCCGTGCGGTCATTGGAGTGCCAGCGGGGATTACCAACGTCGAGATGCGCGCGGTAAAAGATGCTGCCCAAAATGCTGGTGCGCGCGAAGTGCATATTGTCGAGGAACCGGTTGCGGCGGCGCTCGGCGTGCGGCTCCCTATACGCGAGGCGGTCGGAAGTATGATCGTCGATATGGGTGGCGGGACGGTTGATATTGCCGTACTCTCGCTTGGCGGGATTGTGCGCGCAAAAAACTTGCGCGTTGCGGGAGACAAACTCAACCAAGACATTATTGCGTATGTGCGCTCTGAGTTTAAAATTTTAATTGGTGAAAAAACGGCAGAGAACGTAAAAATCGCCATCGGCTCGGTCATCGAAGAGGGGAGTCGTATGGAGTCTGTAGTCCGCGGGCGCGACCTGATAACCGGCTTGCCGCGTGAAATTATCTTGACCGACCAAGATGTTCGCGAAGCGATATCGCAATCAATCGATACGTTGGTAGAGTCGGTACGCGAAGTGCTTGAGACAACGCCGCCGGAGATTCTCTCGGATATTATGCGTTCAGGCATTATGTTGGCTGGAGGAGGCGCGCTGCTCAAGGGGCTTGATCAATTGCTTGCACAGTGGCTCAAGGTGCCGGTCTTTGTTGCTGACGATCCGCTAACAGCAGTGGTGCGTGGCACCGGAGTGATTTTAGAGAACATTAATCTGCATAGAGACTTGCTGCTTGAACATGATGATGACTTCGCGTAAGTACACACAGCGCAGTGGGTGGCGCGCACGAGCGCTTTCTTCGCTTGCGCCAGCATTGTTATTGTTTTTAACACTAGTCGCTTTGTTGATGTGGCGCGGTTTTTTTTCTGGTCTGTTGCTGTCGGCTATGGCCCCGGTGCGCTCTCTGCAGGCGGTTTGGTATGGGTCTGAGGTTGTAGCGCTTAAAGCGGCGCTTGCATCAAGCACGGCACTGCTTGCTGATCGCGAGATATTGTATGCAGAAAATCTAGAGCTCAAAAAGCGTCTCAATCGCGACGCCAGTGTCGCGGTGATCCTTGCGGGTGTTGTGTTGCGTCCGCCGGGTGTTCCGTACGACACGTTGGTGGTCGACGCTGGGGCAAGAGAGGGTGTTGCCGTGGGGGATATGGTTGCTGCGGGCGGCACTGTGCTCATTGGAAGAGTATTTGAAGTCTACGGTACGACCTCCCGGGTGAGGCTTTTTTCGGCGCCGGGGGAGGTGTATGATGCGCTGCTTAAAACAGCAGATCGCGCAGTGCCGGTGCAGGTAGAGGGGCAAGGCAGCGGCTCGTTGACGACGCAGGTGCCGGTTGGCGTGTCGGTGGCTGTCGGCGACGCTATTGTTTTTCCAGACAGTACGGGAGGTTATGCAAGCGTGGTGTCTGCAGTAGTGGCAGAGGATGGCGCTTCATTTAAAAAAATATATGCACGGCTCCCTGTTGACCCCCTCGAGCTTACGTTTGTTGAAATTTGGAAACACTAGCCATATGATGCGCTCCTCGATACTTCTTTGGGTTTCGGTGCTCGCGGGAGTAGGGAGTGTTGCTGTCCCTTTTTGGCCGCTTTCGCTTTTGGCGATAGGAAGCGCCGCGCTTGGCAAGCATACTGCCGTGGCGCTGATGCTCGGTGTTTTTTTTGATGTGCTATATGGCACATCCACCTTCTTTTCTTTTTTGTATATACCCTGCACCGTTTTTGCGCTCAGCAGCATTGCGCTGCGGTATGTATTATCAAACATACTCCGCAAACCGCTGACAGATAGGCTATAATCGGGCACATGTGGTTTAGGAAATACCGGAGAAAAAAACTCCATACAGAAATCCATCCCGATGAAATTTTGATCGACGCATCAAACGTTGCAGATTTTGACCGTGACCAGTTTGAAGGCAGGCTTGAACGCCCCTTAGGGAGCCGCACGTTTGTTGTTGCTGGAATTTGTTTGTCGGCATTGTTCGCTCTCTTACTGATGCGAGTGGGCACGCTGCAAATCGTGCAGGGAAAAACATTTGCAGAGCGCGCCCGCAATAACCAGCTTGCCCAAGATATTGTATTTGCAGACCGCGGTGTCATCGCAGACCGCAACGGCATCCCTCTTGCCTATAACGAGCGTGATGCGGTCACTGATGATTTTGCCCGCCGCGTGTATGCTGCATACCAGGGACTCGCGCATGTGGTTGGGTATGTAAAGCCGCCAACAAAAGACTCCTCCGGCGTCTATTTTCGCAGCGTGTTTGAAGGGGTCGAGGGCGCTGAAGAAGTATTTAATTCGGTGCTTATGGGAGAAAACGGGATGAAGCTCACCGAGACCAACGTGCGCGGGAAGGTCGTATCTGAAAGTATTGTAGAGCCGGCAAAAATGGGGCAAAAGGTGGTGCTTTCAGTGGATGCGGTAGTAACCCAAGGGCTGTATAAGGCAATAGCAGCCCGGGTGGCAGAGTCAAAATTCCAAGGAGGCGCTGGAGTCATTATGGATGTTCACACCGGCGAGATCATTGCGCTCACGAGTTATCCCGAATTTCCGCAAAACGATTTGCAAAAAGGCGACGCTGCTGTTTTTAAATCGCTCATGGCTGACAGCAGACAGCCTTTTTTGGATAGAGCGGTGGATGGTTTGTATGCGCCGGGATCCATCGTGAAGCCCATCGTTGCTGCCGCAGCGCTCGCCGAGGGGGTGATATCCGAGCATAAACAAATCCTCTCGACCGGCTCTATTAGTATTCCAAACGCCTACGATCCAAAACGTCCGACCGTATTCCGCGACTGGAAGGCGCATGGATGGGTGGATATGCGAGAGGCGATTTCGGTCTCTTCAGACGTATATTTTTATGCAGTAGGCGGCGGCTATAAAGATCAATTGGGACTTGGGATTGAGCGGTTGGAAAAATATTATCGTCTGTTTGGGTTTGGGCAAGATGCGGGGCTGGCAGGGTTTAGTGCTAAAACGGGCAACATCCCGACCATTGCATGGAAAGCAAAAACTTTTCCTGAAGACCCAAATTGGCGGGTTGGGAACACCTACCACACCGCAATTGGACAGTACGGCATGCTCGTAACACCGCTTCAGGCGGTGCGGGCAGCTGCAGCACTCGCAAATAATGGAACATTATTAACCCCCTCTATTGTCGCCAGTTCCACACCACAAGGAGCGTCTATCGGGCTCCCCGCGCATGCGCTCCAAGTTGCGCGCGAAGGGATGCGGCAAAGCGTGACGAACGGTATTGCGCAGGCAGTTAAGTTTGATTTCGTGCATGTTGCTGCAAAAACCGGCACCGCACAAATTGGGGTGCGCAACGAATATATAAATTCATGGATGATCGGATTCTTCCCCTATGAAAACCCTCGCTATGCCTACGCGGTGGTGATGGAACGGGGGCCTGCAGGCACCTTAATGGGCGCGCCTGCGGCAACAGGACAGTTTTTTATGTGGATGCGTGAGTATGCCCCAGAGTATCTGAAAGGGGAGTAAGATGGGCTTGCTTTTTTGGACTTTGGACGGTAAGATTATCCCTCGACGGCCACTCTTACCACTGTTCCCTAACTACTAAAACCTAATTTTATATGACCGAAGAACTTATTTCGCAAGAAAAATTTGAAGAGCTCACTAAAGAGCTTGAAGCGCTGCACACAACGCGCCGCAAAGAGGTAGCAGAGCAGCTTGAGTACGCTCGGTCGCTGGGCGATTTGTCGGAAAATGCAGAATACCAAGAGGCGCGTGAGATGCAGGCTGCGGTAGAAGAGCGCGTCCAAAAACTTGAGGCTATTTTAAAAAATGCAAAAATCGTGCGCGGTATCAAAACCGACTCCGTCAGCATGGGGTCAACAGTCACGGTGCAAAATTTAAGCGGGGAGGATAAGCACACCTATATCATCGTCGGTGCAGAAGAGGCAGACATGTTTGCCGGAAAAATCTCATATCACTCACCTTTGGGTGCTGCACTATTGAATAAAAAGAAAGGGGATGAGTTTTCCTTCCATACTCCAAAAGGTACGCAGAAGTACAAAATTTTAAAGGTTGAATAGTCGGCAGCACAACGGTATGCTGTAGGTATGTTTTGGCTTGACCGAGTATTCGGGCAGATAGAAGTGTCTTTGAAAGATGCTATTGCGTCGGGAAGGACGCTCGTGGTGCGGGATGAAAAGACCGCCTCTGGCCGCGTGCACGTGGGCTCAATGCGCGCACTTGCGCTGCATGCGGCAATTGCCGAGCGGCTTGGGGAGGCCGGTATTCCGCATGTATTTAAATACGAGATCAACGACATCGACCCTATGGATGGGTTGCCCGTGTATCTCGACCAGGCAGTACACGAAAAAGAAATGGGGAAGCCACTGTATACCATTCCATCGCCTGACGGAAAAGCAAAAAACTTCGCAGAGTATTTTGCTGCAGAATATATGGCTGCCATACAAACAGCCGGATTTACCCCAGAGTTTTATCGCGCAAGCGAGCTCTATCAATCGGGGAAGATGAATGCCGCGATTGAGCTGGCGCTGACGCGTGCTGGGGTTATCCGCGCTATCTACAAAGAGGTCTCTGGTGCCGAGCGTCCAGATGACTGGTTCCCGCTTTCGGTTATTTGCGAGAAGTGCGGCAAAGTAGGTACCACTAAAGTATTTGCATTTGATGGAGAAAAGGTGTCATACCGCTGCGTGCCCAATGCGGTTGCGTGGGCAGTAGGGTGTGGCCATGAGGGGACTGTATCTCCCTATAATGGCAATGCAAAACTACCATGGAAGGTTGAATGGCCGGCAAAGTGGTTTGTAGTCGGTGTTGATATTGAAGGCGGCGGCAAAGATCACTATTCAAAAGGAGGTGCCCGCGATGTTGCGCGGCGTATTGCGCGGGAGGTGTTTGACTACCCAGAGCCCTTTGGCGTCCCTAATGAATTCTTTCTAGTAGGGGGCAAAAAAATGTCATCCTCAAAAGGTGCCGGATCTTCTGCGCAAGAAATTGTTGACTTGCTGCCTGCGCACTTGTTCCGGTTGGCACTGTTTGGTAAAGATATCAACCAACAGATTAACTTTGATCCGGAAGGAGAGACCATTCCTATACTCTTTGATACGTATGACAAGTTGGCACAAAAGCAATGGGATGGTGTCGTCGACGATGAGACACGGTTGTTTGCATATCTCTTTCCCAAAGGGATGCCGTCTCGCCGTTTTTTACCGCGTTTTTCACAAATCGCTTTTATGGTGCAGATGCCGCATATGCAGCTTGAGGACGAAGTAGCTGCTTTGAAAGGCAGCGCACTGACACCCGAAGACAAAGCAGAGGTTGCAGAGCGTGCGTTGTATGCAAAACGCTGGCTCGACCGCTATGCCCCAGAGAAGTTTGTATATAAGCTGCAAGAGTCTTTGCCTGAAGCTGCAAAAAACCTAAGCGACGTGCAAAAAAAGGCACTTGGTATGTTGGCAGAATATATAGAAGCTTCAGCGGCGATGCCAAACGGAGAAGATCTGCATCATTTTTTGCACGGACTGAAAGATTCAGTGCCTATTGTCCCGAGCGACCTATTTAAAGCAATGTATGGGGCATTTTTAGCGAAAGAAAGCGGCCCCAAAGCAGGGTGGTTTTTGTCGAGTTTAGACCGCACTTTCGTACTTACACGTCTCAAGGAAGTAGCCGAATAAAACCCCTCACCAGGCGCACAAAAGACCCCTTTCGAGGGGTATTTTTTTGTGGATAACATGCGCGCGCTGTGGGACAAAGTGTCATATACTAGTATGTAGTGGGACAAAGTGGGATGTCCTCTGAAAAACCCTTATGCTGATTGGCGAATATCTACACACACTTGATAGTAAAAAAAGACTTTCTTTGCCTGCAAAGTTTCGCAAAGAGGTGGGGAAGAAGGTGGTCATCACTCGGGGGCTCGATGCTTGTCTTTTTATGTTTCCAGAAAAAACATGGAACAGCATTGCAGAAAAATTGACCAGTTTGCCATTTGGCCAGGCCGATACGCGCGGGATGAGCCGATTTCTTTTGGCGGGTGCGGTCGAGAGTGACGTTGATGGCGCGGGTCGCATTTTGGTGCCGGATTTTCTTAAAGACTTTGCGGATCTGAAGTCGCGTGTGGTGTTGGCAGGAGTGTCTGACCGTATCGAAATATGGAACGAAAAGACTTGGGAGGAATATAAGCGCCGTATTGAAAAAAGCGCTGACCAAATGGCAGAAAAATTGGGAGACTTGGGTATTTTGTAAACGCTTATGAAAACGCAAACGCTACAACGTCCATCTTTAAAAAAAATAGCAAGCGCTGACTATGCGCCGCATGCGAGCGTGTTTGGGGACGAGGTGGTCGAATTACTGCACCCCACGGGAGCGGAGCTGTTGTTTGATGCAACGGCAGGGCAGGGCGGGCATAGCTATCTGTTTCTTAAAAAAGCGCCGCACGTGCGTGTTATCGCGGTCGACGCAGACCCTGTGGCGGTTGTTGCAGCGCAAAAAAAACTTGCACCGTTTAAAAACCGCGCTGTCGTTGTGGAAGCAAATTTTGCGGATACCGAGCAGACACTGAAGCGTCTTGGTGTGAGTGCGGTAGACAAAGCACTTTTTGATTTGGGCTGGAATTCTGGACAGCTCTCTGGCAAGGGTATGTCTTTTTTGGTCGACGAGCCGTTGTCTATGAGTTATGGCGCAACCCCTGCTTCTGGGTTTACCGCGAGCGAAATTTTAAATGAGTGGGATGAAGAAACGCTTGCAAATATGCTCTATGGTTACGGCGAAGAGCGCTATGCGCGCCGTATCGCACACGCAGTGGTGGAACGCCGGGCAATAGAGCCGATACACACCACGCTGGAGTTTGTGGAAATTATTCGAGACGCAGTTCCTGCAGCGTATCGCCGGCCAAGCAATCGCATACATTTTGCCACGCGGAGCTTCCAAGCGCTGCGCATGGCAGTGAATGATGAGCTTGGGGTGATAGGGCGGGGGGTTGCTGGCGTATGGAAGCATCTTTCCTGCGGCGGAAGGGTCGCGGTCATTACCTTCCACAGCATCGAGGATCGTGCGGTGAAGCGTTTGTTTGTGGAGTTGGCCAAAGGAGAGGGGAAGATTATTACTAAAAAACCGCTTGTGCCGAGTCGTGCAGAAATTATCCGTAACCCACGTGCGCGCAGTGCAAAACTGCGTGTCATTGAAAAAATATGCAAAAAACAATAACCGCAGTTGCCGCCTATGACGTATATACACCCCGCGTTGCCGCGGTGCTTGCCGGAGCATGCGCCTTGTCGGTGTTTTTGTACGGCATCTTTTTGCTTCTGGCGGTGGTGCACACCACAACCCGCACCTCGCTTGAAAAACAGATAACAGCACACATGGCAATGCTTGGTGACCTCGAGGCGGAGTATTTGGCACAGACCAAAAATTTTACTCCTGAGCGCGCGCAAGAGCTCGGATTTGCGGCTCCGGTTGCCGTTACTACCGTATTTGCCGGCGGTTCAGCGGGGGCACTGGCCCAGCAAAACAGAGATACGCTTTCGCTCCGATCTCGATAGTTCATGAATAGGCGCTTTTTGAGTCGTGTGCGCATTTTGACGCTCTGCTTTATTTTTGCAGCGCTCGTTATTGTTGGCAGATTATACATATTGCAGATTGTTCGCGGAGATACCTACATGGCGCGCGCTGACGCGCAATTTTTGCCGCCGCAAAGTCCTTTGGTTGATAGGGGAAATATTTATTTTACTGACAAAAACAACGCGCAGATTACTGCAGCAACTTTGAAAACCGGCTGGGGCATTGCCGTTAATCCAACAAAAGTTACCGACCCAAAAGCGCTCTATGTAGCAGTGAAGCCCTACACAACACTCACTGAAGAAGAGGTGATTGCAAAAGCAACAAAAGAGAAAAGCAAATATCAGTCAATAGTAAAACGAGTCACTGACGATTTGTCTGAAACGCTGATGCCGCAAAAAATGGAGGGGCTTATTATCGAACAAGACAGATGGCGCCTGTATCCCGGTGGGTCGTTGGCTGCGCAGACGCTCGGGTTTGTGGCTTTTAAAGGGGGAGATACGCAAGAGGGTCGCTACGGTTTGGAGCGGCAGTATGAAAAAAATTTGGCTCGCACTGCTCCGGATGCCTATAAAAATTTATTTGTAGAATTGTTTGGAGAGGTGCAAAACATGCTCTCGGGCGAGCCTCAGCAGGGAGATATTGTAACCACAATAGAGCCTTCAGTGCAGGCAGAGCTTGAGCGGCAGCTCGCGCTCTATGACGAGGCATGGAACCCAAAGCTCTCTGGCGGCATCATTATGGACCCGAACACCGGAGAGATTATCGCTATGGCAGTGTCGCCTACGTTTGACCTCAATGCGTTTAAAGACCAGACCGACCCTTTAATTTATGCAAATCCATTGGTAGAAAATGTATATGAAATGGGTTCTATCATTAAGCCGTTGACGATGGCGGCAGGTATCGACGCGGGGGCAGTAAAAGAAGAGACGACCTACAATGACACCGGCTGCATCACATTAGATAAAAAAACTATCTGCAATTTCGACCTTAAAGCGCGGGGTGTGGTGCCCATGCAAGAGGTGTTGAGTCAGTCGCTCAACCTTGGTGTGTCTTTTGTGGCCACCCGCATGGGCTCAAGCACGATGCGCAGTTACTTTTTAGATAAATATCACTTTGGGTCAAAAACAGGTATCGACTTGCCTGGCGAAATTCCGGGTATGGTCAAAAACTTACAAAGCGCCCGTCAGGTTGAATATGACACTATATCGTATGGCCAAGGAGTTGCTTTGACTCCAATCATAACAATCCGTGCGCTCGCGACGCTGGCAAACGGCGGGTACACCGTTACGCCGCACTTGGTGCGCAGTATCCGCTATACAACGGGTGCCACAGAAGTTTTGTCCTGGGGTGAAAAAAAACAGGTGCTAAAACCCCAAACAGCAACCGTGGTGAGCCGTATGCTGACCAAGGTAGTAGACACTGCGCTGGTAAATGGCAAATACAAACTCGAGCATTATAGTGTGGCAGCAAAAACGGGGACGGCGCAGATTGCAGACCCGCGCGGCGGAGGCTACTATAGTGACAGGTTCCTGCACAGTTTCTTTGGCTACTTCCCGTCCTATAACGCACGCTTCATTGTGTTTTTGTTTGCGGTAGAGCCGGTGGGTGCGCCCTATGCCTCAACCACGCTGGCACCCCCGTGGCATGCGCTTACTCAATTCCTTATTCGTTACTATGATGTACAACCCGACCGATAATCATTTTTCCGTATGCGTATTTTTTTAAAACAACTGCTCGTGTCGGTGCTTTTGTGGGAGGCGCGGCTGGTGGTGCGTAAGTATCGGCCGCGTATCGTGGCGGTGACCGGGAGCGTGGGAAAAACAGGGACAAAAGATGCAATCTTTTCAGTCCTTGCAGGGAATTTCCACGTACGCAAAAGCGACAAAAGCTTTAACAGCGAAATCGGCGTGCCACTTACTATCTTGGGTTGCCCCAATGCGTGGAACAATCCCCTGCGATGGCTGCAAAATATCATCGATGGTCTGCTGCTCTTAGCGCTCCCAACCCGTTATCCCGAATGGCTTGTGCTTGAAGTGGGTGCTGATAGACCCGGGGATATCAGCTCTTTGGCGAGTTGGCTGCCCGTTGATGTGGCAGTGATTACACGCCTACCAGAGGTGCCAGTGCATGTAGAATTTTTTGATTCTCCAGCAGAGGTAGTGGCTGAAAAAGCATCGTTGATTGCTGCGCTTAAAAAAGATGGTTCGCTGGTGTTGTATGGAGATGATGCGCAAACTCGCGAGCTTGCAGCTTTGGCACAAACAAAAGGCAATCCGGTGTATTTTTTTGGGTTGCAGACAGGAGATGTCCAGGGTAGCGCCCTTTCATATATATATAAAGAAGCGGGAACAGAAAAAACGCCAATTGGGATAACAGCAGAGATTGCTATAGGAAGTCCACTTCAGAGCATCCCCGTGTCGGCGCCGCTGTCTATTGTCGGCGCTGTGGGCGAGCCTTTACTGCTGGCATCGCTTGCGGCTGTTGCTGTTGGGAGCGTGCTTGGGCAAACGCTCGAGCATATGTTGCGCGTGCTTGAGTCACAAGAGTTGCCTCTGGGGCGCATGCGTTTGCTGCCGGGGATAAAAAACACGCTCATTATTGACGACACATACAATGCATCGCCTGCGGCAGTAACTGCAGCGCTCGACACGCTGCAGGCACTGTCTGTTTCAGGGAAAAAAATTGCCGTACTCGGCGACATGTTGGAGCTTGGGCGCTACTCGGTTGAAGAGCATCGCAAAGTAGGCGCCTATGTAGTTGGTAAAGTTGACCTTTTGGCGACAGTCGGGTTCCGCGCGCGCGGCATCGCTGAAGCCGCTTTGAATAACGGTTTCCCCGATGCGGGGATTTTGCAATATGAAGATGCTGAAAAGGCAGGAGAGGAGATAGAGCTGTTGCTCAACCCGGGTGACTGCGTGCTGCTTAAAGGCTCACAGAGCATCCGTATGGAGCGCGCGGTGGAAGCCATTATGGCCGAGCCGGAGCGTGCCTCTGAGCTTTTGGTCCGCCAAAATCAGGAGTGGAAGAAAAAGCGCTAGTCTGTAC
>CAYGHD010000003.1:0-31597 GCA_964349675.1 uncultured Candidatus Saccharibacteria bacterium
AGTAAAAAATGCGCATATGGCGCATTTTTTACGTTTATACTAGCTAGTATGAAAAAAACTCTCGCCAAAACGTTTTTGGGTTTTTTGGGGTTATGGCTTTTGCTGTGGAACACGTTTTTAACTATCGCGAGCTTGGGCGACGCGCGCAGCCTTGCGATTATGAAAATGAGCTGGGGCCTAGCTATTGTTTGGATACTTTTGTGCGGCACGCTCATGTACAAAAATCGCAACAGTCTGCGCACCTGGGTGCAAAAAATCCCCCTCCCCTGGCAAGTAACCTTTGTGCTTTTTGCTACAGCGCTTGCATTAGCAGAAGAGGCTATAACCGTCTCGCTCACCAACATGGCACCGCTGTTTGGCGCAAAATTGGGTGAAGCGTACATCACTGCATCAACAAGTTACTTCGACACTGTACTCTTCCACAGTGTTATCGTATTTATTCCTCTCTTCATTGCATGGGCCATACTTCTGTCCAGATATAATTTCAAGCCATTTGCTGTTTTTGTTTTGTTTGGCATCACCGGCATTTTTGCCGAAGTGTCATTTGGTGGCCCCATGCAATTGTTTGGATTTGCACAGTGGATTTTTGTGTATGGACTGATGATCTACCTGCCCGCCTACTGCCTGCCCGCACGCCCAAACCTCAAGCCTGTGCGTTTTTATCACTACATTTTTGCCATCCCTGCGACATTTCTTATCGCACTCCCACTCTTACTCCCCGTCGTCTTTTTCATCTCCAGTGTCCTGGGGCACCCGAGTATCCATTTTGTATAGCAGATTGCCCTTATCCCCTTTTTTACGTATCCTCAATGAGTCCAAATTGCTCTCGTAGTTTAATGGATAGAATGCCTCCCTCCGAAGGAGGCGATGCAGGTTCGATTCCTGCCGAGAGCACAAAAATCAAAACCCCCGCACTTCGCGGGGGTTTTGTGTAGCTTATTTTGTAGGCTTGAGGAGTTTTGCCACCTTTGCTTTGCGGCGGGCAGCGGTGTTCTTTTTAATCAGCTTCGACTTCAAGGCTTTGTCGATTGCTTTGTAGGCTGCCGCAAGTGCCGCCTTGTCGCCTTTTGGCGCCAAACGCGCACCCTTAACCGCATTGCGGATGGCGACTTTACGCTTGTCATTCATCGCTTTTTTGCGCAAAGACTGGCGGTGTGCCTTTTTTGCTCCTTTGGTGATTGCCATATGTAGCCGCATACTACGCAATATTTCAAAAAAAGGCAATATCTGCGCCTGGGCATTTGTCTTGTATGATAGAGAGAATGATTGGCAGACTAACGGGGCAGTTTGGCGGCACAACAGTGGACGGCTTGGTGCTCATAGACGTCGCTGGTGTTGGGTATGTTGTGCGCACACCAGCCTTATTTAGCACTGCCGCCCCGGGCACACCGCTATCTTTGTATATACACACCGCAGTACGCGAAGACGCTATAGACCTCTATGGCTTCCAAACCGAAGCAGAGTTGGCATTCTTTAAGCAGTTGATGAGTGTCTCTGGCATCGGACCCAAGACGGCCTTGGGGATTATGGGCACCTCTGATACGCTGTCGCTCAAGCGCGCGGTCGCCAAAGGGGATGCTACCACGCTCACCAAAGTATTTGGTATCGGCAAAAAAAATGCAGAGCGAATGGTGGTCGAGTTGCGCGACAAAATAACCACGGAAATCGGGAGCGATGCAGCCTTGGGCGGCATGCTATCTGAAGACAATGAGACAATGGAAGCACTCATGGCGCTGGGCTACCGCGCAGAAGAAGCGCGCGAAGCGCTCAAGTGTATCGGGCCAGAGACTGTTGGCACAGGGCAGCGTGTTGCTGCAGCACTGAAACACCTAGGCTCCCCCGCGCAAACACTGGCATGAAAAAATTTATTCCCACATACATACTCGACCTCTACCATCTTGGCTTTGCATATGCGGGGGCATTGCTCTACCGCTTTCCCTCAAAAAAACTTTTTGTCGTGGCAGTGACGGGCACCAAAGGCAAGTCCACCACCGCAGAGTTGGTATTTACCCTGCTCAGCGAAGCGGGCTACAAAACAGCACTCGCTTCAACAATACATTTCTCTATCGGCACAGACAGTGAGCCAAACTTATTTAAAATGACGATGCCCGGCCGTGCATACCTGCAGCGTTTTTTGCGACGAGCCGTTGACGCAGGCTGTACCCATGCAGTCATTGAAATGACGTCTGAAGGTGCGCGGCAATTCCGCCACAAAGGCATCGAGCTTGATGCCCTTATTTTTACTAACCTGCAACCCGAGCATATTGAGTCTCACGGCAGTTTTGAAGCCTATGCCGCGGCAAAACTTTTGTTAGCAAAACAGCTTGCAGAGTCTCCCAAGCGCCCGCGCTATTTGGTTGCAAACATCGATGATCCGTATGGCAAAGTGTTTTTAGAAACACTGATGGAGAAGCCCCTCCCCTTTTCACTGAAAGACGCGGAGCCCTACAAAGCAGATGACCGCAGTGTGCGCTTTGTATACAAACGCGAGCTTTTTACCGCTCCGCTCCCGGGTATTTTCAACTTAAAAAATATTCTCGCAGCATTGGTGCTGGGTGAGGCCATGGGTATACCGCACAAAACACTCAAACATGCCATTGAGTACATCCGCCCTATCGCTGGCAGAGCAGAGCGGGTCGAGTGCGGACAAACCTTTGCGGTAGTGGTTGACTACGCACATACCCCAGACTCGCTCCGCGCTTTGTTTGAGGCATACAAAGATCCGACCAAAAATCGCCGGCTCATTTGTGTTATGGGTTCAACTGGTGGCGGGCGCGACCAGTGGAAGCGCCCCGAGATGGGCAGCATCGCCGACCAACTTTGCGACGTGATTATCTTAACCAACGAAGATCCCTACGACGAAGATCCTAAAGACATTGTGGACGCTATTGCAGAGGGTATTGTGAGGCACAAACCATTCTTTATTCTTGACCGCCGCGTTGCCATAAGCGAAGCACTGCGAGAGGCGCGCGAAGGAGATGTGGTGCTTATTACCGGCAAAGGCACTGACCCCTACATCATGGGCCCCAAAGGGGCAAAAAAAGAGTGGAGTGACCGACGCGTCGCACAAGAAGAGCTGGCAAAACTATTATCAAGCAACAAGGGCTTCGCCAAGAAGTAACGCGCAAGGTAAGATATCTCTATGGCAGATGATCATAAAGATGAGGGCGGCGGCATACCAGAAACAGTTATCTTTTTGGTCGGCTTACTCGCGGTGCTTGGGGCACTATGGTGGATACGTGGCGGCCCAACACTTGACACTGGCGAAGGAATTTTTGTCGCACCATTGCCCCCCGTCGGATCAGGCGAAACATTTGGCCCCGAAATTAACACACCAACCCCACAGGAACAACAATAACTATGTTTAACACCTTCCCCTCATTGCTTGTTTATTCTTTTTTTGCACCATTGATACTGCGCATTGCAATTGCAATGGTGTTTGCATATCTGAGCTACCACGCATTCACGCACCGTGCAGCTACGAACCATGCTTCTTTTGTCGGCGGACAGTGGTCTGCATTGCTTGCAGCGCTTGCATACAGCACCGTTGGGCTTTTGTTGCTCGTTGGCGCGTACACGCAGCTTGCTGCACTAGCAGGCATGGCACTGCTTGGCACGGCAACATTTGCGCGACACGCCGCTTTTGCCCCACTTTCAAAAAGCAGCGTCATCCTCACTTTTGTCGTACTCGGCTCGCTCTTGCTGACAGGCGCTGGCGCACTCGCGTTTGACTTGCCTTTGTAGTACAACAGTGGGGTGATTCTTATCCTTCATAACATCCGGAGCGTCCATAACGTGGGTTCGATATTCCGTACCGCAGACGCCGCTGGCGTAGAGCGAATTATATTGTCGGGATATACACCAACTCCACTCGACCGTTTTAACCAACAGCGCAAAGATTTTGCCAAGGTATCGCTTGGTGCCGAAAAAACGGTTCCGTGGGAGTACATCGAAACAGTGGAACCTCTGCTCGCACAGTTAAAAAAAGATGGGTACTGTATTGCAGTGCTCGAGCAAGCGCCAAACTCTGTAGACTTGTTTGATTTTAAACCTACCACAACCCAATCTTTGGCACTGTTGGTAGGCAACGAGGTTGATGGAGTGTCCCCCGCACTGCTTGCACAAGCTGATGTGATTTTAGAAATTCCTATGCGCGGTAAAAAAGAAAGCCTTAACGTCTCTGTTGCAACCGGGATTGCGTTGTTTGCGCTTACCCACAAACATTAGTCTTTTGTCATCACAACTCTCACCTTCGCCGACGCTCAGGTTTTGTCGTCACAAGTCGAGTTTGCTCGTCAGCAAACTCGCTCGCGACCCCGGCTCGCTGTTTTGCAAGTGCAAAACAAAGCTGCGCCTCGGACAAAAGCAGAAAACCTGCCGCAGGGCAGGTGTTTCTGTCTTTTGTCCGCCCACCAGGGCTCGAACCTGGGACCATCTCCTTAAAAGGGAGCCGCTCTACCAACTGAGCTATGGGCGGATAAACCGCACTATACCAGAAACAGTTTATATTTTGTAGTGAGCCCTAATAGGTCCTCACTTTTGGCACGGTATACAGCTCGCCACTTGAAAGTACTATATCCTGCACTTCCAGGCCGATAATAATCCGCGCAGAGGAGCCCTCCCCCACTGTAATAACATCATTTTCATACAACAGCTGCTCTGGATAGAGCCACTCTTCTTTTGCGCTCCGCACCAGCTTTACGTCCCCTTCAGCAGACACCACGTGCCCTTGTACTGGGTCAACAACCGGATCTAATTTTGTAAATCCAATGTCTCCTTTGCAGCCAAGACTATCTTCCCACGAGCCGCTCCCTCTGCCTTCGCCAAGCGTGCCCTGCACTGTGCCATTTTGTGCAGCACGCCCACTGAGCGTACCCACCACATCTCCTCGATATACAACAGTAGCCTTAAGCAACATCGAGCGGTCGAGCGTCCCTATAGTGCCCACCATCGCACCGTTGTGCACGACTACTGGGCCCTCCATTGGAGCACATGCGGACACATCGGTTTCTTTTTCTTTTGGGGTAAATGTAACATTCCAATGCCCTTCAAATTTTTCAAGATACGGCAGTTCTGATTTTGCCCGCGCAAAAAATGCATCTTCAATTTTATACACCACAGAATAAAAAGATTGCGGCAGCACGCCTGCGCTGTCTGCAAACAAAAGGCCGACGACGACAAAACACACAAATATTACTCCGAGAAAAAATCCCTTACTCACCCAAACATTATACCTGAAGAATAAACCGCTCAAGCAGCAACGCCAATGCTCCTCCACCTCGATGTGATTCGTGATACAGCACCACAAGCCGCAAAGAAAGCGTTTTTAATTCAGATTTGGTATATGCTGTACTCCCCTTCAGCAACAAATCCCGCACCTTCCAATGCAGCATGCCCGCAATAGCTTCGGGGGCTGCATTACTATGCAGCGCCTGATTCAAGAGCAACCACATTTTTTTGCGGTCGCGGATCGCGAACGCGTTGGCGATAGAAAACACGTTGAATGCCTCTGTTGCTTCTTTTTTTTCAACCGGCGCGACATGTACCTCTATCTTTTTTTCAGCCAGCAATGTGGCTGGTTTTTTAAGCAATTTTTCTTCTTCAAAAATAAACAGGTGGGGCGAGGCCAACAATCCGTCGAGTATGGAAAAAAATTCATCTGCCCGCTCACCAGAGAGCGCCCCCTCGAGCACCAGTACTCGTGTATCGCCCAAAAACGACGGCGTAGAGGCGAGTGTCGCTATTTCAGTTATCGCAAGGTCTTCCCACGAGAGCGTCTCACGAACGCCGGGTATTTTAATGCGTGTTTTGTGCGTCCCAACAATAACGGTAATCATAACGGCGTCATATCTCCCCACGTTGTGCCATGCTTTCCCTCTACCACAAAAGGGATTCCCTTTGCTTCTTTTTGGGTCAACACTTGTTCCATACTATCTTTTATTTTTTGTACGGCAGCACCAATGGCGTCTTTTTTAATTTCGAGCACCAATTCATCGTGCACTTGGAGGAGCAGGCGCACCTCATCTTCCAAATGTTCGTCTTTAATGACGCGAGCGAGCTCGACCATAGCCAGTTTGAGCATATCAGCAGCAGTCCCCTGCACTGGCGCATTAATTGCCATACGCTCTGCAGAAGCACGGACATAGGGTATCGGCGACGTGATGCCAGGCACATACCGCCGTCGGCCAAAGTACGTGGTGGTGTAGCCAAGCCGTGCAGCGTCCGCTTTTGTATCTTCAAGATACTGTGCCAGTTTTGGGAATGCGGCAAAATACTGATCATAAAATTCTTGTGCCTCCCCGCGCGTGGTGCCCAACGCATCACGAAGCGCATTAACTCCCATACCGTACAAAATGCCGAAGTTAATCACCTTTGCGCGGCGGCGCTGCTCGTAGGTTACCTCGTCCGATGCGACGCCAAACACGCGCATTGCAACTTCACGATGTACATCTCGCCCTTGGCGAAAAATATCAACCAACGCCTCGTCCTCAGACAAAAAAGCAGCGATTCGCAATTCAATCTGGGAATAGTCGAACGACACCAGCTCCATGCCGGGGGTTGCGACAAACGCGTGCCGTATCGCCCGCCCTAATTCAGTTTTGATGGGGATATTTTGCAAATTTGGATTTTGCGATGAAAGACGCCCTGTGGTTGTCCCTGTTTGCACATATGAGGTGTGGAGCCTATCGCCCTGGTCAAGCAGTGTTGGAATAGTGTCGATGTATGTTGAGAGGAGTTTTTGCAGTTCTCGATATGAAAGGATGTCGGCGATGATTGGGTGCATGTCGCGCATCTTTTCCAACTCAGACTCACGCGTTGTGCGCTGCCCCGTTGCCGTCTTTTTTTGATTTTTTACTGCAAGTCCAAGCGTGTCAAAAAGTACACCTCCAAGCTGTTTTGGCGAGTTGATATTAAATTCCTGCCCTGCAGCTGCGTAAATACGCTGCGCCAGCACCGCGAGCTCTGCTGTGTATGTTACAGACAAGTCTTTTAAAAATGCGCGGTCGACAGCGATACCCACCTGCTCCATAGCACGTAAAATCGGCGTTAGTGGCTGCTCTATCTTTTCAAATATAAAGGTTAGATTATTTTCTGTAATTTGCGCTGCAATGTTTTTTTGTGCAGTCTCAAAGTCGGTACTGCGCCCTACACGATATATGTCGTCGAGTGTCGGCTGTGTGAGATTTGAATCAAGCACCCATACCGCAAGCGCGGCTGCATCAAACGTCTCTTTGGGCACCTCGGGCAAAACTTGCGGTGCATCTGCGGCAATTTCTGTTGTATCTTCAAACAATCCTGGCTCTATGAGTTTTCTTATGCGTGGAATAAGCGAACGGAATTCAAATTCTTCAAGCATCGCAAGTGTTTTTTGAAATGAGACATGCTCGCGCCACGGCGGCGGCAGCACAAATCGTATCGGCGCATCACGGCGGATAATTGCCAACTCTTTTGAAAACTCCGCCTGCTCTTGCTGCTCTTGTAATTTTTGCAACATCAAACCTTTTACTCCAACTTCGGCCAACTTCTCTGGAGCAGAGCGGATTACTTCATACAAATGCTCAACCGAACCAAACGCAGCAATAAGCGCCGTCGCCGTCTTTTCCCCCACCCCTTTTACCCCGGGGATATTGTCGGACGGGTCGCCACGCAGACCTTTAAAGTCGGCGATGCGCTCGGGCCCAAACCCGTATCGTGCCACCACTGTTTTTTCGTCATACAAAACAGTATCGGACAAACCTTTGCGCAGCGTGTACACGCGCACACGGTCATCATCTACCAACTGCAGGGTGTCCATATCGCCTGAGGCAATGATGATGTCGATACCAGCGTCTTTTGCGCGACCCGCCTTTTTTTCTTTTGTGTGCAACTCTTCTACTATAGTGCCGATAACATCGTCCGCCTCAAATCCTGGGCATTCATAGCGCACAATACCCAACGCTTCGAGCACATCTTTTGAGCGGATGATTTGCGCCACCAGCGCATCGTCTGCAGCAACACGCTGTGATTTATATGACTCAAACGCTAAATGCCGATGCGTTGGCTCGGGCAAGTCAAAGGCCGCGACGATGTAGTCGGGCTTAAGCTCAGTAATAATTTTAATGAGCATTGAGATAAGCCCATAGAGCCCGCCTGTTGGCTCACCCTTGCTTGAAGAAAAATCTGGCAACGCATGATAGGCGCGATGTAAAATCGCGTGCGTATCGAGAATGACGAGGCGTTTTTTATCGTTCACCATACCCGTACTTTATCTTATTCCAACTCCTTCAGCCATGACTTGATTCGCTCGCGATCTTCATTTTCTTTGTCTGCTTTGTGATATATCTCTATATACACAAAAGTTATAGCATCTTCTTGCCATGCGTAAATAATTCGAAGAGACGAATCTCTGAGTGCCCGGCATGCAAGTCGACCTTTTACAATTTTCACCGAATCAGCATGGTGCAATATGGTGAATTTTACACCAACACCCGTGGGATACACAGAGAGAACTTTTTCAAAAGCTGCCAGGTCGTCATCAAGAGATCTAAATTTCTTTTTTAGTCGTCGATACTCCTTCTCAAACTCTGGCGTCCATTTAAAGTTCTTCATATTGGCGCACAGACAGTTTCTCTGGCCGGTAAAAAACGTGCTCGTATAATATATCTTTCCCCTCTTCAGCCGCAAACCAAGGAGTGTCTTCGTGCGAAAGCTCCATTAACTGCGTTGCGGTCAAGTCTCCATAGCGCGCCAACACGTTATCAACCATGGCTATTTCTTGTGCGCTCAATTTCGATAAGTCTGCATTTTTATGTGGAAGAAATTTCCTCTGCTCATACGCAAAATACGAACTTTTTACTTCTTCAAGTGTCCCGTCTTTTTTCATTTCCTCAACAACCTTCATAAACTCCCGCGGCGCAGGCCCGTAGTGATTGCGAAAATAAGTAAGACCCATCAATTGCTGCTCGTATTTTTCATAATAATCGAAGTCAATAAAGTACAGCAACTTATAAAGCGCCGTCATGCCAACATTCGGCTTGCCTGCAGTTTTTCCAAGCACATACAAAAGCACTTCTTTAAATTTTTCGAGCTTCTTTTGTGGTACAGCAATACGCATAGCGTCTTGCGGAACGCGCACATGGTGTGTCTCTACTAAACCAAAAAGTTCGCGTACACGGTCTTCTTCTGGTTTTGAGAGTAATCGCTCCCCTTTTTCGACTTTTATAAGTGTTGGGCGAGACACCCCAAGCCTCCCTGCCAAATACTCTTGGGACATACCATACTCAGTACGTAGAGCTTTTATGTCTATATTTTTAGGCATTTTTTAGTCTACTGACGCCCATTAGAGTAATCGTACCTCTATCTTAGCCTCAATCAACACAGTTGTCCACAATTGATACTTTTTTGTAAAAATTGACTTCAACCTATTACATTCTTATACTATCCAAAGTTGCCCAAAATTGGGAGGTCGACTACTTAAAAACACAACCGGCACAAAATACATGGGAAGAAAAGTAAATGGGATTCGTACAAGTAAAAGCGTCGCGAAGGTCGCTTCAAAAGTACTACGAGACGGACGTAGCGGTAAAGATGCAAAAAAACTCGGCGGGCAAGCGCTCGGTAATCGTGCAAAACGAAGTTAGTAGGTAAATGAAGAATAGTTAAGTGATTGGATCCGACACCTCTTTTGGAGCTCTCAGCTTTGCGGGAGCTCTTTTCGTTTTCTTGAACACTGTGCTCTTCTCGGCAGCTATTAATTTTTGATCTAGTCCAAACAAAAACTCTAGGCGCTCGGGCTCGGATTTGAAGGTGCGTCTACCATAGGCAGCGTCGACGGCGCGGTCGAGCGCGTGGTGCGCGTCGAGCAAGACTTTAGGCATGGTGTTTGGGTCGTACAAGTCGGCCAGCGTTGCGCCGGGAAATTGTGCCCGCGCGTCGAGCACCGCCTGTGCTGCAGCATCTACCCCAGTTTTTTTCTCTGCACTCATATCCTCCGGCCACGGGAAGTTATTGTAGACGATGTCTTTTGAATACCGATAACGACTCTCAAGGCGACCAGCCACAGCGCGCATCCATGCCATATGAATAACCGACTGCAAGACGCCAAAGTGGTACAGGGTGGCGTTTGGCACGATTTTAAGAAGGTTACTCGCTAGTGTTGTTGGCGCTTCAAAACCAATAGGGATATAGAAGCGACGTTCAGATGAAACTTCTGGAATAACTAAATAATTTCCCTTGGGCATATTTTCGACATGAAAGCGCGTTGGCTTGTCTGCCAGCTTTTGCGTCGGCGCACTTTTGCTCAACAGCCGGAATTGCCGCACCGTGTCTATGCGGCGCATAACCTCTGGCATATCCCGCAAGTCTTGCGGTGCAGCTTCGCCCAACCACAAGCACCACCGTTCATACCCGTTCAAAAACTCATCTGCCCCAATCCAACGGCGGAAGAACTTTGCCGCACCCGGCTCTTTTTGCACAAACATCTCCCTTTCTTCCGGCGTAAACAAATACATGCCACCATCAATTGGCTTGTTGCCTATCCCTATCTCTGGCACGTTGCACAGCGGCTTGGTGCGGCTTTGAATGAACACGTCTGGTGCATCCACCAAGTATGGGTTTATATGCTTTGCTTTGACCTCGCGAGGCTCGCCGCGGATGTCTTCGTACTCGTACAATTTTGGTTGTACCACTTCGCCCACACTAAAGCCGATTATCACGCAAAATACAGCCGCCTTGCCCGGGGCCTCGTTGCTCCACTTAAATGTGCGGTGCGCAAAGGAAATAGAGACGTTGTATTTCTCTACCAACTCCTTCCATAAAATCCCTACCTGCTCGCCTTGGGTTATCGAGTTAGTCGATACAAACGCCACACCAATAGACGTGCCTTGTATGTACTGCGCGGCCTTTGCATACCACCCCGACACATAGTCCAGTACACCGCCGCCTTTGCCAAAGAGCGCCGCAATTTCTGCACGCTGCTCGTCGGACATTACTTTAGAGCCTATAAACGGCGGGTTGCCTATGATGTAGGTGAGTTTGTTTTTTGGCACCACGCTTTCCCAGTCGAGCGTCAGTGCGTTACCCTCTTTGATGTGCGGTTGCTCGCGCAGCGGGAGTTTACTAAACGGCTTGCCAAAGTAGTCGCCCAGCTCGACGTTTGCCAAGTGGTCTACCAGCCACAGCGACAGCTGCGCGATTTCTGCAGGGAAGGACAGTAGCTCTATGCCATACATCCGCTCGACCGATATTTTTGAAAGTGTGGATACGTCGAACGGCAGTGACGCCTGCCCTGCCTCGACTTCTTTTTTGTACAGCCGCTTTAAAATCTCGAGCTCAAACTGCCGCAACTCGCGGTAGGCCACCACCAAAAAATTCCCGCAGCCGCACGCCGGGTCAAGCAGCGAGACGTTGCCCACCTTGCCCCACAGCTCATGCAACTTGGCGGCATTGTGCCCGGCCGCCTCTAGCTCAGCATACAGCCCTTCCAAAAAGAGGCCGTTTAAAACTTTAAGGATGTTGCGCTCGGATGTGTAGTGCGCACCAAAGTCGTGGCGTGTGTCGCCTGCCCCTGCATCCATCACAAATTGGAACATCGAGCCAAAAATGGCAGGTGACACGGCGCTCCAGTCAAACTCGGCGGCATGCAACACCGCCTCGCGCATCTCGGTGTTAAAAAACGACGATGGCAGCACCTCGGCAAACAGCCCGCCGTTGACGTAGGGCAAGGACGCGAGGTCACTGTTGATGTTTGTCTGCCTTTGCGGAAAGTCGGTGTTGAGCAGCTGGAATATCTCGGTCAGGTGCATGCCAAAGTCGCTCCCGTCTGGTTTGGTGACGGCCTTGAGATACCAAGAAAAGGTGTCTTTATCAAAAATACCCGTATCGTCTGCAAAAAAGCAAAAAACTAACCTGATGAGCAGCCGGTCGAGGTGCTCTTTTGGGTAGTGCCCCGAGTCGAGCGCGCGGTACAGCCGCACCACCGCTCGCACTGCCTTGCGGTTGACCGGGCTTTCTTCTTTGTACGAGTGCGCCGGGCGGCCGGCAATAAACGAGAATAGGTGTATGTGTTTGGAAAAATCTTCGAGGGGGAATTCGTGCGTCTCTATCCCCTCCTTGCCCTCTAGGTCATAAAAGCGAATGCGCGCATAGTCGGTGACGATGATGTAGCGTGGCCGCTCATCCTCGGGGAGTGCGTCGAAGTATGACCCTGCTTGCGAGTAGGCACTGTCAAGATTTTTGCCGCCGCTTTTGTGTTCGACAATAAGCGTCCCCGGCCAAAACAGGTCAATGAAGCCGCGGTCGCGCTCGCGTATGGCAAGCTGCACCTTTTCTTGATACCGGGCGACGCTGCGGCGTTTTGTCCCAAACACCTCAAAAAACCCGTCCCAAAACGACTGGTATTCTGCCATTTCTCGCGTCTCACCCTCCCACTCTTTTGCAAAAGCGACAGCCCGTGTACGTATTTCATTCCAACTTATCATCGTATTTCAATATACCGCTCTTCCTCGTTGGCGGCACTTGCCATGTCCGCTGGATTGCTGGCAGAAAATTGTATGGTTAGGTCTGGCTTGGGGAGCATACCTTCGAGCCGCTCGGGCCACTCTACAACCACGAGCGTTTGTGGGTCGTTCAAAAAACTATCTGGTTTCAGCGTCAGAAACTCTTCTGGTTTCTCAAGCCGGTACGCGTCGATATGTATAAGCCGAGTGAAGTCTTTAAACAGTATTGGGTATGACTTCATCAACACATACGTTGGGCTCTGCACTGCACCTTCCACCCCCACTGCTTTTGCAAATGCTTGAGTAAAAGTAGTTTTACCTGCACCCAAGTCGCCCCGCAGCGCAATCACGGTGGCTGATTGTTTTTCAGCAAGCGAGCCTAGCCGAGCAAGGATGCGCTCTGCAAAGGCGGGCAGCGTGTTTTTAGTCACCACTTCCATGCGAGCAGTGTACACCAAAGTGAGCCAGGACGTTGTACAATACAGGCAATGGTTACTTTTGCTGATGACGAGCAGCTCCGTCGAGTCGATTTCCTCAAAAAGCGCGAGGAGGAGGAGCTTGCGCAGATGTTGTCGCATAAATACGGCGTCGAGTATATCGATTTGTCTCTGGTCGCGATCAACACTGACGCATTGCGTCTTGTCCCTGAAGCGGAGGCTCGCGATACCGAAGCCGTCGCTTTTGGACAGGTTGGGAAAAAAATCAGCCTAGCAGTCCGTGCACCTGAAAATCCAAAAGTGAAAATGTTGGCAGCCAAGCTTGAGGAGCGTGGTTTTACCGTGACAGTCTTTATGACATCGCAAGAGAGCCTCAAGCGTGCATATGAGCGCTATGCAGATCTCTCCTATGCGACAGAGAGCAAAGCTGGTGTATTTGAGCTTTCAAACGAAGAACTTGAGACGCTGCTTGAAAAGGTGCAGAGTCTTGCCGACATTGGCAGCTTAATCGGCGAGGCAATTTCAATGAAGCGCACCTATCGAATCACCCGAATTTTAGAGGTTATTTTAGCTGGAGGCCTTTCAACAGGCGCCTCAGACGTACACTTTGAGCCCGAAGAGGCGCAGGTGCGCTTGCGATATCGATTGGATGGCGTTTTGGTTGATGTGCTTTCTTTTGATCACGAGACCTACCGACTTGTGTTATCTCGTCTCAAATTGCTCTCAGGGCTCAAGCTCAATGTCACTGACGAGGCGCAGGACGGCCGTTTTAGTATCAAAATAAAAGGAGACGAGATTGAACTGCGCACCTCGATACTTCCCGGTAATTACGCTGAAACATTAGTGCTGCGTATCCTCAATCCAAAATCAATCGCTGTTCCGCTTGAAGAGCTAGGGCTTGAGCCAAAACTCAAAGAAAGGATAGAGAAGGAGGTACTCAAGCCAAACGGCATGATTTTAACTACAGGCCCAACAGGGTCGGGTAAAACAACAACCCTCTACGCATTCATGCGCAAAATCAACAGTCCGGGGAGCAAGATAATAACCATTGAAGACCCTATCGAGTATCACCTGCCGGGCATCGTGCAAACACAGGTAGACAAAAAAACATATACGTTTGCAGCAGGGCTCCGGTCGGCGTTGCGCCAAGACCCCGACATTATTATGGTTGGTGAAATCCGTGATGCAGAGGTAGCAGAAACCGCTATCAACGCCGCGCTTACCGGGCACTTGGTGTTTTCAACATTGCACACCAACGACGCCGCAGGGTCCTTCCCCAGACTTATAGATCTGGGAGTAAGCGAGAAAGTGCTTAGCTCTGCTATTAACGTCGCGATGGCGCAGCGCCTGGTGCGCAAACTTTGTGCAGAATGCAAAGTCGCGCGCACTCCAACGCCGGAAGAAAAAACGCTCATAGACCGCTACTTAAGCACTATTGTTGACCGCACACTTCTCCCCGAAAAAACAGATATGGTGTACGACGCAAAAGATGGCGGGTGCGCTGCTTGCCAAGGCCGCGGATACAAAGGCCGCATTGGCATCTTTGAAGCGATTTTTATGGATCACGCGATAGAAGAAATTTTGCGTAGCAAACCAAGCGAGCGCGAAGTGGCGATTGCTGCACGGCCGCAAGGCATCCCTACTATGCAAGAGGACGGTATTATAAAAATACTCCGGGGCAGCACATCGCTGGCAGAGCTTGAGCGTGTCGTTGACTTGCACGCCACACAATAAAGCACACTAGGCGTCGAGCCCACAAAAAAAATCTTGGTCAACGTTGCGCAGATGGAGACAAAGAGTACAGTATGAGAGAGGATTTCCTGATCGAGAACGCGTACCTCTAAGCAATATTCTTTTTGAACCAGTCAAAAAGCGGTAGACCGACTCTGAGGATAATCCTCGCCTATATCCGTTAAGGAAGTAGACCAGAATGTCCTTGTGAAGGCTCCAAAAACCCGTGAAGGCTATATTGCTTAGAGATATGCAGGCTCGATACCTCGATATAAAAAAACTCCCCCGCAAGGAAGTTCTAGTACAAGCCTAGCATACTATTGATTTTATGTCAAGCACATTGCCAAACGATGAAACTCCAGATGCGGCATTTGTACCGCATAGCTCGCTCGACCAAACACTGCGGCCGTCATCGTGGGATGAATATATCGGGCAAGAAAGCATTAAAAACAACCTCCATATTCTGATTTCTGCAGCCAAAGAGCGCGCTGCCCCACCAGAACATATCCTTTTTTATGGCCCACCAGGGCTTGGTAAGACAACACTCGCCCACCTTATTGCCCGAGAGCTCGGCGGGAGTCTCCGTGCAACTTCGGGGCCAGCAATCGAGCGTGTGGGAGACCTCGCAGCGCTACTTACTAACTTGGGGCCCGGTGACATCCTATTTATTGATGAGATACACCGCCTTTCACGCAATATTGAAGAAGTGCTCTACCCCGCAATGGAAAGTGGGGTGTTGAACATTATTATCGGCAAAGGCCCCTCTGCCCGCACGCTCGACCTCCCCCTCCCTCCATTTACTCTCATTGCAGCGACCACGCGAGTGGCTGACTTGTCTGCACCGCTGCGGTCACGGTTTTCTGGCGGCGTATTCCGACTTGAATTTTATAGCGAGGACGATATTGCGCGCATTGTGGAGCGATCGGCAAAGATCCTTGGCATCGAAGCTGAAGCGAGTGGTGTGCGAGAAATTGCAAAACGCAGCCGCTCGACACCGCGCACCGCCAACTATCTGCTGAAGCGTGCACGCGACTATGCGCAGCTGAAGCGTACCCCACTCTCTAAAGAGACGGTCGATGCATCCCTTGGGCTACTTGAGGTGGACGCGCTTGGTTTGACCCCACTCGACCGCAAACTCCTTACGGTGCTCATTGAGCGCTTTAACGGCGGCCCCGCAGGTGTGGGCGCCCTTGCCGCTGCGTTGGCTGAAGAGCCCAACACCCTCTCGGAAGTCCATGAACCCTTCCTCCTCCAGCTGGGCCTCATTGAGCGCACCCCACGCGGCCGTGTTGCCACAAAAGCCGCCTATGAGCATGTGGGTAAAGTGCCTCCAGCTGATTTAACAGAGCGGTTGCTCTAGCTTTTTCTTTTTTATTCGACCAAGTATAGTATTTCTATGTCTGGACACAGCAAGTGGAGCAAAATTAAACACAAAAAAGCAGCAACGGATGCCAAAAAGAGTAAAATCTTCTCTAAATTGGTGCGCTACATTACCGTTGAGGCTAAAAAAGCCAAGGGTGATCGTAACTCACCGGGACTGCGCCTTGCGATAGAGAAAGCCCGCGCAGAAAACATGCCCGCAGACAACATAGATCGGGCAATAGATAAAGCCTCGTCGAGCACCGCAGAGCTTGAACCTGTTACCTACGAGGCGTACGGCCCAGGCGGGGTGGCTATTATTATCGAAGCGTATACTGACAACCGCAACCGCACCGTGCAAGAGGTTAAACATATTTTAAGCAAAAACGATTCTGCGTTAGCGGCGCAAGGTGCCGCATTGTGGGCATTTACCAAAGGCGAACAAGGGCTCGCCCCCACAACCACCGTAGACTTATCTGACGAAGATTTGGAAAAATTGTCTGAAGTGGTGGACCAACTTGAGGACCAAGACGACGTCAACGAAGTCTACACCAATGCAGAATAATCATACCCGCATACTGGCGTTTGACCCCGGGTTTGAACGCCTGGGAGTTGCGGTGGTTGAAAAACGAGCTGGCAAAGAGATTTTGCTCTATTCAGCCTGCATTCGAACAAGTGCAACACTCCCCTTTACTGAGCGGCTTGGGCAATTGGGCGCCGCCACAGAGGCACTGTTCGCGCAGTGGTCTCCTCATGCAGTAGCACTGGAGGATATTTATTTTGCCAAAAATGCAAAAACGGCGATAAAAGTTGCCGAGGTGCGCGGCATGCTTGGCTACATCGCAACCCAGCACAAACTCCCCGTCTTCAACTACACACCACTGCAAGTAAAAGTCGCGATTACCGGCTATGGCCAAAGTGACAAACACGCAGTGAGCGCTATGGTGGGCCGCTTGGTGACGCTCCCTGTGCAAAAACGCCTCGATGATGAGCTTGACGCTATTGCAGTTGGGCTTACTTGCCTTGCGTTTGAACGCACTTGGAGCAAGTAATACCCCCCATTGTCCACAATCTGAGTTATACCCAGTTGCAAAGAATTATAGGTTTGGTACAAATCTGATGTTACCTGGTAGATGATCATTTACCCAATAAAGTTACTTACACCCGTATGTACGACGAGTTTGCACCAGAGGAGTTTGCGGTCGATGAAGAATTAGACGACGCGGATCTCTCTGAAGACGAGGAAGAGGAGATGCCCGATGAGGAGGAAGACGAAGAGGAGCTCTAATAACAAACCCCGGCATATGCCGGGGTTTGTTATTCTTTTATTCTTATCTTCAGGAAACGGTGTTTGCCAATACGGAGCGTTGTATCTTTGGTAATTTTTGTCTTTAAATCTGCCAACACATCCCCTCCAACCTCCCTTATAGCACCTGCAGCTAGCAAGCGTTGTAGTTCGCTGTTTGATTCTCCAATAGACGATAAGGCCTCTTTAAGCGGCGTCTCTGCGGACACAAAAACTTCCGGCACATTATCGGGCACACCTCCTTCACTAAACGCGGTAGTAAAATGCGCCTCTGCTTTCTCTGCCGCATCCTTATTGTGATACATAGTCACAATCTCACGCGCTAAGCGCATTTTTGCGTCTTTTGGGTGGCCCGTGAGTATCTGCTCTACCGCTGCAGCAGGTACGTCGGTTGCAATTTCAAAGTAGGCGCGCACTAACTCGTCTTTAAGAGACATGAGTTTACCGTACATATCCTCTGGAGCATCATCCAGGTACACGCAGTTGTTGTAGGACTTGCTCATTTTGCGACCATCAAGCCCTTCAATAAGCTTTGTGGTCATGACAAATTTGTCGCGCTTGCCAAACACTTGTTGCAAGTGCCGGCCTGCGAGCATATTAAACTCTTGGTCTGAGCCGCCCAGCTCGCAGTCCACGTCTAAAACGACAGAGTCATACCCAACCATGAGTGGATACAAAAATTCATGCAGCGAAATAGGCTTGCCTTCTTTGATACGTTTTTCAAACATGTCGCGCTGGAGCATCTGCTGCACGGTAAATTTGCTTGCCAGCTCTACTATTTTTGAAAAGTCGAGCGGCGCCAACCATTCGTGATTGTAGCGGACCTCCACTTTTGAAAAGTCGAGTACTTTTGACGCTTGTTGTTTGTATGTTTGGAAGTTTTGCTCCACCTCTTCTTTCGTAAGCGACACTCTTGCAGCATCGCGCCCCGTCGGGTCACCTATCATTGCAGTAAAGCTCCCGACCAAAAAAATGACGTGGTGCCCCGCTTCAGTAAAACTTTTGAGCTTGCGCAGCGGCACCGCGTGGCCCAAGTGGATACGCGCACCGGTTGGGTCGATACCCCAGTAGATGCGCAGAGGCTCTTTTGCGCTCAATTTTTTGTCCGCCAACTCGCGTGGAATCACATTTTCTACGCCGCGCGTGAGGAGCTCTTTTATTTTCTGTGGATCGGTCGATACGGGGACCGATTTCGAAAAAAATCCCATACGGTGTATAGTACACCAATGCGGCGTTTTGTCTCGCACCTCCTCCGGTCTATACGGCAACACTGGAAAGTCTTAAGCATCTGGTGTTTTACGGCCTTTTTTGTGCTCGCGGGGGCCGTGTTTGTATGGGCAGCAACACTGGAAATCCCAGATCTCCGCTCCATAGAAAATCGCAAAATCGAGCAGTCGGTCAAACTGTATGACCGCACCGGTACTGTGCTGCTGTACGACCTCAACAACAACGCGCGCCGCACTATTATCCCCCTTGGGAGCATCTCCGCACACATCCAACATGCGACACTCGCGATTGAAGATCCAAGTTTTTATACGCATCACGGCGTCGAGCCACGCGCTATTGCCCGAGCAATTGTTGCAGATATCAAAGTTATTTTGACCGGCAAAGGGCTAACCCAAGGTGGCTCAACCATAACCCAACAAGTGGTTAAAGGATCGATATTGACCAACGACAAAACCATCACGCGCAAACTTAAAGAGTGGATCTTGGCGCTCAAACTTGAGCAGGTGGTTACCAAAGACCAAATACTTGAATTGTATTTAAATCAGGCACCGTACGGCGGCAACATGTACGGCGTTGAGCAGGCATCTCAAACCTTTTTTGGTAAACACGCGAGCGACGTAACGCTGCCTGAAGCCGCCTACTTAGCCGGCGTGCTCCCTGCCCCAAGCTACTACTCGCCTTACGGAAACCACAAAGCGGGCTTAGATGTGCGTAAAAATTTAGTGCTCGACAAAATGTATCAACACGGCTTTATCAGCGCACAAGAGCGCGACGATGCAAAAGCAGCCCTTGTGCAATTTCTACCTCCAAAAACAAACTCTATCCAGGCACCCCACTTTGTCTTTTATGTAGAGCAGTATTTGGAAGAAAAGTATGGCGAGGACGCACTTATCCGCGGTGGGTGGAGCGTTATTACCTCGCTTGACGCAGAGCTGCAGCTTAAAGCGGAGGAAGCGGTACAGGCTCGTGCAAAAAGCAATCAAGAAAATTTTAGCGCATCAAACGCCGGCATGGTGGGGCTTGATCCGACCAACGGCCAGATTTTGGTTATGGTTGGGTCGCGCAACTACTTTGATAAAGAAATTGACGGAAACTTCAACATCACACTTGCAGAGCGGCAGCCAGGGTCTGCATTTAAACCGTTCGTATACGCGCAAGCACTGCGGATGGGATACACCCCAGAAACCGTTGTATTTGACGTTGAAACACAGTTCTCAACCAACTGCGCCGTCAACAACTTCACCAGCAAGGATGAGTGTTACTCGCCAGGAAACTACGACAACAAGTTCCGCGGGCCGATGACTTTGCGCGACGCACTCGCACAGTCGATAAACATCCCCGCAGTAAAGGTGCTGTATTTGGCAGGCATAAACAACGCACTCAAGCTTGCCAAGGCGATGGGTATTTCAACACTGGGGAATGCAAACCAGTACGGTTTAACGTTGGTGCTTGGTGGTGGCGAGGTCACCCTGCTTGACCTTACAAGCGCATACGGGGCCTTTGCAACCAATGGCATCCGTGTGCCACCTGTTGCCATACTCCAAGTTAAAGACGGGGCCGGAGCTATTATTGAAGACAATACGCAACAAAGCGGCACGCGCGTGCTTGAAGCTTCAGTCGCAGAGCAAATTAACGACATCCTTTCTGACCCCATTGCACGAGCTCCTCTTGGCATTAACAGCTCTGTCATGTTCCCTGGCCGCGAGGTTGCAGTTAAAACCGGTACCACAAACGACTATCGCGACGCATGGATGATTGGATACACACCAAACCTTGTATTTGGCGCTTGGGCGGGCAACAACGACAACTCTCCGATGCAAAAAAAGGTCTCTGGCCTTATTGTTGGGCCGATGTGGCACGACTTTATGCAGCACGCCCTCCAAAAAGTCCCAACAGTATCATTTACCCGCAGCGACAACCCTGCCCCAAGCACAAAACCTGTCTTCCAGGGTATTTGGCAAACCCCGGGGAGCGATGGGAGGCCGCACGAAATTTTATATTGGGTAAATAAAAGCGACCCATTGGGTCCTGCACCCACAAATCCAAACAATGACCCACAATTCCAATATTGGGACACCCCGGTGCAAAACTGGCTCGCCGGAAATAGCTCTGCATCTACCCCACTGCAGTAACATCGGCAGCATTTGACAATCTTTAAATTTAGTTATAGAATGCGCTCGTGCAGGCTAATTTTGGCCTGTATATCAACCAACGGAGAGTAGCTTGAACTTGTCACCAGAACGTGTGGGCGAGATCGCCCATGGAGTCCTCCGGGCGAAAATCCGGGAGGATGGAGTGCGTGTGGATGAGGCTTTTCGCCATCGCGTCGGAATGGTGGCGAAGAAGACTGGTATCCCCTTCAACGAACTCCTGGCCTTCAGCGTCGCGGAAGTAACCGCGATCCTGGACAACGTCGCCCGCCTGGGCGAACCGCAGACCGACGAGGAGGCGGCAAGGGTGGACCATCACCACGAGCATCACGGCCACGATTGCCACGGTGGAGGCCACTGAACCTCGCCTCCCCACCAACAGACCCCGCTAGCCTGGCTAGCGGGGTCATTTTTTATCTTTCCCTAGTACATCACATCCTTTCCAAACACCTCCTGCTCCACAAGAAAATCTTTGTGTATTGGGTCAAATGGCTGCGGAATTTCCGTAAAATACTCTAAACCCCCCGATTGGAAGTCTGGCTTGAGCTCCCCGCCGGTTACCCGCACCAAAAAAACCATACTTACCGTATGCCGCTCATGCCCGTCTTGCACCTCATCCAAAAACTCCATATATCCGAGGCATTTCTCTGTCTCGACCGATAACCCTGTCTCCTCTTGTGCAATACGAGCGATAGTCTCCTCTATTTTTTCACCTTTAAAAACTCTCCCTCCCGGCAAATGCCAGTTACCTTTTTGCGGTTCAATAGCCCGCAGTGAAAACAGGACTCCGTGCTCTCCTTTGATAACCAAGTCGACACACAGCCGCGGCACACGCTTGCAGACAAAGTTATAATCCTCTTCGCTCAACCATCCTTTTTTATGTTCCATGCGTGTATTATCGGTTCATCGGCATTGCTAAATAAAAGAAGGAGTCGTCCGCAGCGTCTTTAATAAGTATTGGCTTCCCTGGGCCGTTCGCCTCTAAACGGATACTTTCTCCAGATATAGCTTGCAGCGAGTCTGCCAAATAGCGGCCATTAAACGACACGATGATTCCGTCACCTTTGATTGTGGCACGTAATGTACTTGTTTGCTCTCCCACATCAGGGTTTCGGGAGGATAATACAATGGCTTTTTGCTCTGGGTCTATAGAAAGCGATACCTGCGAAAATTTATCGGCAAAAATAGAGAGTGTTTTGAGCGACGTTGCCATATCTTCACGCAACAACACCGCTTCCGTTGCAAATGTTTTTGGAAGGATCTGACGATAATTTGGAAACGCCCCATCAATAAGACGGCTTGTGTAAAAGGTATTTCCAACATGTGTGGAAATTTGATTATCGTTGTAGTACACCTCAACATCTCCGGAAGCCGCGTCGAGCACTCGCATCAACTCTGCAGCATTGCGCGCAGGAATAAGTAGTTGTGGCACGGTGCCGTTTTTAAGCGTTACTGTTTTTTCAGCAAGACGAAACGAGTCAGTTGCTGCAGCGGTTAGTTTGCCGCCCTCACCAAACAACAAGACGCTTTGAAGCTCTGGCTTGACTGCAGAGGTAGAGGCGCAATATGCAACACTTCGTATCAAACGTGAAAGATCACTCCCTTTTACCGTAAAGGCCTTATCTGCAGCAACCTTGGGGAGGATGGGAAAATCCTCGTGCGGTATGGTTTTTATTGTTGCGCGTGCACGCTCTATCTCAACCTTACACACCTCCCCTTCAGAAGAAACCGTGACCGTTTTCCCTCTGGCATTGTTTAAAAAACCAGTGAGTACGCTTCCTGGTATGGCCATGACTCCGTCTTCAAGTACTTTGGCTGGCACCACAATTTCAACACCACACTCAAGATTTGTTGCGCGCAAAATCAGACGCCCACTTTCAGCAACAATTAAAATACTTGAGAGCACTGGGAGATTTGCCCGTCGTTCAGAAAATCGTCCAGCAACCATTGCGGACGTATATAGTTGCTCAGTGCTTGTTTCGAATTTCATACGTATTTTTTAAAAAAGAATCTTATTGCTATTAACCCTGTGGATTGTGGGGATAAGTCTTGTGTATGGTTATGGGGCAACAATAAACGGATATCTTTTAGAATGCAATTGCGGTGGATAAATACGGGGTATCCCTGTTGATAACCGTTTTTGTGCAATCTTGTTCATGGTCTGCGCAGGGTTTGTACGGCCAGTTATCCCCATCATTTCAACATAAGCCGAATTTGATGAAGTTCTTGGGTCAAAATACTGTCGTTGAGAAGGTCATTACGCACCTTTTCACAAGAATGGATGACGGTGGTGTGGTCTCGGCCACCCAACTTTTCCCCAATGGTTGGGAATGATATTTTAAAATCCTCGCGCAGTAAAAACATAATCATTTGTCGAGGCCGGACAACTTCTTTACGGCGTGTCTTTTCATAGATACTTGCCTCCTCTACCCCGTAAAACCCGGCAATGGTTTTAACAATATCCTGCACGGACACTGCTTTTTTGGACATGCTGCTGGCTCCCCGCAGCAAAGTCTTCGCGTCGTTTATGGTGAGTGGCTCGCTTCGCAACTCAAGCTGGATAAGAAGCAGGTTGAGTGCCCCCTCAAGCTCGCGAACATTACCCTCCACTGTGGTAGCGAGGTATTCAAGAACCTCGTCTGGAATGATGACGTTATGAGACGCTGCTTTTGAGCGTACGATGGCCAAACGAGACTCGTGGTCTGGTGGAGTCACTGATACGATCATACCCGCGTTAAAACGCGATTTTAAGCGATCCTCGAGGTTTTGGATGAGGTTTGGATGTTGGTCTGAAGTAAATACGAGCTGTTTATTGCCATCATGTAAAAAATTAAACAAATGGAAGAATTCTTCCTTTGTTTTTTCCATTTTTGCCAAAAACTGCACATCATCCATGATGAGCAGGTCATATTGGCGGTATTTTTCTTTAAATCCTTGAATCTTTCCCGATTGTATCGCGCCGACATAATCCATAGAAAATTTTTCCGAGGTAACATATTGGATTTTTCTGTCAGGGGCATTAATGCGAAAATGGTTCCCTATCGCTTGGATAAGGTGCGTTTTTCCTAAACCGGTGGGTCCGTAAATAAGAAGCGGGTTGTAGGCTATTCCCGGCTTTCGAATGACCGCTTGTGCAGCAGCATGCGCCAGCTCGTTAAATGAGCCGACCACAAGCGAGTTCATCGTAAAACGAGGGTTGAGATTGGTCTTTGGGTGGACACTCTCGAGCGGCAGCTCTGACGGTGCGGCAGGCACCGGGCGAGCTTCTTCAGTCTTTTTTGGTCCGCGCGAGATAATATACTCTACTGAGCGCACGCTGTCGGAGAGTCCGCGCAGTGATCGCAAAATGTCTTTGTGAAATTTGGTCGATAACCAGTCGCGCGCGAATTGGCTGGGTACTCCAAGATATACAGTGCCATCTTCTACACGAGCAATATGCGTGTCTTTAAACCACGTATTGAAATTTGGCTTAGAGATGGTGAGTTCCAGCTCAACCAAAGCGTTTTCCCAAAGTTCTTTCGTAGTAGTCATGCGTGGGAGGTACCCGTAAGGATACGCGACTGTAGGCGCAGCGTCAAAAAAGACACCTTTGTACACAAGTTGTGGAGAATGTGGGTATACGGTATAGTGTCCCCATGTCACAGACCTACCAGCCAAAAAAGCGCAAACGCGCTCGTGCACACGGCTTTTTAAAGCGAAAGAGTACTACTGCCGGTAAAAAAACTACTCTGCGCCGACGTCGCAAGGGCCGCGCTCGCATTGCTGCATAATATGCTTCCCAAAGGGCGGCGATTGACGGCAGATGAGGTCCAAGTAGTGTTGAGCCAAGGACGTTCATCTCGGGCAGGCAATCTCTCGATGAAGCGCCTACTAACAAAAGAGCCGTTGCGCTTTGCTGCGGTGGTCTCAAAATCCGTCGCAAAAAAAGCCGTTGCAAGAAATCGTATACGCCGCGCGCTCTACAGGGCGCTCACCCCTTTTTCTGGAGAGGGCCAGGCTATTATATTTGTGCGCACTGTTCCAGAACCGCCACTTACCCCGGCGTTTGGCCGTGATTTGGCACAATTACTCTCTAAATAAAGATCTGTATGTTTGAAACGTACCTCATTCAGCCAATTTATAACCTATTTATTTATCTGGTCGGGATTATGCCCGGAGGAGACGTTGGGTTTGCGATTATTGCGGTGACGTTGATTATGCGCATTGTTTTTTATCCGGCATTTACTGCATCTATTCGAACACAGATGGGCATGCAGGCTATACAAGGCGATCTTGAGGAGATAAACAAAAAATATAAGGATGTGCCAGAGGAGCGTGCAAAACGCACGATGGCTCTTTTTAAAGAGCATAAAGTGCGTCCGTTGAGCGGTTTTTTGGCGCTCGTGGTGCAGATACCAGTTTTTATCGCCCTATACTTCGCTTTTTTTAGAGAGGGGCTACCAAACATTGCGACCAACCTCCTCTACTCATTTGTTCCAAGCCCGGATGTTATCAGCGTCACATTCCTAGGCTTTTTAGATTTGCAGGCGCAGCATAACATTGCCCTCACTCTTATCGTTGGTTTGTTGCAATACGCTGTCGTGCGGATTTCACTTGGCAGAATGGTGACGCCAACAAAGCCACTTTCTCCCGAAAAAGCTGCAGCGCAAAAAATGCAACAGCGACTAATGCTCTACTTCCTCCCAGCGCTCATGACCGTTGTGACCTACACGCTTCCAGCGGCTGTCGGGCTCTATTTTGCAACCACAAACGTACTTTCCCTTGGGCAAGAGTGGATAATCCGCAAACAAGGCAAAACAGCCTAAAAAGAAAGGGTATTTTCTCTCCTGTTGCGCAGCGGTGGTGATATAGAGTATTGTGGCTCTATGTATACGGACGCACTCATGACCACTGTTACTGAGTTGTGTACGCAGCTAGGCCTTTCTATTGAGCAAATTGCAGTGATGGGGGGCGCCCGCACGGTAGTTGCGGTAAAACTTGATGAGTCAGACGCACTCATGCTGCTTGGGCAAGAAGGAGAACCGCTGCGAGCACTCAATACGCTGGCGCACCGGCTCCTTGAGCGTACATATAAAGATGAAACCCCGGCTTTTTTGGTCGATGTAAACGGTTTTCACGAACAGCAGCTTGAGAAAATACGCGCCTCCGTGCGCATTGCGGCGCAGCGGGCCCGGTTGTTTAAAAATACAGTAGAACTCGAACCCATGAACGCGTATGAGCGTTTGGTTATACACGAAATGTTTGCAACAGATCCAGAGATAGAAACACGCTCGGAGGGCGAGGGAAAATCCCGCCACATTGTGCTTACGTACCGACAGTAGCTCAGTGTTACTGAGCTAATCGCACCCCCCACAAACTCCTCCCCCCTTTTGTAACAAAGAGAAGGTATTTTTCCTCCGGTGAAACTGAAAGACGGTCTATGTCTGACGCAATGCCGCCATCTGCCCCGCCTGGCGTGGTGATGATAATTGCCGTCCCGTTTTGCACATTAAAAGTGAATAATGTATCGGCAACACTTGCGACTCCTTGGTACCAACGCTCCAAATAATCAGGCAATACATACCCAACAGGCGCTGCACAATAAAGGAATGACCGAGCACTTAAACTCCAAGTACATTTTTCTGGTATGGGTTGGAATGAAAGTTCGACATCTTTACCGCTCCGTACATCGTGTGCATACGTTGCGCGGCTTGTGTTTGACGTTGTTTGATAGACTACTTTTGAAAAAGTGCTGTCTGCCATGGCAGAAAGACCGTTTGTATAGAGCAACGGCGTCACTGAACCATTTTTTGCAGACACGGCAAAAGCGATGCCAGGCACACCCGCGGCCATTTTTGTTTGTGCAAGCAGTGTTTGATCTGACGGCCACGAAAGTCGTACCTGAGAAAGTGGGAGTGAGAACAACCGCTTACTCCCGGTGCCCTGTATAGACGCGGTGTGTCCGGTAGCGCCCGTAGTGCTTTTGAGTAAATATGCAATTTCCTTACCGTCTGGTGACAAAGCTATAGACAATATATTGTCTGGCAAAAAACGAAAGTTCACCAATGGGGCGCCTTGCGTTGTGGTTGCGGTGCTTGTTGCAGAGGGGGTGATAAGTAAAGAAAGGGTTTTGACTATGTCGTCCTCTACATATTGCATGATCACTGCCGAACCATCTTGCTTCCAGAGCGCTTGGATAATGCCAGGGACGGTGGTGTTTGACACAGCGCGCGGCACAGCGCCGGGTGTATCAATAGCAACCTCAAGCACATGGCCGGTATCTGCCATAACGTAGCGTGCAATGGTGGTCGTTGGGTTGAACGTTTGTATGAATACTGCGTTCACAATTGGCCCGTCTGCTATTTTGAATACTTTTTGATTTGGCCGTATTGGACCTGCCTCTCCCCCTTCGGTACCAACCCCTGTGTTAGGCACCAGAACAACACTGCTCCCGGTACCAAAAATACCACTGACTGCAGGGCTTTGCGTGGGAATAGTTTTACGAAAGAAGAAAAACCAAAGCAATGCGCCTCCAACGAGCACTACTGCGCCTATCACCAAAATTCTTTTCCAATCAATACGCTCAAACATAGTATATATATTAGCAGGAGCAGAACGATTGGCCGCTTACAGGGTCTGGCTCAAGAGCGCAATTTTTTGTTGGTGTGGACTTTGCGGCACACTCGTTTATCTGTGTTTGGAGTTGTGTAGCAGTTTGCGGGGTCTGTGCCGCAGGCGAGTTGTTTGTGCCCGTGTTTGTGGTTGGGGTGTTTGGTGTTGCGCGGAAGATATTTGTAATTTGGAGTAGCTGCGGGTTTATGGTGTTGAGTATAAGCCACGAGGCCAAGAGGATAAGCAAACCCCAAAAAGCCGCCTCGATGCGATGCTTTGCTTCGGAATGTGTCTCTGAAACGCCGGAAATCATATATGCTACCCCACCGTATACCAAGGCACCGACTGCGATAAGCGCCCCAAGAGAAATAACCACTTGTAACAATATATTTAAAAGATCGCCAAAAACATTTTTTCCTTCATAGAGCGCTTGTAAAAAAGCGCTCGAGTTTATGCCAAGGATTGGCTCGAGTGGCACATAGCCGAGGTTGCCCGCTCGCCCACCTGAGGTAGTTGAGGGCGGTGGTGTAGTAATCTGAGAGGGGGTTAACTGATTTTGTATGTACTCAAGACCGGCGTTTTGTGCCCGAGTGTCGCACACATTGGCTGTGTTGCCTGCAGCAAGACAATCTGCGCGTACTGTTTGTCGTACAATAAATGACCCAACGACCCGGTTACGACACGCTGCGTCGTCTACACAGGCCGCCATATTAGAATTACAATTTCTCCGGTCACTTATATTTGAAATTGCATCGCACGCCAACCTAGCATCTGGCTCTACCGTCGGAGTTGTGATTTGTGTCGCAGGGTCCACCGGAGCAGGTTTTGCCGTGGTTGTTTGATTTGCACTAAAATTTGCAGCAGTTGCGCAATCCGCGGCGTTTCCAGGGTTGTCTGTTATACAAACGCTGTAAGTTTCTGCTGCGGCAACAGCTTTGCTCGCCTGTAATGAACACACGCCGCCGTTGTTTCCAGTTGCAAGACAAGCTTCTACTACATCAAGATAAAATCGCGGCAGTTCGGTTATGGTAGGAGGTGTTTCCCTCACACTGTTTGTTGTACAACTTGCGTCTTGCCACAAACAGCCAAAATAGATTCCATTATCTGGTAGTGAGTATGCTAGAGTTTTGTATGTTGCAGTAAAAAAAGATCCAATCAAGGTAGAGAAGATCAAGCTAAATAAGATAATTTTTTTCATAATCCAAAAAGATTAGAAATAAAGGAATTTGCTTGTTGCCCAAAGGCAAGCCGTAGTGCTGTTTGTGCTGACTGTATAAATTTGTCTGGGTCGGTGTTCTGGAGTGACACGTTTATTGTTGCAAACCCAGTCCCCTGGCCTGTTTGTCGCAGCGTAAGCAACCCCTTTCCAGCATCCGGGCTTTCTGCGGTCTGTCCGTTCAGTGTCCACTCATACAGGAAAAAGCCTTTGCTACGGCTTTCTGTCGAAAAGAAATACGGTTGTGCATCAATTGTTATCTCCTGCGCCCCAAGCGCAATAGTGTCTGGGAAGGCTGCATCGAGCAGTGTCCTCCTCAGTGGGTCATAGCGATAGAGTACAATTTTCGGCTCAACTGCCGGGATAAATATTTCTGCACGGCCGACGCGTGCTGCTCCGGAATACACATCAACGGCGACACTCTCCCCTGTCTGCAGCTGGTCGCCATAGAGCGCAAATGTTGAGCGGCCGAGCCCCGATTGTTCAGGGACGAGACTGCCTTTGTATCGCCACTGGAACGATAATTTACTGCTCGGGACAAGCGCGCCTCCCAGCAAAACTGTCGGGAAGGCCACAACAGAGACTTTCGCTCCTGCGCTATAGCGTGTTTTCCCTTGATAAAACGGGGGTGCTGTGGTGTCTGCTTCCCACACCAAATGCGTAACGGAGGGAGAAAAAACAAAATCGTGCGTCATTATTCCTTGTGTTTCTGAGTCGATAATGACCCGTATGCGGGTTGGGTCTCCGATACCTTTTGTAGTAAAAGAATATTTTTTAATACCTACGCCTGCAGAAACAACTTTCCCGTCCTGCTGCCAGGTGATTTGCGCATTGCCAAGGAAAGGTCCCACACCCTCAACTTCAATGTATACACGCTCACTTGGGCCCGGGGTCTCTGGCACCACAATATATTGCACCGGGTCGGGCTGGCCTGTTACTGACTGAGCTTGGGCCGTGCCAGCCAGGATGCCGCCGAACAGAAAGAAAGAAAAAAATATGTAGAGTAGATTACGCATATGCTTCAGATGGCTGCTTTTTTGTGCGCATAGGCGCGGCCGTGTGCACTAACTCCTCTTTTGCTTTCTCCAGCGCGCAACCAATGACCATAAACGTCCATACCGGTACAAATGCAAACGGGCTAAATTTTGCAACAATATACGGCAGCCGTTTCAAAGAGACGATGTTGCTCCAGGTAAGCATGCCGCTATAAGCCAAAAAAGACAGGAGCATGACTCCAAATGTTGCGTTGATGCAAAAACTGACGACAAAACCAAAAATGGCGCCAAGGGTGCCCGTCCCTGCGATGAGTGCTTGTCCTACAAAAGGGACAAAGGTTGCTGCAGTTGCTGTAGTTGCGCCAATCAGAGCCCCTGCCGAGCACCAAAACCCGTAATAAGAGCTAACCGCGCACCCGGCAAAGGCCGCAGGTACTGATGGGTGCAGAAATATCGCCCAAATGATAAGGCACGCCAAAAACGTAATGGCATCAAGAATGACGGCAAACATGAGCGGTACAAGGAATCGAGGTTCAAGGAATGTAAGCATGGGTTATTGGGTTTTTGCTTGCGGCAATGGCGCTGGCAAAGGCGTCTGTGTTGTGAGCGGTGTCAAAGCGTCTGCTGCGCGTTGCTTGCGCAGTGCAAGCACCTGAGAGGGGTCAGAGGTGATGATCTGGTCTTCCGTGTAGGATGCGATGACTTTGATGGCGACATGCTTGAGCCCCGCAAAGAAGATCCCCTCCCCTACATCAGATTCTAGCAGAAGATATTTTTCTTCATCAGATAAGTTGAATGTTTTTTGCAGATTATCAATCGTTGTTGGCGACTGTTTGAGCAACAGCTGGATAGACGAGTTGGTTATCATGGGGAGTCCGTAGGGAGACTTCAAAAAGTCATCCACGTCTTGGGTAATGGTTGCAAGCCCAAGGTAATATTTGCGGCCTCGTTTTGCCATGCCGTACAAAAACGACGCCGTATCTTCCGACTTCATCATCCACCAAGCTTCGTCAATCACAAGGAGGCGTTTTTTGAGGTTCTTGCGCACCGCGTTCCAGATGTAGTGGGTAATCAAGTACATTGCAACCGGCTTTAAATCGTCCTCCATATCGCGCACTGAAAACACGACAAACTTTTTGTTGATATCGACGTTGGTTGGTTGGTTGATAAAACCAGACCACGTGCCCTTGGTATATTTTGAGAGCCGCTGCGTAAGGGACTCGCTCCCCTGCATACCGCCAAGCACCATCTCAAAGTCAGACAACAGTGGAGGCTCTATTTCTGCAAAATTAGAGTCGATGGTGATGTCCTTGAGTGCATAGGTCTCAGTAATGGCTTTGTCGATTATGGCGTCTTCTTCTGGGGTGAGCCCGCCCAACATGATGCGGAAGAGTCCCACAAGCGCCACAATGTTTGAGCGCAGCACGTCAGCAGGGCTTTCGTCTTCTCTTGGTATCGGCAGGTCAAACGGGTTGATGTGGTGCTCTGAGTTGAGCGATATGTTGAAATAGCGTCCCCCGACTGTTTGTGCCAAAAACTCATACTCACGTTCAGGGTCGATGACCAATACTTCAGTATCAAACATCAACGTGCGCAAAATCTCTAATTTTGTAGCATATGATTTGCCAGAGCCGGATTTTGCAAACACAACCGAGTTGTAGTTTTCAAGGCTAAACCGATCAAAAAGCACGAGCGATGCGTTGTGTCGGTTAACGCCATAGAGTATCCCTTTGTCCGAGGTCAGGTCAAACGACACAAACGGAAAGATGGATGACAGCGGCGACGAGTTGAGTTTTGAGTTGACCGCGAGCTCGTCCCGGCCCAAAGGTATTGCTGTTTTGAACCCCTGCTCTTGCTGAAAGAGCGCAGGTTTAACGTAAATAAGGCGCGACTCCAACATTGATTTTATCTCACTCTCTGCCTTATCGAGGTCTTCTATCGAAGTGCCATAGACGGTAATGTAGACGCCGACGTCGAATATTTTTTCCTGTGCTTGCTGCAGTTGGTCGCGCAGGTCTTCCAAGTCTCGGTACGCGGTGTCGAGTATGGGGTCGCGCACCAATCCTTTTTCTTCGCGAGTCATAATCTGGGACTGCACCTCAGCAACCT
>CAYGHD010000003.1:31607-55452 GCA_964349675.1 uncultured Candidatus Saccharibacteria bacterium
CAGAGTCTATTGGATGCACGAAAATAGAGATATCGAGCACGCGGTCGAGGTTAATGACGGGCGCAAACCAAGAGTCGGTAAGTGTGCGAGGGTACGACATGACAAAAAAGGTGCGAGCAATTTTGTCGCCCAAGTTAATTTCACGCGGCGTGATTTTGAGCGCAGAGGGTGCGATAACATCCTGCAATTCCAACACTCCTTGTTTGTATATCTGCTCGGGCATCACCGAGGTAAACGGCGCCACTTTAGTGTCTTCTGGTTTTTTAGAGAAAAAATTCAAGAACGCCATAGTTATTTTGTTATCTGCGTAATCTGCAGCGGCTTCTCCAGCTCGCCTGGATTGAAGAGTTTGTAAAACAGCTCGATAACCTCTTCAGTGCCAAGTGGTGCCACTCGCACCCCCGTGCGCACCATCCCCTGCTCTATCACCGCGACGCGCTGCTCAAGCTGGGTGCGGTATTCTTCAAACTGCTGGTCACTCACGGTGGCTGCGGCAGCCTCTTTGTTTGCAAGCAAGGCTCCTATTGCAGTTCCAATACCAACACCGCGGGCGATGAGTGCTGGGTCATAGGGTACGACGATAAAAAAGTTCTTCGACATGATGTTTGAGCGCGAGGTAAAGTCTTTGATAAACGCGATGTACTCGCGTATCTGGATCTTCATAAGGTCGTCCAATTGCGCTGCATAACGCTCTTCAAGCAACGCTACATACGGTCGTATATCAAGGTCGCGCGATTCTATAAAAAACTGCACGCTAAACTCCAAAGAGTTGAGAAAGTTTTGGAATTGCCCGATAACCGCCTCTTGTTCGTCGCGAGATTTAAGTGCCAAGTTTATCGACGATGCCATGAGTAGCGCGCGGAGCGACCCATCTTTGAGTATGACGATGCCATCTCGCACCTCTTTAATAGGGACAAAGTCTTGAGTCGCTTGTGCTTTTACTTTTTGATCAGCCATAGATTATATTTGGAATCCTTGCTCTTGTTGTGTGGTACTCACCCCAGCAGCAGCGCGGTCTTTAATATTCAGCGACCACGCAAGATCTTTCAGTCTGCTTTCAGATAGTCGGGGCACGGTAAGATTTGCTGCTGCGGCTTGCGGGGCTTCTGGCTCAGATGCTTTTTGCGGGCGCTGTTTCCATAAATACAGCTTTGGGCCGCGCGTATAGTTGAGTGCATGCTCTATCGCCACAATAAACGGCCGGCCGTTTATTTTGTAAAACGCGAGTGCAAGCGAGAAGGCAACAACAGGCGAGGATAATAAGAACGCAAGATACAATGGCAGCAGCGTAAAAAAAATCAGGCACAATCCCCCGCCGCCGGCCAAATAGATAAATTGTTTTATCGTCAGTGGCCCGAATATTTTATCTTCAACCTCGATAAATTGAGGAACCTGGTATCGCATTGCTCTTCAGTATATCGCACGTTTGATGCGCGAGCGGCGACTATTCGACAGGTTCGCGATATGGGTCAGCTTTATATCCGTTTGGTTTTTGAACAGGTGCAGGCGGCACAGTGATGGTTGGTGTTTGAAGCATGGCTTCTGCTGCATGTAGCTCTGGCAAGCGTGGCGATGGTGGAAGGATGTTTGAGCCTGCGGGCGGAGTTTCAGCCTTTTTCTCTAAAAAAGCTTGCATTGACTGGCGTATCGGCATAAACAGCTGGTTGGTCGCATCTTCGGTAATAGCCGCTGCTGTCTCTGGAGAGATATGTAGTTTATCTGCCAGAGTGGTTGCAAATGCGTCAGGGCTTGAAAAGCCAAGCATCACAAGCAATATTTCATCCCCGAGGGTGCTCGCTTGATCAATATGAAGCTGGTGTTTCGTGGCAATATCTTGGACTTGTTTGTCGAAGTTTGCAGAGGCGATGGCTTCCTGGACATCGCTGGGGAGCTCGGCTAACCTATCCTCTATTTGTTTTTGCAGGCTATTTTCCATATGTACTTAGTATACCCGATTGATGCTTATGCAGCCTGCTGTGTATCCCCGGTGGACGGTTTTTTGATTGGTATAGGGCGCAGGTTGTCATTTGCTGCTTGGGGAGGGATTGTTTTGAAGGAGATACTGTCTTCTTTTGGTGCCGGTTGTACTTGCGGTATTGGCTGCTGCGGCACTGGGGTTTGGTTGCGTTGTGGAGCTGAAACAGGCCTGAGTACAGGGTTTTGGGTGTTTACGGTCACTGGCGCGGTTTGTATGGTGATATTTTTTGGCTGTATAGACCGCAGTTGCTCTGCAACTTGAGATGCCGCTCTACTGCTTGCGGTTTGGGCTATGGAATCAAGCCGTTTACTGTCGATAACCATCCCGCTGCTGCGCGCACTTTCAGAGCGAGTGTATTCAGCTTGGTGCTCAAGTGCTCGTTCAATACGCTCGAGGATGCGAGTTTGTTTTTTTGCTTGCACGCCAAGTTCAGATACGTCGCCGATTACCTGCTCGCCAAGCGCATGAGCGTGGCCTCCGCCTGTGCCATGGTTGTTGCCTCCACCCCCACCACCGCGGGCATGTGTATTGCCGCCTCCGCCAGTACCGTGACCTCCGCCACCACCGCCCTCTGGTGGATGATCATCCCCGTCGTGGTCGTCGTGGCCGTGTTCCTCTTGTAGCTCTTTAAGAGCGTCCGCAGCCTTTTCGTGGGGGGTTTTTCCTTTCAATACTTTCCATACCTCAGTTGCGCTCTTAATGTCACTGCGGGTAGTGCCAATAACCGGTTTACCTGCTTCAAGTTTCTTTGCCAACGCGGTGATGCGTGCAACGCCGTCTTCTTTCACCTTCTTTTCACCCACTTTATCCAAGGCTTTTAGTTTAGTTTCAGCATCTTTTGCCTGTTTTTGTGCAGCCGCAGCAAAGGCTTTAAATTGCCGAGCGTCTTCCATATTATCGTCTTCACGATAGTGTTCGGCACGCTCTTCAAGGTCAGCCGCCATGCGCTCAGCCTCTTGTTTTTCAAACAAAAGAGCCTCTTCCTTCCGCGCCCTTCCCTCCGAAGTTGGGTCATTATCAAATTTTTGCTGCGCTTTGCGGGTGTCGTACTCATCCCCCTTCATGTCTTTTGCAAGCGCAGCAAGGCCTTTAGCGCGAAGCTCTGTTTCTTTTATGTACCCCTCTTTACCCGGGGTACCAAGGTCGCCGCCATGGATGCCGCCCAACGCCAAAATCCCAGGTCTAAAACCAGGCACTTGGCGCATATCAAGGCGATTGTTGGCGACCCCTTTGAGGCCTTTTTGCAACAAACCGCCAAGCCGTGGACTCAAATTTGTAAAATCTTTTACCGCGGTGCTTTTTGCTGCGTTGTATGCCATAGGGGCTAGTGTGCGGCGCGCAGCCCAAGCTGTAGAGCCGTAGGCAGCAGTGCCAACCTTCCTGCCCACCCAATTACTAAAGCCTTTTGCGGCGTCTGTGCCTTCATCGACGATTTTATCGGCGACTTTGAGTCCGTAGTAGAGCATGATGATGACAAGACCAAGGCGCAAAACTACGTTTGCAATAATGGTGCCGATTTTGTAGCCAACACTAAGGTCGGCATTGTTGTTCATTGCGGTGGCATCTCTAAATATAGGGCCAATGAGTCCCCCATCGCTCCCAATTGCGGTCGCGATGAAGGTAATGATGAGAAACATGAAGAGGAATATCGCCGGATAGAAGGAGAATTTGATAAGCAGGCCGAGCCACTGATCAAACAACCCGCGGGTTGTACGGTGTGGTATGGCGCGTGCGGCAAACGCCAGCGGCGCGGAAATAATCACAAACCACAGCACCAGCATGCGCATAATGAATTTGAATCCGACTGCCAAAAAAGTGAATGCGAGGATGGCTAAAATGGCGCCGAGCGCTATATAAATGAGTACCTGGGTAATAAGGTTGGTGAGGAAAATACTGATACCAGAACCTGTTTGTGTTGCGGTGAATGAGCTCGGGCTCAAAATGACCTGGCTTTTAATGGCATCCATGATGCTTGCGGTCAGGTCTTTTGGCGTGCCAGGGCTAAAATATTGTGCCGCAGCGCCAATAGAATTTACGACAGTCCCACGATTGTAGGTGTCGATGGGTTTGGCATCAATGGCATTATAAAATTGTATAGCCAGTATATTCCCCGCATCAATAACGACCCGCGTTAAAAAGAAGCTGAAGTTGATAAGCAGCGCCATCACCACTACCGCTGCAAGCATGCGCATGGTGCCGGCAGTCTCGGCCTCAAAGATGATAGTGAAAGCGATATAAATAAGCACAAAGATAAAAGCCATGTTGGCTATGTCGCGCACAGCGGTCCATCCGGTAGACAAAAAGTCCAGTGAATAGGCGAAGCTCTGCAGTGAAAGCTGCACCGCAAGGCTAAAGACATAGCCGCCGATGTAGGCAAAGACGCTCATCATGCCCACGGTGAAGATGTATACGACGCTCGAAAGACAGGTGCTTGCAGAATTACACCATTCGGAGGCGGGGATACCCCCGCCTCCGTTCCTTGCTGCTGTCTCGGCTTCTTCAACAGCTCGTTGGTTTGCTTGGGCCGCTTGACTCTCGCGGAGTTGTTCCGGTGTTGAATACGTCTCATTTGAGACGGGTTCTGCTTGGGCAACACTGACAAACCCTTGTAGGGGCGCAAACACAACTACAAGCAAAACCAAAAAAGCCAAACTCTTTTTTAAGAAAGAAGCAGTCTTTTTTATTATGTTATTACCGTGGTGTTGCATTGCATTCTTGTCTCTCTGCACTGGTTTGCTGGTTAAGTACAAGCATTTGGTTTTGGAGTGTCGCGCGATCTTGCTGGGCGTTTACGATATCAGCCTGCGAGAGGAGGTTTCCTGAATTTCGCGCATCCTGATGCCTGCTGCGCACTGAGGCGATGTCCTCCAGAGACCCTGCTGAGAGCGCTTCACTCTGGAGCTCCACCAAAAAGGTCACCACGCTGTTTGCCCGGGTGATTTGATCATTGTACACGTCGATGCGCTTCTCAAGTGTTGCTTTGGTGGTAGAGGCGACTTCCGCTTTGCTGCTTTGGTTAACATCAAGCCAGCAATTGTAGAGGTCATGGAGCTGGCTCTGCGCGTTTTGTATATCGACAATACTTCCCTGCTGGACTCCGCCGTAGTTTTGCGCATTTTGCGAGTCGCCCTGCAGTTGGTTAAGCAATGTTTGGGCTGCGGTTTGCGCTTGCTGCTGCTCTGGGGTGTAGAAGTTGCTTGCATATCCGCCTTGGCCGCTCAAGTTGAGGAGCCCTCCTTGGAGTGTGCGAGTAATCAGCTGTGCAATAAGCGCGTTGATTATTTCATCGAAGCTTTTTGCAAGCTCCAACTCGCGCAGGGAACTGTCGTTGGTGTCTATGAGCGCATTTTCAATAACTGCGCCTGGGGTGGTCGTCACCAAATCGCACACTTCATACGAGGCAGGAGCTTCTGGGTTATCGCCAATAGAGCGCACCGACCTGTCGGCTGTGGCATCAACGCGGACAGGGCTTGGTACGCAGTTTTTCTTTTGCTTGAAGTCTAAAAATCCTCCCGCAAGGCTCTGTTGCCGGCGCTCGTTCCCTACTCTGGTTTGCGTAGAGTAGGTAATACCAACATCTGCAAAAATCATTGCGCCATAAGGGTTGTTGGTGGGGATTGAAGTAAATGACAAAAACCCAGGCCAGCCCCCTGCGCTAAAGCTGCCATTCATAAAGTTGTTTACATTACCCATGACGCCGGTAAGCGTACAGGCGGGCGCGGCACGGCTCCTGGCATAACTCCGGGCAATGGCTATTTTTATTTGTAGTTGGAATGGGCTACATAAAAATGACAATGAGCTGCCGCGAATAAATTCCCCCGCTGCAACGTCAGCGATATTGGTAAAAAATTGTGACGGGTTTGTGACAAACGCCGGGTTGCCACTAAAGCCAGAATTGATCCAGTTTACGACGCTGTTTGTGATTTGTCTGAGCGTTATTTTTGCTATGGTGCGTGCGATGCAGCTAAAAAAGGTGTTCGTAGTAAAGCTCGCGTTGTCGCCACCACTAATCGCCCCCAAAAAGGTATTGAGTGCAACAACAGCACTTCCTTGAGCGACAATAGGCCCCATGTCTATAGATTGAACACCTATCGGTGTGCGTGCGGCCTCTACAGCAGAACCTGCGGCGGTTACGACTGCGCCATATCCGGCACCAGTGACTGCTCCCGCGGCAATTCCAGCACTTTGAAAGGCTTGCGCTGCCCCACAACTGAGCCCTGCCGCCAAGGCGCCGCCAGCGAGTGCTCCACCCAGGCCAAGTCCCCCGCCCCCGCTGCTGATGCCGCTCGGGCCTCCTCCGAGATTTGGAAGGACACCGCCAGTGGGTATTGGATTTACAAGATTATTAATACCGGTAGGGTTAAAAACAGTCCCCGCCCCGGTGCCGGTTATTGCGGGCCTGGTACTATCTGGTGCGGTAGAAGTGCTGTTTGAAAGCCAAACAACATCATCTACGCCAATGGTCCCGGTATTTGTTGGGGTCGGGTCAGGCACTGACCCAATGTCATACACGCCGGGCTCTGCGCCGGGGACGATAATGACGTCATATATAACTCCATCATCGCCTGTGACGATATATTCGCCAGGAAGCAGCGCTTCTCCCCCGTCCAGCGGGGTGACGGTGTATCCGCCCGCATCCAGCGGGGTAATGGTATATGTGCCAAGTGGTTGCGGTGCATTGGGCGCCCCAATAGTATAGGTGCCTGTTGGTATGGTGATGGTGCGGGGTTTTGCCCCTACCCCTGCGCCAGTTGTCCCTGGTATTGGGGTGCCGACATTGGTAGGTCGCGCAACAGCAGCACTCGGGGTACTACTGCTATTTTGTGCAGAGCCAAAAGTGCCCGTTGTTTGTTGAGTCTCGACCCTGCCGCGGAGCCACCACCATGCAAGCAAGGCAACAGCCACCACTGCGAGAGTGATGAGCGCAATATAAAGTGTTCTTTTTCCCATTGTTACTTACTGTACGGACAAAAGGGCGCTCCATGCAGACCCCGGTTCATCCTTACTGAAAAGTATACCGTTTTTACCCAATGCTTGGGCGATGCTTATGAACACCTTGAGTGTTTCTTGAGTCAGTGTTTGATATTGCTGTATGCCGGCAAGCCCCTGTAGTGGGTCAGTGAGCAGAAGCGCCATTGCTTGGTAGGAATCCGCCATGGTTGAAAAGTTGTTCACCAGCTGCAGATGAAACGGACTGAGTGTTTTTGGCACGGCAGTAAGCGCCAGGTCGTTTGCAAGAGACCGGTATTCTTTTTCAATCGCGGCTAGTTTTTTTAATTCTGCAGGATTTTCTTGCGTAGCAACGTTGTCTATGATGATCATGGTGTCCGCGTAGCTATTTGACGCATTTTGTATAAGCACCGAGGCGAGCGCGTTGCCATAGGCACGCTGGGTGGCAGGAGAATCAGCAACAATAATAAGGTTTTTTTGGCTGTATTGGTTTGTTTGCGTCTTTTGCAACTGAGAAACCGCTTCGCTGATGAGTTGGTTTTGTGTGGGGGTGTCGCTCCCCAACCCTTGGGCTTTTGCGGTAGTAAGATTTACCAAAAGTGTGCGCGCGACACTGTCAGTCACATTATTGCTTTCAGCTGCCGAGCGCATTGCTTCGACGTTGTTTTGGTTTGGAGGCGCAGGGAGTCTTGATGCTTGCTGCGCTTGTATTGTATCGAGGGCTGCTCGCCAGTTGGTATGCAACCCGGTTGGAGCTGCAGCAGTAGTAATCCCCCCCGGAGTCGTTTGCGTTGTTTTATCTGCAACAGCAACAAGCCCTCCTGCCACCAGTACAGAAAAAATGAAAAGAGAAAATTGTACGCTTGGTAAATACTCTTTTATGCGCATGTAATTCAGTATACAAGATTATTGTGCCGGTATATTCTGATAGTGATGCATATCCTAAATCCCTTTCTCATTTTCTCGATGCTTGTAGCCCCACTCTTTTCTGCGCATACCTTGCCAGAGCGCTCGCTTGCTGCTGCGGCAGTGGTGGCCGAGGTGTCAGCGCCAACACCAGCTACTGTTGCAGAAGGTTTTTACAATTTATACGCACCCTCGGTGTTGGCACAGCATGGGTCGCGACGCATGTGGCTTGGAGGTGCCTCGGTGCGGGCTGAAGCCAGCAGCAGTGCTATATATATGAGTCAGGTGGTAGGCGACTATTGGTCTAATCCTCAAAAAACACTCGAACTTCCTGGAAACCGTATCGGAGACCCTTCAGTGATAGTCGACCCGTCTGATGGAAATAGGCTGCTTATGTACTACACCATGATCAGCGCCGCTGATGCGGCATCTTCAACCACTGCCATGCTGCGCAACCGTGTTGGTTTTGCCGAAAGCCGCGATTATGGAGAAACGTGGCAGCACCAAGGTGTTATGGTCGGCCAGAGTAACGGTATCGATGGCCGTGGCGGATGGGCGCCGAGCGCAGTGTCTGTGGGGAGTGAAATATGGCTTTACTACACAACAAATATTCCTAATCCCATTAGTGTATACCGCGCTCGCATAAACGCTGAAACGAGAAAGGTTATTACTACGGAGCCAGTATATCTAAAGACTGCCACAACAACGCTGGCGCTGAGCGAGTTTGGCGTTTCAGTCTCGGTCGGCCCTACAGGGTTATCTATGCTCTCTCAAAAAAACTTCTCTGGCATTAATCGGTACGTCAGCGATGACGGTTTGGTATGGCGCACTGCGGTCGATGACAAAAATCCGATTATTAAAGCAAGTTCCGGACTTTTAGTCGCAATGCCAACAAGAGAGCTTGTGTATACTGCAGATGACGGGCAGCCCCAAGAAGGGCGTATCTATTTTGCGGGCGGTACGCTTGCCTCCACTACCTTTACCTCAATACAGGCACTCAATGCTCCTGTGGGTCAGGTAACGTATGCACGAGAGGGTGAAGCGGTGACAAGTCCTGTATCTGGAGAAGCCACTGAATCTAATGAACAAGGAGGTGGGTCAGGGGGGATGGGTGTCGCGCTGCTTGGCATTGCAGGGGCGCTTGGGCTTACCTACTTAGCGGTAAATCTACTTTCAGACGCAGCGTCGCCCGGGTTCTCCTTTGGTGGAAGGATCATTGCGATTACACCTTGTCTCAGTGCTCTCGGGCCCTCGGTGTGGGTAACATTAAAACCCTCAGGTCTGCTCCTCCCTCCTTTTATGTATATCTGGACTCCTGCGACACTTACCAGTCTTGTGCCCCCTGTTCCTTCCCTGCCGCCTCGAAATATTGGGCAGCAATTGCTTGGTCGTTTTGACGTACCCTATGCATGCGTGGTTCCCTTCCCTCCTTTTGTTTTTTATGGGCTGCGGATGCAAGTGATGGGGGCAAGCCCAGTATTGTAATTAGTTGTATTTGGCGAGCAGCAACCATTGTGAAAGCGCTACATCTTCGGCGCGAGCGTTAAGTGGGATGTTTGCGTGCACGAGCGCAGCTTCTGCGTTTGTGCCCAATACCTGCTCAATATTTCGGCGAAGCAACTTTCTTTTTTGCGCAAATCCTGCATGCAGGAGTGCAAAAAACCGCTCCTCGTGTTTTTTGTTGGTGAAATTTTTTCGCGATATATTTGAAACAAGTAAAATAGCCGAGTCTACTGCTGGCGGCGGGTTGAAGGCTCCGCGTGGCACGGTTTTTATGTACGTTGGCGCGCCATACGCTTTAATCGAAAGAGACAAGAGACTCTCTTTTTTGCTCCGAGCGATACGCTCGGCTACTTCTTTTTGGATCAAAAAAACAAGCGTGTTTGGTTGCGCCTCATCAGTTACATACTTTCGCAATAAGGCTCCAGTGATGTAGTACGGTATGTTCCCCACCACTTTGTATCCGCCGCGCTTTTTTTTGAGATCGTTTGCTATCTTGAACTCCAAGGCATCGCCTTCAGCGATCTTCAACTGCTTGTTTTTTATTTCTTGAGCAAATTTCTCTTGCAGCAGTGGGATAAGTCGTGCGTCTTTTTCTACCGCTATAACGGAGGCCTTTCTTTGAAGCAAGACTTCAGTGAGTGCACCTTCCCCGGGGCCAATTTCCACAACAGTGTCCCCTTTTTGTATCTCCGCGGCATCAGCCAGTATCCCCAAATAATGTGGGTTATGTAAAAAATGCTGGCCGAGAGATTTCTTTTTATACATATATGAGTTTTGAGAGAGGCATTTCGCTACAGTACAACTCCCCTACTTCAAGGGGGATAATGGGTAGATGGATATTTTTACTCGAGAATAATGATTGCACCTCCGCAACTCGTGCTTGAGGGACTTCTACGTGTGTAATTTGTTCAAGTGATATGAGCCCCGGAACGCGTACCTCAAGTTGTCGTAAAAACGGTATCGTGCCACTCGTGTCTGCGGCTTCTTTTTTTAATCCAAACAATAGTGGATGATTTCCTATAATATCTGAACGTAAATCGTATGCGCGCCAAACCGGAGGCAGGTTGCTACCGCGGTTTCGGAGTGCTCCAGCCCAAGTATACGCATTTTGTAAGAACGAACCACTAAAGATCGCTTGTTTTAAAAAGTGACGCTGGTGGCGGCTCTTGTCTGACAGTAGATCTTTTATAACCAAGGCAAAAATTATTCCCGTCCAAAATCGAGTGCCGCCAAATACATACTCCAACCATTCTCCATCGCACAAATGGACATGGGCAAACAACCGAGAATGCATGCGCGTTGGAGACAAGGAGACCGTTTTTAAAGGTTCTCCGTTAATGCGTACCCATAAATCTTGATGGGCAGAGAGTCCTCCTTGTGTAATGATAGACTCCAACACATCAACTACTCGCTCGGTCTGGACTCCTTCGTAGCGCGAATCACTAGGGTGATAGTAGTGATAGCGGCCGGTCCCGTGCCAATACGCTGCTTTTGTGTAGTATTGCCGTATGTCTGGCAAGTGTAATTGGTATCTGTATGTAAGTTGCGCAGATACTCCTGCTGCTATCTGTCGATAATGCTTCAAATGTTTTTCTCCACGCCACACCACGAACTGCTCAAAAAGTGTCATAGTTAATCTAAGTATATTGTCCGGCCTAACCTCTCAGGTGACTCTAGTTCAATGAGATAATCGGGGATGTCAGATAGGAATTGTGAGGGGATGGTTGGATTTTTTGACCCAAACACCGTTCGATATGCTGCATAGGTGAGAAAGACTTTTTTCTCTGCACGGGTTATTGCGACATAACAGAGACGTCGCTCCTCTTCCATATCGCTCTCACTCCCCCCTTCTCGCGCATACGGGAAGAGTCCTTCTTCAAGTCCGGTGATAAAAACATACGGGAATTCGAGGCCTTTAGATGCGTGCACAGTCATCAAGCGTACCGCGTTTGTGTCATCTTTTAATTCGTCTTGGTCGCTTTGTAGTGCGGCTGACTCTAAAAATGCCTGCAGTCCGTCTGCGTGCTGGTCAAAACGGGCTGCGAGCGATACGAGCTCACGGAGGTTTTCTAAGTGTTCAGCACCCTCCAATTTGTCTTCTTTGAATGATTGTTCCATGCCAGAACTGGTGATCACAAAACGCACGAGTTCAGAGGGGGTTGCTGTGGCGGAAGTCTCTTCTATGCGACTGAGAAGACGATGCAATGCGCCCACTTTTTCTTTTACAGCGCCCGTAAGCTCATGTTCCTTGCCACTGAGCATTTTAAGGAGTGTCACTTTGCCGATACCTCTGGGCGGCGTGTTTGCGATGCGAGCAAGATCGGCGCTTGTTTTCAGCGTTGCTGCGCGCACAAACGAGAGCACATCTTTTACCTCTTTGCGTTCAAAAAAGCGTGTGCCCAAAACTTGATACGGAACGTTTGCTGCAAGCAAAGCCTCCTCAATAGCTCGTGATTGAAAGTTTGCTCGGTAGAGCACGGCGATATCTTTTGGAGCAACCTTTTTTTCCAAAAGCTCACCTATTTTCCGCGCAATAAATCCACCCTCGTCCATTTCGTCAAAAGCCTGATAGAGTCCTATTTGCTCGCCCTCTGCATTTTTTGTGAATAAATTTTTGTCAGGTCGGTTTGGGTTTTTGACGATAATTTCATTCGCTGCAGCAAGGATTTTTTGCGTGGATCGGTAGTTTTCTTCAAGGAGTACGGCTTTACCACCTCCGAACGTGCGTTCAAAGCCGATAATATTTGCTATTTCTGCTCCGCGCCATCCATAAATAGTTTGGTCGATATCTCCAACTGCACAGATGTGCTTGTCAGGCCCCACCAAAAGTTCTGCAAGACGGGCTTGGACATGGTTAGTGTCTTGATACTCGTCGATGTGGATACGGGTCCATCGTTTTTGGTACCGTAGACGCGCCTCAGCGTCACTGCGCAAAAAACGCATAGCGCGAAGCAGTAAATCATCAAAATCCACTGCGCCGTCTTTGTGGAGCGCTTGCTCGTACAAAGCCCATGCGGAGGCTATTGCCCGGGCGCGCGGATTGTCTGTTTTTTGCGCAAACTCCTCGGCGGTTATCCCCTGCCCTTTTTGCTTAGATAGTAGGCTAAGGGCAGCACGCGGCTCGATGTCTTCAACCCCTAGACTTTTAAGTGCCGCTTTTATCTCCCGCAAAGAGTCGGCGCGGTCATAGATGGCTGGAGTGCGCTTAAATCCAAGTTGTTTTGCATTCTCTTTCACGATTAACAGTCCGAGCGAGTGGAAGGTAGAGACAAAAGGGGCGCCTGAGGCTTTGCTAGAAAGGGTCTGATTCTCTTGAAGAAGCCCTATGACCCGCTGACGCATCTCGGCCGCCGCTTTGTTGGTAAAGGTAATAGCTAAAATCTGCTCAGGAGGGGTGCCTTGCCGGACGATTTCCAAAATCCGGTGTGCAATGACCCTCGTTTTGCCGGACCCAGCGCCAGCCAAGACCAACAACGGTCCGTCTATTGCCAAGACCGCTTCTCGTTGCATACTATTTAACTTTGCAAGATGGTCAGGCATCTGTGCACTATAACAAACCTTATGCCATAAGGCCTAAATCAGCCTGCGTATAAGACTATCCACAAGGCCCTTTTGGCAAGATTGACGCACCCCTCTCGGGGGGTATAGTTGATAGGTACTGATGGAGCGATCGATATTATGGCTTTGTTGAGCCATAAATTCTGAAACGGCAGGGCGAGTGCCCAATAGGCTTATATATAAAGATACTTCAGCCGCAGGCTCGAGACGGGTATTCCCTTCGAGTTTAGCCAAAAAAACCTTCTATATTGGCGCCGTACTTGGCGGGGCCTCATTCGCACTCTTTTTCCCTGTGTTAGCGTCTGCAAGCTTCCTTTCAAGCCTTATACAAAAAACAGCACCGCAAAGCAGTGCGCACCAAACCGCCTTTAATTCCCAGACGATGCCGCTTTTGTCCCCTGCTACCAATATCAATCCAAGTCCGTCTGTGGGGGGTGGCTCCATTGTGCTTGCGGGCGGTGTGGCGCTTGTGGCGCAAGAAGGGCCATCTGGTACTGCAGCGGACATAGAAAATCGTCCAACAGTGTCTCAAATTAGTGCATATACAGTGCATGAAGGCGACACCCTTGCAAGCATCGCCGACTTGTTTGGGGTAAGTGTTAATACGGTCGTATGGGCAAACGACCTTAAAAATAATCCTATCCGTCCTGGGCAAACGCTCATCATCCTTCCTATCACAGGGATCCAACACACTATTCTAAAAGGCGAGTCTCTTGCAAGTTTGGCTCGAGAGTATCATTCCAATGCACACGATATCGCACAATATAACGATCTTCCAGACAATGCGAGCCTGCTACCAGGGACTGTTGTGATTATCCCTGATGGTGAAATGTCTTTGCCGCAAGTACAACAAAAACCAGACCCTATAGTGACTCGGCTGGCACAGGTAAAGAAATTGAGTGTAAGCAACAAGCCTACCTCAAAACTGCATGGTGCGGACGGGCCCCTGATTTCTGGATATTACGCATGGCCTGTCGCAAGCGGCATCATTACGCAGGGGCTTCACGGATTTGACGCAGTTGATATCGGAGCGCCAAAAGGTACAAATATATTTGCAGCAGCAGATGGTGTCGTGTTGGTAGCAAAAGGCGGTGGTGGGTGGAACGGTGGGTACGGCAACTATGTCGTTATCAAGCACGCAAACGGTACGCAAACGCTCTATGCACACGCGACTAAGGTTCTCGTGTCTCCAGGTGCGCAAGTGTCACAAGGCGAAGTAATTGCCACCGTTGGTAGTACTGGTGAATCAACCGGCCCACATCTTCATTTTGAAGTACGCGGTGCGCAGAATCCTTTTGGAAGTGTCCGTGTTGGGCTCAGTCAGTAGTGTTACTCGAGTGCCTTTTTTGGTACGTCAAAGATGGTCTCCCCTACTGCTTCATTGTTTACGTGTCGAGCGATAGTATATCCTCCGTGGAGTGACGGCAAAATGCCAACACCGTTGCATCCTAAGTTGTACAGCAAAACTGGATTTTGTGGCTCGGGCCCGATAAGGCGGACTTTATTTTTGGTATAACCCATGAGTCCGTGCCAGGTAAATACGTATTCGATTTTTTTATTTGGCTCTATGTCGTACACGTCACGCACAAACGCATCTATTTTTTTTCCGTGCTCGTCTGGGTACTCATCGTCTTGTGAATAGACATGCGTTTCTGCAATGTCGGTGTCAGGCCCGCCTATAGAGATGAGATTGTGTGTTGTATTTTTTTCATACTCATATGAACGGCGTGTTAAATAGTAGTATGAATTGTCTGGGCTGGCGCTCGGGTCTATGTAGTAGCTGATAGCAGTCGGTTGCTTGTTCATCTCTTCCAGGTATCCAGACATGTATCCAATTTTTCCGCTTACCAAGTGATGATAACGTGCATCAATGTCGAGCCCTGTTTCATTTAAAATATGTAGGTTTTCAAAACCATTGGTACAGAGCACGACATGGTTTGCAAGAACCGTGTGTGTTTGAACATCGAGCAATGCATTGTTGGATCGTAAAATAATTTTATGCACCGGCGCATGTTCATACAAAGTAAACCGGTTTGGATATTTTGTACGCAGATGCTCTAGCACTTCTTGGCAGAACAGTGCGCTGTTGACGCATCCTTTTTGTGAAGAAAGCGCCGCTACAAATTTTTGCTGCTTTGTCTCGAGTGTCGCGAGCACTTCCTTTGCAGGAGCTATGGTGTAGAGTCCTCTATATTTCTCTGGAATGTGTTCGACAAAATCTTCTTCAGCGCAGATGCGCATAGGGTCAACACGGAGCCCTGCTTTGTTTCGTAAAAAATTATCTTCCAAATGCCAAAGCACTTGCTCGTAACTGACGAGCCCTGCGTGTCCGACAAAACGCGAGAACGGAATATCGAGCCCTGCATCCGTGTACATCTCGTCCAGCAATTCCCAAGCCGCCTCTATCGCCTGTTGTCCTTGTGCGGCGAGTGTCAGTCCAAACTCTTCTACTAAACTTGCAAACCCGCGTTCAAAGTAGCTCACCACTTGGCCTGCGTTGTGCCCGGTCGCTCCATGAGCTAATTTAAATCGCTCGAGCATCACCACTGTTTTGTCGGTTTTTTTTAAAATAAAAAAAGCAGTCGCGATGCCAGCAATTCCGGCGCCAACAATTGCGACATCACTTTCCCTGTCGTTCGTAAGAGAGACATGCTCGCGCTCGTGGTTGAGTTGGTGGAGCCAAGGTGAATTGTTTTTTTGCATACGAGGTACAGTATACCGTGCTCTGGTTTGCGTAAAAATGTGCCGCAACTTTTTGTGAGTTGCGGCAAGGCGCTACTACTTTTCGCGTCTGAGGCCGCTCCACTTGCGGCCATGCGTGCTACCGGCATGACCCTCTGTGCATGTTTCTTTTAATCTACCGATTTCAGCCAAATGCTTTCGCACTTGTTCTCGTAGTTCATCCATCTCGACTACGGATGCTTGTTGGCACCAACGCATCCGCTCAAGCATCTCTGTGTCTGTGCCGACAGCGAGTACCAGATTTTCAAGCGTGTCGATGAGTATATATGGATGTTCCAAAACCTCCCATCGACGTTCCTGCTCGGGTCTGTCTTTATCTTCGGGCTTCTCGCGATAGTAGTCGATGCCGCAAACTTTGCGGCATCGATAGTGCAGCGCGCGCGTGCCATCCATAAGCCCATCCCCCTCTTTGCTCTGCCTACACAGTAGCAGAGATGCGTCGGAGCGCATAATTAAGTGAGCGCATCTATGCTTGTGAAACGCCACTAACCTTTGCGTTCTCGATATTGCAACGCTTCTAGTATGTGTGAGTCGTTGACGTCTGGCGAGTCGTCTAAGTCGGCAATGGTGCGTGCAACTTTGATAACGCGGTGGAATGCGCGCGGTGAAAGATTAAGCCGGATGCCCGCGCGCTCAAGTGTGGTGCGAGCGCTTGTAGTCAGCGGGACTAAATCCTCAAGTTCTCTTGGTGAAAGGTCGCTATTTGTTTTGAGAGATGTGGCGTGTATATTTTTTACTTTATTGTCAAAGTTGTCTGCTTTTGTAAATCGCTCACGTTGCCGTGCGCGCGCCGCTAAAACTTTTTTACGCGCCGCCTCTGTCTCACTCCCGCGGATTATTTTTTTACCAAGCTCGACTAAATCAACCGGGCCCATGTGTGTCCATAAATCAATACGGTCAGCAATTGGTCCAGAGATTTTTCTTCGGTATCGCTCGAGATGCATCGGAGTGCAGGTACATTCAATGTTTGGGTGCCCCCAGTTTCCACAAGGGCACGGGTTCATTGCGGCGACCAACGTAAAGCGCGCAGGAAAGTACGCCGTTCCTTTTGCACGTGCAACTGCGATAACCCTATCTTCAAGCGGCTGCCGCAACGCTTCGATGACGCGACGTTCAAACTCTGGAAACTCATCTAAAAAAAGTACGCCCCGGTGCGCGAGTGTTGCTTCGCCCGGACGAGGTGTTGCGCCGCCGCCTACAATCGATACATATGAAGACGTGTGATGCGGCGAGCGGAAGGGGCGTGTCGTGAGTAAGTCATGATGTAGCACTCCAGCAACCGAGTGGATGCTGTTGACCTCAAGCATCTCATCAAATGCCAATGGTGGGAGAATGGATGCGAGCGCTCGCGCCAACATTGTTTTGCCGGTGCCCGGTGGACCTGAGAGTCCCAAATTATGTCCACCTGCGGCAGCGATTATTGCCGCGCGTTTTGCGCTCTCTTGCCCGCGGATATCTTCGAATGCAAACTGCGTGTGCATGACGCTCGGTTCGAGCAGTGTTTGAGGTGTGGGAGTAAGTAGTTGTTTTTCTTTTGAAATTTTTTTGCCTGTGGTATTTTGCGCTGCACGTTTTTGATTAAGATGGTCGATTACCTCGCCTAAATTTTTTGCACCAAAAATATCGATACCGCCAACAAGCGCTGCTTCACGCGCATTGTCCTCGGGTACAAACACTGCGCGCTTCCCTACCCGTTTTGCTTCAGCGACTAAGGGCAATACGCCGCGCACGGGGCGAAGCGTCCCGTCGAGTGCAAGTTCGCCGATAAATAAAAAAGGTTCTGGGTCGAAGCGAATGTCCTCTGCGGCAAGTAGATACGAAAGCGCAATAGGCAAATCAAAAAGCGGCCCCTCTTTTTTAAGATCGGCCGGTGCGAGCGATATGACAATTTTTTGATTGCGCGATTTTGGCGATTCAAACCCTGCATGTTTGATCGCCGCAGCAACTCTATCGCGCGACTCTTCAACTGCTTTGTCGGGGAGTCCAACAAGAGTAAACGCATGGAGGCCGCGGGAGAGGTCTGTCTCTATAGAGACTAGATGCGGCGCGAGCATTGACGTCTGCGCACCCCAGGTGCGAGCGTACTGCATGCACTAAATTGTACACTAAGTTTTTTTCGCTATACAAAAAACCACCTTCGAAAAGTCCTTATCCCCATTTTTCAACAGCCGCTTTCGCTCCTCCAGAAAAACGGCGCGCCCCCGCCTGGACTTTTTTCAGATAGTTTTTCCAGCGAACTATTTGAAATATGTCTATGCCCCTAACTCCCCTTCTTCTTCCATATGTGCCTTGCAGGTCCGGGCTGATGGATTTACTTCCAAACGATCCTCTTCAATATCGTCTCCAGAAATTTCACAAATACCAAACGTGCCTTCTTCTATTTTTTGCAGTGCGCGTTTTACATTGCGCCAGTGGATTTCGATCTCTTCAATTTCTGCACGGTTTTCTCCATATTCCTCCTGTCGGTCGGCAAGCTCGTCGCTTTCAGTCGCGCTTGCATCAATGTCGCCACCTGTTGCCTCCCAATCCCCCGTGTCGGGATTTTGCCACCCCAAATCTTTAAGCTCCCCTTCCAATTTGTGCAGCTCGTCCGTTAAACGCTTTTTAAAATGACCTGCTTTGTCGTTATGCATATACTAGGGAGTATAACGCCTTTTGCTGTTTTTCCAACAACTACTGTCCAAGAAGTGGCGCTGCGGGTGCGTTTTTGATGCGGACGATGACTTCGCGAAGCGTTGCTTCGTTGGTGGTTATTAAAATAGTATTTTTATCAATAAACGTCCATAAAAAGTATATCTGCCCGTCTGTTGTTTGGAGTACGCGCGTATCGTGATTTTCTATAATCTTATCGACAAAACTTGGCGGCGGAGGGAGCACTGCGGGCGGCAATGCCGGAGTACTGCTGCTTGTGCTCGCCACGTCAGTAACTATGGGTATTTGTAATTTTGGAGATGGCACGTATGTAAAGAGTGGCGCAAGATCACCCTGCATCGTTCCTTCCCATGCGAGCATGCCTGAAAATCCTTGCTCATACGAGTCGACCTTAAGGAGTAAAAATGGCTGGTTTCGGTCATGGGAATGTACGCCCAGTAAAAAGGTGGGGAAAAAAGTACGCAATAACGCCGCAGGTATGTTTGGGGTGAGTAGCTGCAAAAAACCTCGTGTAGACATGCCCACCGGCCGCTCAGCGGTGCTGGTGGTTGCCAGTGGATAGAGTTGTGCCACTAACCCCACAGACAGCGCGACTCCATTCTTTGCGCTTTCCAAATCGTCCATAAACTTGCTCGGTGTCTGATCCGCTGCGGTGGGTATCGAGTAGGCTGCGTCGATAAACAAAAGCGGTGCATCTGCAATCTGCACAGCAACGCTGCGGGTTTTATACAGGCCATAACCCAGGGCGCCCACAGTGCCAACAAGCAAAGCTACACCGCAGGCGATAAGAAATGTCCCACCCCACCCCACCCGCTCTTTTGGGGTGGGTGCTTCTATAGTGCCGCGTCGCTCAGCCTCTGCCGTGGCAATGGTAACCGCAGACACTTTTTTTTGCGCGACATACTTTTCAACATCGCGTTGATACGTAACCAGAGGTTCAACAGACGTCTCCGGTTGTTTTTGTACTAACGGTGGTAGCGGTGGTGCAGGGGTTTTAGGCAATGTTGCCGACTGCTCTTGCTTGAGCAAAAGCGATGCGTCCGCGCGCATTGCGTTTGTCGGGTCGTGCACTTCTTTGTTTGGTAAGAGAATTGACCCCAAAGAAGTATCTTTGTTGGGTATTGCTGCAGGGCTAGTGGGGGCGGGGGTGGTTTGTTGGTCTTTCTCGGGGTCCATTATGTTCTTTGGTAGATGGAGTAAGGCCTTTGCGCGTTGCAAAATCAGGATCAACCGCTTTGATTGAGAGGTTAACCCGACCTTTCTCGTCTATCTCCTTTATCATAACCCGTACTTTCTCTCCGACCGATACAACGCCGGTCATAGAGTCAATGCGAAAGGGTGCAATTTCAGACACGTGCACCAACCCTTCAGCGTCTTTGCCAGGGCCGATGCGTACAAACGCGCCAAAATCCATAAGCCGCGTGACTTCCCCATCATACACTTCTCCAGCAAGATACTCTTTTACTAAAGCCTCAACCATCACTCGTGCTTTTGCGGCCGAACCGTTTTTACCAGTGATGAATACCGACCCATCATCTTCTATGGTGATATCTTCAACCCCGGTTGCTTCTTTAATGCCGTTGATGGTCTTACCTCCCCCGCCAATCACGAGGCCAATTTGGTCTGGACGCACTTTTGTGGTCAGGATTTCCGGTGCGCGCGGGTTAAGTTGGGCTCGCGGTGCTGAAATTTCTTTGGTCAGCACTTCTAAAATCTGGAGTCGCGCAAGACGAGCTGCTTCAAGCGCCTCAACCAAAATAGGCACGGGTATGCCGTCGAGCTTGATATCCATTTGTATCGCAGTGATACCATTTTTTGTGCCAGCAACTTTAAAGTCCATGTCTCCATGACTATCTTCTGGTCCTTGAATATCGGTGAGCACTTTGTATTTTTTGTCTTGTGCGTATGTCGGAGACATCATGAGTCCTATCGCAATCCCTGCAACGGGCGCGGTAATGGGCACCCCCGCATCCATAAGGGCCAAGGTCGATGCGCATACAGAGCCCATAGAGGTTGAGCCGTTGCTAGCAAAACATTCAGACACTAGGCGGATAGTGTACGGAAAAACAGTTTTACTTGGAATAACAGGAATAAGCGCCTTCTCAGCTAAAGCGCCGTGGCCCACCGCGCGGCGATTGATGCCACCCATGCGCCCTGTTTCCCCTGACGAGTACGGAGGGAAGTTGTAGTGATGCATAAATTGCTTCGTTGACTCTTGAGACTCCATTGAGTCGACAATTTGTGAGTCTCCAGGGCCGCCCAAGGTGAGTGCGGTAAATACATGGGTCCCGCCTCGATAAAAGATGCCAGACCCATGGAGTATGGGTGAAACGCCGCCTGCTTTTGCAAACAAAGGGCGGATATCTCCAAAACTGCGGTTATCTGCGCGCTTGCCATCTTGGATGGCGCCGCGATGAATTTCTGCGTCTACTTTATCTTCAAACATGCGGTCGGCGATTTTTTTGTATGCAGCAAGTTCCTCACTCTCCCCTACCTGTTTCAAAAATTCTTTTTTAAGTGCGTAGATGTGTTGTTTGCCGGGTGTGTCGCAAAAGACTGCGCTCGTTATTTTTGGCGCGTATGTGTTGTCATAGAGCGCTTGCAATGCTGCAGGTATCTCTGGCTCTGGCGCTAGCGCCTTTGCCTTACCTACAGCAGCGATAATCTCTTGCTGCCAGGCAAGCAATTTTGCGTGCTCCGCTACAGCTAAAGAAAATCCTTCCGCAACGGAAGCTTCAGAGGTTTCTTTTGCGGCGACTTCGATCATATTTATCGTGCTGTCTTTGCCGCAAGCGAGCAAGTCGAGTTCAAGCACGGCGCGCTCTGCATAGGTTGGGTTTATGACAAAGCTGTTTTTTGCATGCATTTTTCCTACGCGCACTGCAGCAACCGGGCCTTGCCATGGAATATTTGAAGTTGCGAGCGCGATGGATGCAGCGTTGACTGCCACTACGGCAGGATCCTCCTCGTCGAGCGCTAAAATGGTGACCACTACTTGCACCTCGTTGCGCATGTGCTGGGGAAATAACGGGCGGATGGTGCGGTCAACTACACGGCCCGAGAGTATCGCGTCGTCGCTGGGCCGGCCCTCTCTCCGCTGAAAACGGCTGCCCAAAATAGCCCCTGCTGCGTAAAATCTTTCTTCGTAGTCGACAGTGAGGGGAAAATAGTCAATGTCATCACGTGTTTTTTCGCTCATGACAGCGGTTGCCAACACCGCCGTGTTTCCATAGCGCAAAATGACCGACCCGCTTGCCTGCTCTGCTAAGTCAGTGAACTCAGCCACCATTGGTTTGCCGCCTATGGTCGTTTCAAATTTTTGTGATTGCATAATAGGCACACTGTACGGTAGATATCTTGAAAAGAAAAGTGCTCCGCCACAGGATGCGGCGGAGCGGTCTTTATGCGGCACGCCTGAACAGGTTGACAACATTTTTTTGTGCAGCAAGCGTGCGCAGCAATTCAATATCTTCTCGATGTCCGGCATACGCGCTTTCATATATCCCACTCAGTACCATGTGAGCGGGCATGGTCGCTGCGATGACGCCAAGCAGATCCAGTGCCCGGTGCCTAGCAAACATTGCCAACGTTTCGGATGCGCTTTGGCGCTGCGGCCACACAACGCTGTTTTTGTGTGGCCAGCCCAGTATGCCAGCCAGCTGGGAAACTCGATATAACTTGGGCGGCCAACCTTGTGTTGGTGTTTTTATTACTTCGGGAAAGTCCTCTGGGAATACGAATGTTTCGGAGTGTTTTCCTAGGCCTGGATAGTCGATGTGTACTGTTATCTCCAACCGGCTTGGGTGCGGAGTAAAAGATACAACTTTTCTCGCATTCCGTACGGTGATGATTCGCTGATATACAGGTACCGTATCGTGCTCAGTGGGTGTTACCAAGCCGGGTTCCACCGCATTCCAAAAAATACTCCCCGACCCATCCCCATAGGGTATCCAACTGTTGCGCCACCCAGGTTGTTGCACAATGCAAACGCCATTGACTGCTGCGGCAAGTGGCAACAGATGGTCAGGGGCATTGAGCGTATGTGTGTCGTGCCGGAGCACAAGTCGGCGCTTCGATGAGGTGAGCGTCTTGTCGTTTATTGCTACGACGTGGCCGTTTGGCAGCTGCCACCACCACCCTGCGCCTTCGGGGGCGGGGCGCAAGATTACTGTAGAATCCCAGCCCCAAAAATTTGGGCCACTGACCGTGATTTCCTGGTTCAGGACCCGACGGGTGTAGCGCATGACGTCCTCCGATGCTGACTATCGTCTGCCCCACACTGTAACAAAAAGTATTGTAAAACGACAGCGTTATTGCGTGTCCGTATCTTCGTAAATTTCTTCGCCGACATCAATACCCTCGTCTGGTTTTGATGCCGCAAACCCGGGGATAAACCCGCGAACCCCCGCGTTGCCTCCACGGTATCCGATAAGAAAGTTGCGCGGGTTGTCACACAAATCAATAAAGTCATCTGCCGCTTCGCGCAGCACGCCGGCGGCTGATTTGCCAAAAGCGATAACCTCTACCTGACAGCCTTTGCTACGCAAGTATTCGACAAGCGGCACAAAGTCTCCATCTCCGGTACCAAGAATAACCGTGTCGAGTTTTTCAGCCATGCTGAGGGCGTCTATCGCCATGCCCATGTCCCAATCGGCCTTCTTTGCACCTCCAGCAAAAATACGGATGTCTTTTACTTTAGTTTCAATCCCGCTTTTGTTGAGTGCTTCAAAAAAACTCTTTTCTTCTTCTGACTCTGTTCGGATAACGTATGCAACTGCGCGTACCAGTACGCGCCCAGCAACAGCCTCTTTCACCACGTTGGCAAAGTTTACCTTTGCTTTATATAAGTTTTTTGCGCTGTGGTAGAGGTTTTGCGTGTCTATAAAAATGCCGACACGCTGGCTTTTGTGTTTGATGATTGCCATATAAATAAGAACAAAATATAAATAAATGAACGTGCTATAAAAAACGACACTAAACCACTTCCCAGTATACTCGGAAAAACGGCCGAGAAAAATCTAAAAAACTAACGCGAGCCTACTTTTTGAGACCCAACTTCTTTATCAAAACACCGTAACGCTTTTTGTTATGCGTCTCGAGGTACTTCAAATGCTTGCGGCGGTCTGCAACCATTTGCAAGAGTCCGCGGCGAGAGTGTTTGTCTTTGAGATTTTTCTTGAGGTGGAGGGTAAGCTCGTCGATGCGCTTGCTTAAAATAGCAACTTGCACCTCCGGGCTGCCGGTATCAGTGTCGTGTATTGCAGAGCTTTTGATAACGCCCTCCTTTTTTCGCTTTGTCAGCATGACGTATATGGTAGCACAGCCCGCCATATTTTGCAAGCCCCCAGCCATCACCCCAGAGGTGCTCGTTGGTACCCGGGTAAAATTGTGCGACACTAGACATATAACGTATGGCACAGGACCTTAAAAGCCTTAAAACCGAATTTCTCGAATACTTAGAGATAGAGAAAGGCCGGAGTATTAAAACAGTCGAAAATTACGACCGCTACCTCTCGCGTTTTTTAGCCCACACCAAACTCACCTCCCCTGCCAAGC
>CAYGHD010000004.1:0-54387 GCA_964349675.1 uncultured Candidatus Saccharibacteria bacterium
GTTTCCTTTCTCTTGTGAGAGAGAAACGGAAAACTTGAGAACCGCAATAATTTGTTGTTGCGTCCTTCCATATATTTTTATATACGAGGACGAAATCCTGAGACTAGTATTAGTAGTCGTAGGATTATATTTTTCTACAGTATTTTTTACCTTTGCCCATCTCCACCAAGCTGAAAAGACCCATGTGGGAAATTTCTTAGTAGGATGGAATTCGTGTTTTCAAAGAAGCTCGCACCAACAGATTTTTCCCAATAAAAAAGCCGCTTTTGGAAGCGGCGGCGAGCCACAGGCTTACCGTCTCTTCTTATGGTCGCTTTAATGTGGTCAACATATCTGTACAAAGGAGTATATAGGAGTATAAAAGGCGTGTCAAATTATACATCTCTGGGAGTCGGCTGATACAAAAACACCCCCAAAGGGGGTGTTTTTGGTACAAGTTTGTGAGAGAAATCTAACGACGATTCTTCATCTCTTCGCGTGTGCGCTCAAGGAAGCGCGCTGCCGCCTCTTGACCACCCAGCCCAAACGAAAGACCGAAGGCAAGTGCAATAGCAACTACCACACCAGTAAAGAGCGTCTGAAGTACACCTTGCGCTATCTGCAACTGCTCCATAGCAGCCAAGATTGCAAAAATCCAAATTGACCAGCGTGCGATTGTTCCTGCAAAACCAGAGGCACCAATACCTGCAGCACGCGCCATACCCGTCACCACGCCATATGCAATTTCTGCAATAACTGCTGCGACGAGAATGATCAAGACTGCGATAATCACGTTAGGCAAGAAGCCGATGACTACTTGTTGCAGGAAGAAAGTTACCTGCCCCAACCCAAGTGCTTGCAGTGATGCAATCAAGAATGCGAGGATGATAAACCATTTTACCAACGCACCTACAAATGCCCCCGCATCGAGTTTATATCCAGCGCGAGACACTACTGCTTCAAACCCCGCAGTGCGGAGCGCGTGGTCAACCTTAAGCGCCTTGACCGCCTCAGTAATCACCCAGCCCAACCACACAGCGATAACCCAACCGACGATAAAAATAATTATCGCGATCACCAAACTCGGAAGGAAGTTAACGACATTCCACAGCAGATTTAAAAATGACTGCTGTAGTACAAAACCCCATTGCTGAACGATCATACGTATACATGTGTGAATAAATAATAATCTACCGTGACGCCTCTATTGTATACCCCCGGGGGCTGCCCTTACACCCCAAATGTGGATAAGGAAACAGCAGCCTAAAAATTACTTTCGAGAGATGTTGACCCGGTCGAGCACCACCTTGTGCGTATAGTCGAGCACATCGCGCACCAGTTTGTCGTTCATATTGAGACGGTAAAACAAGTCGTCAGTTGCCAAGAGCGCGTATCGGATTTCTTTTCCTATTTCCGCTTCGAGCTGTCGGATGCGTTCACGCAAGATACGCTCTTTCATCCGGTCGCCCACAATGAGCAAGTCGAGGCGGCCATCCCATTCTCCGATAAAAATCCCCGAGAGCACGACGAGTTTGAGCGTGCCGGTACCACGTAAGCGCTTTACAATATCATCACCGCGAGTGGGTGCGTTGAGCAGTAAATTTTGCAACGCTGCCACATAGGCAAATGACCCATGCAACATATACCGCAACCCTTTGCCACGGACCGGACGCTCTGTAAGCCCAATGCGACAAAACAAAGTTATCTCGTGACGCGCTTCAGCGTCTGACACTCGCGCACGTTTTGCAGCATCTGCGATAGTAAATGACTGTCGTGGATTAAACAAAAAGAGGCGCAATAATTTTACTCGCGAGTTCGATCCAAAGAGTTTCTGTAAATTATCAGTCATACGGTATACAACAGTAGTACTAGGGTATTCTATGCAAAAGCACCCACTATTGCAAAGCGTCGCAAGCAACACTGAAACACTGTCCCCAACAAACACCACTTGGCACGCACGCGCAGCGTGTGCTATAGTGTGCGGGCAATGCAATCACAGCTTACACACAAGCGTCGCACCAAGATTTCTCTCGCGGAGAAAGGTGGCGCCTTGTGTCTGTAAAAATTTTACACATACAAAACATACACCCGCCTTTCTCCCGAAAGGCGGGTTTTTTAGTATCAACAAAAAAAATATATTATGACACTCAAAAACACACTTATCATCTTCGATTTCAACCGGACGCTTTTTGACCCAGAGGAAGGGTCGCTCATTCCAGGCGCACATGAGATTCTTGCTCATTTGCAAAATGCAGGAGCCACGCTCTACCTCGTATCTCGTTTGGAGCCCGGGAGAGCAGGTGTGGTGGAGCGTCTTGGGCTCGACTCATATTTTGCAGGCACTACATTTGTCGAAGAAAAAAGTGCAGAACTGTTTGAAGACATTTTGCAAAAACATCCCGTCCCCCGCGAGCGTGTGTATGTTGTCGGCGACCACCTTCATGGAGAAATACGCCACGGAAATAGCTGCCTCTTTCGCACCATTTGGCTAAAGCGCGGCAAGTTCCAAACGCTCACGCCAGAAGTGCCCGAGGATGTGCCTTGGCGGACGATAACAAACCTTATCGAAACACTGACCCACATCACATAACACATGCGCGCGGGTACTGTGCTGACGGAGTCTAGAAGCCGTCAGCATGGTGCCTACGAGCACCATAGATTGTTCTTTGAAAGGAATGGACATGCAGTTCAGCGACCTTGGACTCACTCGCCCCGAACTAGTCGAACATCTGACACAATGCGGCTACTGGGGCGACGCCCACCGGCGGCAGCGCCACACCTACGTCTTGTCGCCTTGCGCGTATGTTGTGTCGCCTGCGCAACATCGGCAACTGGATGAGTTGTCGCGCAGCACGTTTCGCGCGCTTGAGCATTTACAGCACGACTTGTGGAGTGTTGCACAAGATGCCGCACGGCCAAATGCCGCAGCGCGCTTTTTGCGCTTGGCAACCCATGCCTCGCGTGGACTCCTCACGCCACATGATGGTCGGCTGGACGTGCCGCCGTACATCAAACTGGATCTCGTGCAAACCCCAGCGGGCGAATATCGTATTGTCGAAGTTGATGCGCATAACCCGCGAGGACTTCCCTATATCGCTTTTCTGGAAGGAACGCCGAAGCTTCCAGACCAGCGCTATCGCGGCATGGACGTGCTTTGCGCGATGCTCCGGCGTAAAACCGCACCCATCACTGCCCCCTGGACGCTCTTGGTGTCACACTATGAGCGATACTATCTGCCCGCATTTGAGGTGTTGTGCGACACGCTCAACCAGCGCGGCATCGAAACGCGCATCGTGGAAGAAAAAGATGCGGCTGCGCTGCTGCAAGAAGATGCATCGCTCCACCTGCTCGCCATCCCTGAGTCTTTGTGCATGTACGATGGAGCGGACAGTGCCTTGAGGGACACTCTGATGCGCCGATATCGTGCGGGCACCTTGGCAACACTCTTTCCTCCAGCCGCATACTTAGGGTCAAAAGCATTCCTGCCCTATTTGCGCGCCCAGCCAGGGATGGAAGCGCACATGCCCCCATCCGCTTTGGTCGGCAAAGGCTGTGCAACGCCGCACATCAACGGCACGCCCGTGGTGTTGAAAAAAGCGATGTCTGCGGGAATGAAGGGAGTGGTGATGCCTGGCGCCCCTGAGTTTGACATTCGTTTGCAAGAAGCGCAGGCGATGCATCCGTCATGGATCGTGCAAGACATGGTCGAGCAAGAGCCGCTGCCGGTGACCGTATTTACCGACACGGGTGAACGCACCACACGAGCATACTATCTGCGCGTCACCGCGTATGCGTCGCAGCACGGCATTATCTATGCGGAAGTAACGGGACGGCAAACCAAAGACGTGCATGGCGCGCCGGACTGCATTCAAGTTCCTACCATTCTGGCATAACTTACAGACACACCTCCGAGCCAAAAACTTGGGGGTGTTTTTTATAAAAAATGCCTACTCAAAGAGAGTAGGCGGAATGTGGAGAGAAGAGAAAGATTGGAAGAAAGAACTAAAGAGAACGAGGAGGGGTGAAAAAGAACTGGAGGAAGAAGAGAGGGGTGGAGCGTGTATAAAAACAGAGGCTCAAAAAATTGCGCGATCGCGATTATGCAATCATGCAGCTGGTATTACCCACCAGACCCCCGCTGTCAGTCCCATCTTAAGACAGGGCATCCACCTATTACTACTACAGCGCAGCAGCGAAGGTTACAAAATACAAAAATCCGGCAAGATGCCGGATTTTTGTGACAAGGGTAACCCTTGTATAGAAGAAATTATTTCAACTCAACTTTGCCGCCAGCAGCTTCGACCGCCGCTTTGAGTTTGTCTGCATCCTCCTTCTTCATCCCCTCCTTGAGCATGGTTGGGACTGCGTCAACCAAATCTTTTGCCTCTTTAAGGCCAAGACCGAGCGCGTCTTTCACTGCTTTGATAACCTGCACCTTTTGAGCACCTGAGTCAGTGAGCTGTGCGTTGAACGAGGTCTTCTCTTCTGCTGCCTCACCTGCCGCAGCAGGCCCTGCAACCGCAACGGCTGCAGCCGAGACACCCCAATGTGCCTCAAGCACTTTGACGAGCTCGTGGAGCTCAAGCACTGACATTTTTTCTACCGCACTGACAACGTCTTTAAACTTTGCCGGAATTTCTACTGCTGCCGTTTCTGCAACAGTGGTTGTTTCATCTGCCATATATTTTTAATTATTCTCCCTTCTCAGCTTTTGCGTTCAAGACGACTGCAAAGCGCTGGCGGGGGCTGTTAATGAGTTGTACAAACTGCGCACGGAGTGTCTGCAACCCTGGGATAGCCGCGATTGCTTTTATCTCTGTTGCATCGACATACTTGCCGCCAAAGACACCGCCCGCAAAGGCCAAGTGCTCGGGAAACTTTTTGACAAAGACTGCGAGCTCACGCGCTGGCGCGAGTTCATCTTTGCTGTATGCAATGGCAACCTCACCTTCAAGCGCTGGGAAGTCACCAGCAAAGTTTTGTGCATCGAGCGCGCGGCGCACGAGCGTTTTCTTTGCGACAGTGTACCCAACCTCTTGCGCGCGGAGTGCGCGGCGGAGCTCGCTTTGCTCAGACACTGGCAAGCCTTTGAACTTTGCAAAGACCAGCGTGGATGCACCTGACACGATATCCGTGACTTTTGCGACAATCTCCTCTTTCTTTTCTCTTGTAATTGCCATACCAATTTTAATTATCGGAAAGAGCGTTTCCGTTTGTTCTGAAGGCTTCGACACCCTTTCTTACTGCTCTTCGCAGCAAGGGTTTAAGAGTTTCGACCTCGGCAGGCGCTCTTGTGGAGCATTACGGGGCTTGTCGCCCGACCCACTGTCTCTAGCCTTATGCAAAAAAGATTACCGTGGCAATGCCACATTGTCAACGGCAGCAGGCTCCTCCATCTGGGCAGAGGTAACAATAACCACTACAAACGCTGCGCTGATTATCAGCAAAAACCCTATCAAAAACTTCATAAACGTAGGCGTTGCGTACCGGCTCATATCCCCTATCCTAGCACAAACAAGGTCAGGGCGACCCAAGCACAAACGGGATCACTTTGTAATTTTCATGCGGCGGTGTTGAAGTGCCGTTATTTTGCGCGCCAGTCGTAAAATACATTTCAAAATTTTCAGCATCCTGTGGACTCGGCACGCTGGTGCGAGTCTCCCATATTGCAACAAAAAAATGAGTGCCTGGCGGATACGCATCAAATGACGGGACAAACGTATAGTCCACCGGAATTTCCCCAATACCTGGGTAGGACAGATGCCCCACAGATCCTATGGACGTCGAACTGCCGACATCTCCCGCATAAATACCAGCAGATCTTAGTGGGCCTACACCCAAAAAACGAGACTCGAAATAACAAAGTCTTGGAGACTGCGGATAATACGTTGCGTTTTGGATAATCGACTGCACGTCGGGCGTACAAAAGAATCCAACATCAGGATCATGAAAACTGTTACGGAGCCCTGGCGACCCTCCAACGTACCCGCGATTTATATCTTCACTGGGCGTATACAAATCATTACTTGCCCAATTTGACGCAAGAAGACCGGAAGTATCTGCATCAATACGCTCCATAGAAAGTGTGTTTTGGTATCCATTTTCAGAGACAACGCCAAACGACGATCCCGCGCACCATCCGCCACAAGTTGCAACAGAGGGCGTCTCGTCAAATGTTGTGGTTGCTCGCCCGTTGTTATGCACCAAGGTAAGTTGTGCTCCTGAAGCAGGCAGTACCTCAAATGTCGTGCGTAAAACTCCCCCACCCAAGGGAAACAGGGGGCCTCCCCGCTCTATAACATAATGTCCAAAACTTATATCTGTCGGCTCAGAGCCAGTAACTGTTCCGGATAATGGAATATACTGCGTTCCACCTTCTGTCACAGCTATTCCTACCCGAGCTAAATCAATAACAAATGGGGTTCTGTTTTTTAACTCTAACCATTGTGATTCAGGAGAATGACTCAACCCTGCCCACCCGACTTCATTTATGACCACTGGCTTTGTAAACACAAAGACAGATTTTTCCAGAGAGACGGCTTCTGTGCTTGACGCATCCCGAGCAACTACGAAGACAGTTGAGGTTGCATGGTCAGAAAGCAATATAGCGGAACTAGTGGCAGTGGTAACACCTGTGCTCACCGCATTTACAAACAACTCATATGTTTGTGCACCTTCCACAATATCCCATGATGCAAAAACTTCCGCAGCAGCACTGACACAAAAATGGGGACTCAAAGAATAGTTGCACTCACGTATCGATAGCGTGGGCGGAGTTGTTGATGCAGTAAAAAAAATTGGCGCAATGATCACCTCTTCTGTAGAAGTTGCTACAGTGTCTTCGGTGCTTGTAGCTATAGGCGGAGGCTCAACAAAAAGTTCTTCTTTTGGCGGCACGCTGGTACCGCCAACCGCAGCAGACCCAACAAACACAGGGAGTGGCGCTTGTGTAGTACTGGCCACAGTAGTTGCGGGTGGAGAGCTGGTCGACTCGACAACAGGCTCCAACGTAGGCAGTACAACCTCTTGCAAAGGCGTGCGCGTTTCTCTGACGACTGGGGGAGGTGTTGTTGTTTGATTTGTTTTTGGCGCTGGTATTGCCGCCACGGCTGCCGGCTGTAGACCAGCCAACTCTGTCGCATCTTCTGTGTTTAAACTAGAACCATATAAACTTTTTACCACTCCAAATTCGTTTTTTGGCGCCGGATCTACCGCCTCTGGGGCACGGGCAAATACTGAGAAAGCTGTTTGGGCAGCAGCATACCCACCACGAACAAGAGTAGCCGCAGTATTAAGTGCAAGAGCTGTCCCTTTATATGCAACGACGGCGCCAAACCGCAAACCCTGCGCAACTGGGTCAGTAACTGCAAGCACGACTTGTTGTGCCCGGTAACTCAACGTTGGATCAGGAGGACTAAAACAATCTCCAGACTCAGAGCTATATGTGGGCACTAATATTGCCAAACTATCTGACATGTCAGACAGTACGCGGGTTGGAGCTGCCGCCAAATATGCATTACTGAATGAGTGTCCAGGGAATAGCTCGTCGAACTCACTTTTTGGCAAAATTGCCTGCATATTTGGCGGCAGCGGTTGCGGACCACCTGCTTTTTGAGCAGCCTCGGCCAATGTGCCAATGAGCGCATCCTGTGCAAACGTAAGATATTTACCCCCACCCGCAGTAAATGTGGCCGGGCTCGCCACGTTATACACCCCCACCGATTCTCTTGGCTCCCCATGCGCCAAAAGATATTCATACATTGCATTGGTGTAAAATGACCCCTGTGAATGCCCGACCAATAGCAATTTGCGGGTTTTTATTTGTGGTTGTATTTGCCGCAAGATAGTGTCACGGTCAAAATTTGAGACAGTGGAACCAAACAACTGAAAAGTCGTCTGCGTTACATCCCCCAGTCCAGCTAAATGCGACGGGTTGTAAGCTGTAACAAAGTTAACGTCTTTTCTATTCGTAAGAATAACAAAGGCGTCTCTTAAGTTATTTTTGTCTTTATCTGCATCACTTTGTTTATTCAGAATCCCATTTACATACACAACAGTATAACCATCTTGGAGGCACGCACCGAAAACTAACCCTGGACTTAGTGCCACCAACATTATCAAAGTTAGTAACAAATATTTCATACTCTTAAGTACGCAATAAACTCAAATCACACGCTTCACTATTAACATCTGAATAGGACGTCATAAACTTATTGAAAAAATTTTCTCGCGTGTTTTTTCTTTCCGAGTTATTAAAAATCAAACTTTCGATTTGAAATTTGCTTTCGCTGACTGAATTTAAAAGAGAAGTTGTTGTTTGAAAACTATCCTTTAACTGAGATCTTGTTGTTGCTATACACAGACTTCCTCGACTAACCTGTTGAATAACAGCCACCAGAGTCTCTGAATTAGATACCTCTGTTAACTCCATTTGGAGTGCTTTTGCATACTGCAGCTCAGCAGCTCGAATACGGGGAGAGTCGGGATATTTTTTAAAAATAGCAAGCTCAACATCATCTCGAATGCCGTTTTTGTTTGCATCAACTCCCGCAAGTGTCGCGTTGTTCTCTTCTTCATTAGGGGTCGGGGGCAAGTGCGCGCCCATAACGTCGTCCAGGGTTATTTTTTGAGCATGTATGTGCGCAACGGCTTCCACAGTACGTTCCTTTTCTCCCACCGCGGGTATTCGATACAGCACAAATCCTACATACAACACCAAAAGCACCCCGAGCGGCCATCGAGCAAACCGCCAGACTCGTTTGAGCGGAGGTTTCATACTATATAAAAATGGTAGCATACCCTTATTTTTTCAACCTGCTCCTTTTACAAAGGTCGCATCTCCGGAACTGTGGATAACCCGCCATACTCCCGTCCAGCTTTGTACCACCAAAAAAGACTATCGAGATCATTCTGCCGTAATAAAAAATCTGGAGAGGCGTGTAGGGAAAGGAGATTCCTTTGGGGCCGAAGCTCACTTTGATGAGTATAGTCTCTAAAACTACTAAACGGATAGTCTTCTACAAACTTTTTAGATTGCATAGACGGCGCGGACTTTTTGTCTTTCCATCCGTATTCGACTATATCAAGCGGATTTAAATGTACATATGCAAATAAGTACCGGAAGTATGCTTCGTTATCAACATGCCTACTTTTAAAACGGCCCTGGAACAAAACTCCGCTGTGTGAATGTTTAAGATTAAAATACATCGCATATCCCACCCCAATACGCTTCATATACAAAGTGATACCGTTTTCTACTTTCTGACGCAACACAAGATGGATATGATTTGGCATCAAAGAGTAAGCCAGAACGTCGACGAGCGATTTATCTGTCTCTTCATGTGTAAAAACATCCAACATTGAACGACTTTCATACTTCCCCAGCAAATCCCTGATATTTATTGGCGCCGTGTTATTTGCCAAAAACAGCAACAATAAAAAACGGTGGTAATCTTTCTCTTCTATAAAAACGTCGCGCTTGTGGGCACCACGATTAAACACATGGTATGTCTCGCCCGCAACCAACGGAGCGTCCCTGCTCATTTGCCCCCATTGTAGATGTTTCTAAAAAAAATAAATGGGGTTATCCCCAGTTACAAAGGTCGCACCTTTGTTATCCACAGTTCCGGAGATGCGACCTTTGTAACTGGGGATAGCGGAGGGGGCAGAGAAATGGCGGAGAGGTGGCGGGAGGATGGTGGACGGTGGGGTGATTAGGGTTGGGAGATGGCGGAAAGGAAGGTTGGGTCGGTTTCAACCAGGCCGGGAGATTTTTGGCGCAGTAGGTCAACTATCTGCCCTGCTTTTACTTTATCTCCGGTCAAAAATACAACTTTTGCATAGTCATACAGCACTGGGTAGTTGGTTGGCGTGTCACCCAATACGTCGGCTAAAAACAGCGCCGCATGCGGCCAGTCCTCAACAGCGATGTAATATTTTGCAGCATGTTTTGCAACGTCAGGGTTGCCAACATAGAGCTCGAGCCCCTCGCTTGCCCACCTTGCCGCCTCGGTTTTGTTTTGAAGCGCGAGGTAGACGTTTGCGATGATAAATCGTGGATCAGCAAACTTCGGCACTGCTGCCGCGTACGCTTGCAGAATAGTAATCGCTTCTTTGTATGCAGTATTTTTTGCCTGTTGCGTAGTAGCAACGTCTCCTTTGCGGAGCGCAATGTTTGAGAGCAGATAGTGCGACTGCGCCTGTTTTGGAGACAACAAAATAGCTCGCTCCAGTACCCTGCGGAGCTCTACTTCATTGATCCCCACCTCGCTCGGCGCTGTGTCTATGACGTGCGCCAAATATACAGCGGTACGCGCATCGTACGGATAGCGCTCGAAGTTTTTTTGCAATACTTTTTGGGCAAAAGCGTGTGCTTTCACTCTGTCGACGCCGCGCAATTGCACAAGCTGTTGTTCGGTATACAACACATACACTTGGTAGCCATACTCAAGGTCGGCATAGGTGTGCAGTGCAAGCCCCCGTTCCATTGCGGCAAGATAACGGTCAACATCGGCTACTTGATAGACATACCCATCTGCCAGCGCCCAATTTGCCCGCAGGGGTTGTATACACACCGGCGCCAGCAAAGTGAGCAGCGCCACACCCACCACTGGCGCCGCATATTTTTTATACGGCACCCGCAATGCCTGCGGCGAAACAACATTGTCAGTAAATGACGCAGCATACAGCATCAGCAGCAACCAAAGCGTTACTGCAGTATCAAAAACAAAGAAGTTTTGTACTGCATATACGATGCCGATGAGCATGAGGCCCCAACCAAAACGCTCTGCGCGCCGACGCCACCCCTGCCATATAACTCCTCCGATAAGTGCACAGTAGAGCGCAAACCCCACAACACCAAACTGCACAAAGTAATCGAGAAAAGCGTTATGCGAGCGGTCAAACCACTGCTCCACAATGAGGCCTGGGTCATACGCTTGGTTAAATAGCGGTGCAATCTGCTCTGCACCGTATCCAACCCATGGCCGTTCAAGCCCTTTTGCAAACAAATGCTGCCATACAAACAAGCGGCTCGAGACGGTTCCTTCGGTGAGCGATATGGATGCAACACGCTTAATCGGTTCAAAAGGCACCTCGGCCAACTGTGCACGAAACATAAAAAATAAACCCGCAACAATACCAAGGAGCACCACACCCACCCGAGCAATTGTTTTGTATCTGTTTTTGTTGCTCAAGGCGACATATACAAGTGCACAAAATGCTGCAACCAAGAGCGCCAACAGCGTACCTCGTGTTGCGGTCAGCAACACCACAAGCACTTGCATACCAGCGCTTGCATATGCCCCGATACGCCACCGGCGTGTATAGGCAGGAGCCACGGCAATGGTCGCAAAAAATGTTATCCCCAAATATGCCGCAAGAAACGCGGCATTTCCAAACGTTCCTCCGATGCGGCCTTGAGCGCTCTCAATAAAAAGCATGTCCGCCCCAGACACCAACTGCACCCACTGCAGCAGCGCGTACCCTGCTACCATCGTGCCTACCCATGCAGCGCCTGTGTATATTTTTTTTAGATGCGCTGCTTGTGCATATATGAGTGTTGTGTAAAAAAATACCACGCACACCGACAGCGTCAGTAAGCCGTCTCCGCGTTCAAACGTTGACCAAAAGCTCCTATAAAAGTCGGCTCCAAAGAGCGAAGTGCTGTATGCAACAACAAGCAAGAGTCCGGGTATCCATGTCCAAACAGAAGCAAGCCGCTTCCAAAACAGCTGCGTCCCGCTCAGCAGCAGATATGCAAACGCTGCAAGCAAGATAACTCCCAAACCACGCAGCAGTAGTGTTTTGGGAGCTAAGTACGGATACAGCATCCCGTCCATGTACAAGAGCGGCAACACAAGCGGAGCCAGCAGAAGCCAAGACAGCAGGGTTGCAATACGCTCTTTCATACGAGACATTACTCGGATGTTTCTCCGAGGATCTCGCGCAAGGTACGCTCTGCAGTTTCAAGTGCGGCAGTATCCGAAGGGAGATATTTTTTCAAAAACTCAATGTATGCCGTGTGATAAAAAACAGCGTCAAACTCTGAGTGCACTGCTTTTTCAAAGGCTGCTTGCGCAGTGTGATAGGCACCCAGACGGGTCATCAACTGTGCCATGTTGTACCAGACCAAACCACTGTTTGGTCCTGCGGCGGCAGCTTTGTTTAAATATTCATATGTCTTTTTGCCATCTCCAAGCAGCTCGTATTGGTTTGCAATGCTAATGTACAGTTCATAGTCAGAAAACTGCTCTTTACCAAAAAGCTTTTCGAGCCGTGCTATTTCTTTTTTTGCTTTGTCGCTCTGCGACGCATCGCCAGCACTCACCGCTGGAAACGTCCAAGAGAAAGCCGCGTCCTTTGTAGAGAGCGGAAGCATTATTGGGGTTTTTGTTTTATACCAAACAGCAAACACACCGCCTCCTACAAGTATCATTGCAAGCACAGCGCTTATGAGTATTTTCTTTTTCATACTCCGAGTATACCGCTCTGTCCCCTAAAATACAAAACCGCCCCAGCGTATGCTGGGGCGGTTTGTTTTGTCAGGCCAATTCCCTGACTAGAATCCTTCGTGAGAAGAATTAGAAGTTGACCGAACGAGTACCAAGGGTAATCGGCAAGGTCTTCACAAGGTAGTCATCTGTCCAGTCAGACGTAGACTCGCTGTGAACGGTGCTGATCGATGAGCGATCTGTCCAGCCGAACGATGGAGTTGAAGCCACTGTATCTGCTGCGACACCGGTTGCTGTGCCTGTGGTGATCGACGTAGAAGGGTTTGCGATGCTGACGCTAACCGAGTTTGCACCCGATGCGATGCCGCCAACCGTTCCGCGAAGCTCGTAGGTTCGTGACGAACCTGCGGTTACCTGCTGTTCGCTGTCTGCAACGAAGGTAAGGTTACCGCTAGTTGCACCAGAGAGGGAGTCACCACCGGGAATTGCACCGGTAGTTGTACCGAATACACCCGCAACTGATACTGCTGAGCCGCTCGTAATGTCCCAGAGCTTAATGGTCGAAGTTGCGCCGAGCGTAATTGCTGCGGTTTTGTTGACGGTGAAAGAAATTTTCTTCCAGCCAATATCACCTGAATTATCAGCTGACACTTTTACGCGACCAAGCACCTGGTCAGAACCTGCTTGCAGCGTTGTGCTGTCGAGCGCAACTGCTGAAAGGGTTGCAATAGACTTGCGGACATACAGAGTACCTTTGCCGCTGGTTGCAGCTGAGTTTAGGTCAGATGCGCTGAGCGAGGTGTCTGCCGTGCCTGAAGAGTCTGTTGCGTTGAAGCCTTCACCTGCATCCAAGAGTACCGAGATAGCTGCACCAGTTGATGCGCCAGACGCGATAGTTGGGATACTGACGTAGACATCGAGGTCGCGGTCAGTGTTTTCTGGGATGTAGAAGGTAAGACCGGTGAAGGTAGACGTTGCGTGGGTCTGGCCTGCTCCTGTAGAGAGCGCCACTGCCTGTGTCGCGGTCTGCTCAGCACCGTTTATGTCTTTGTATTTCAGCATGACGCTTGATACAGAAGTTGCTGCGTTTGCAGGGATTTTAACAGCGACTTTGTCTACTGTGTATCCAGAGTACTGTGTCGTAAAGCGGAACGAACCAACTTTAACTGACGTTGCACCTGCAACTACGTTTGCAGCATCTGGAGTAGAACCAGTGTTGACAGCTGCGGTAAGCACTGCGCTACCGATGGTGATGGTCTGCAGGGTTGCTGCAGTACCAACGCTCACTGAGTTACCAGTGATAGATGCGGTACCGGTTGTGTTTGTCGTAACTGTTGTTGCTGGAATTGCACCAGCTGAAGCATCAGTCTTCACATTTGCGTACACATCAATGGTCTTTGTACCAGACGCTGGAATGTTAATGCTTACAGAAAACGCGTTGGTTGTACCAACTGTCGACTTTGCTGTACCTATTACGGCATTACCGTTTGTAGGATCTTTAAGCACGAGGTCTGAGATGAGTGAACTCACAGCTGACCCGAAGCCAATTTCGATTGTATTGACGTTCACTCCTTCGGTAGAACCGCCAGAGAGTACGAACGAACCGATCTTAGCGTTTTGTGAGCCAGCAATGATGGTCTGGTTACCATAGCCTGAAGCCTTTGTCGCAGTGAGCGAAGCAGAAGCAACGGTGATGGTGTTACCAGAGACAGTACCGGTAGGGACGTTCACGCTTGAGAGCGAGATCTGACCCTGACCGTTCTGAGAACCTGCAGTCAATGAAACAGCTACTGTTTCAGTGTTTGAGAGGTTTGTTGAAGTTGAAGTCTTCGCATCTGCGTAGATGTCAACAGTTGCGACAGTGCCAGCCTTGAGGATCATTGATGAACCGAATGTGAAGTTCACATCAGTTGCCTCAACGAGGTCCTTTGTAGAGCCGATCTGCACACCATTGAGAAATACTTTACCGTTGTCGAGACCACCGTTATGCACAGAGGTGTTGACGTTAACGTTCAGACTCTCAACTTTTACATCTTCACCGTTCGCAAGGAACTTGAAGGATGCCCACTTAACATTTGAAGCGCCAACTGACACGTTTTGCGTTGGAGAGTCCGACGCGCGGGTGATTGAAGGAGCTGATGTTGAGATAGAGTTGATTGTTGCTGAAGTTGCGGTGCGAGGTGAGAAGGTTGTACCGGCTGCAGTTGGGAGCACTGGCTGGTTAAGGTCAGTGTCTACCATGATTGCATCAGATGGGTAGCGCAGCGACAAGCTGAAAGTGCGTGATGCACCGCCAACTACGTCTGCAAGTACTTTCACCACACGACCGCCAGTCTCAATACGAACTGGAGAAGCTGAGAGGTCGAAGGTGACTATGCTATTTGCGTCAACTGTTGCAACTGCTGAGCCAACCTGCACGCCGTCTACATAGAGGCGGAAGTTGCGGACATCACCAGTTTGGATAGAACCGATGTTGCGGAGTGCGAATGACTTCATAGTCACTGCGCGCGTACCGACAGTGATGTTGTTCTGCCAAACAGTATAGTCAGCTTGTGGGTCAACGGTGCTTACAGAAGGAAGCGTTGATGTGTTGAAGTCAACTGTCGCAAGCGTTGCGGCAGATACTGACTGCAAACCGCCGTTGATTGGGAAGGACACAGAAGAGTCAAGTGCTCCTGATGCGCCAACTGAAACCAACTGAACGCCGATCTGCTGACCAGAGGTTGAACCTGCAATGTCAGAGCGTACAGACACAGTGTATGTGCTGCCAGCTGGGACAGTGAAGAGACCTACTGGGTTGCTGTAGTTGAATGCCGAGTTGCTGACGCCAGCTGAGTCGGTCAAACGAACTGCACCATTGTAGATGTACACGTTCGTCATTGTTGAGTCGTTAGAAACACCAATGCGCTTGAACGCGAGGTTAGTAACTACAACTGACGCAGATGTTGGGTTAGCAAAAGTGAACTTTGCGAGCTCACCTGCTGCCTGACCCTGCACGAGCGAAACGTTTACTGGTGAGTCAGATGCGAGCATGACTTTGAGGCCATTGCCCGTAACTGGAGTACCTGGAACGTTTGGATTAGTCGTAGTGGTACCGCACATGCTGTTAAGCTTTGCGCGAGTCAATGGACCAACGTAGCCAGAAGTTGGAGAAATTCCGTACTTAGCCTGGAATTTAACTACTGCTGCTTTTGTTGCTGGACCAAAGTACATGGTCTCCGCACCTGGAGAACCAGCACCCGTTGCTGCAACCATGGTGCTTGAATCTTTGTTCAAGAACTGCTGGAGCATTTTAACTTCTGCATTGCTTGAACCTACCTGGAGGTTGGTTACAAACATTGCTGTGCATGAACCGCCAGTGGTACCACCTGTAGGTGTACCTGGAGTTGCTTGACCGTTGAGCGCTGCGGTGACGTTGTTAAGCGTCGCCTGGTCAGCACCAAAGGCTTGAAGCAGACCAACAATTTGTTTGATCTGATCCTGTGTGAGGCCTGCAGCTTTTGCTGGTCCTGCGATTACTCCGAACAAAAGTCCGAGAGCAAGAACAGAGCCGGCTGCGACTGCGATGAGCCGAGTTGAACTCTGAGTAATAGTCATATGTAAGTTCGAACAGTTAATAATTACTTGTAATCTACGAATAATGAGAAACCTAACAGTTTCTACCCAGCTTTTATAATGATATGGACACTCCACAACTCGTATTCTCTTTTTTAAAAAAGAGGAGTTGCGGGGAACATATCTCATAATCGCTCTTGGTAGCAAGAATGGATTGGGTCACGCGGAATGAGCTGCCAGTAACGGGACAAGGAATTCGGGATGTATGAAATTGTCAACGATCTTTCAAGAGCAGTTTTGTACCAACCGTACTAGATGAGTGAACATTTCACGCATCTAGTAAAACAGTGCCGACATGCAGTCGCTCTGCCTAGTATAGGTTGCTTTACACAAGAACTGCAAAAATACCCTGTGGACAACAGCACAAATGACCGCCGAGGGCGGATCACTTTTAACTGCTTCCACAGGGGTTCAATGTACCGCAAAAGGGGTCTTTGGTCAACGAGAAAAACCTCACGCTATAAACTCGGAATATACTGGCTCCAGCGTCGGTCTCCGACCCGTTTTACAAGGCCACGAGCTATAAGGACAGCAAGCTCTCTTTGGAGTGTCTTTTCACTGCAATCCCGGATAACGTTTGATATGTCTTTTATAGATACAGCCTTATTTTTAAGCACAATATCCAATACTTTTGATAGCCTCTCTTCTTGGCCTTTTGAAGCAATTTTTCGCGTCTCTTCGGTCTGAGTAGATTGTCTTTTATACTGTCCTTTAGTGTCCTTTAGTACTTGGTCTTCAAACATTCCGGTTTTATAGCTTTCAAGCGCCAGCGGCATCGGCGCTGCAAAAGAGGGGAGCATAAAATCCTTCTCGGATGCAAAAGGGGAGAGTTGCGCGCTTTCTGAAAACTTCTCTATAAGCTGCTCGCATTCTTTGTGTAGAATATTAAAATTTTCAACTCCAATCCATCCGTGCGTTTGCGCCAAACGCAATTGAAACAGTAGCGTCACTAGCTCTGCCAGCACACTACTTGCAGCCTTTTCTCCAGCAGCAAAGTGCGCTATAGACTGTGGAATATTCTCGGCTGTACGAGACAAGTCCTTTAAGACTCCCCTCACCTCGCCCGGCAACGTATTGGACAACAGCACCAGAACATGTGCAATTTTTTCTGACTTTAAAAAACAAAAATACCAATCACTGCGTCCTTTAAAAAGAGCCGAGTTTATAGATTTATTATGAAAATTGGTTTCTTTATTCGACACGTTGTTTGTCCTTAATGTCTTTAAACTGTCTCTTTGGTTACTTCAGCCTATGCGACACTTACTATGTCTTTGAGTATACTCCCCTGTTTTGCTCTGCGTAAAGTTTCCGCACAGCCGGACGCTCTCGTGCTACTATGTGTCAATATGGCGCGCAAAAATACGAAGCAGCAAAAGGATAGAAACGGCGGAGCAGCTAATACACTACCGAGTGAAACAAAGCGGGCGATTGCGGTGGTATTACTTTTTGCGCTCGGCTTATTTTTAACGCTTGCAGCGTTTGGTGCCGCAGGAGTTGCCGGCTCTGACGCCTATGAGTTTTTTGCATACTTACTTGGCGTTGGGTACTTCCTGCTCCCCTTGCTGTTTTTTGTACTTGCCGGAAGCGCTCTGCGCCCTGAAGCCAGCGGCTTTACCCCAGTTAAAATAGCAGCGAGTGGGTTGTTTATTTTTTCAGGCCTTGGGTTTATTGAAGTAGTTGCGCATAGAGGTGGCCTCGTTGGTGCTGCAATAGCAGGACCCTCGGTGCTTTTTTTTGATATTTACGCGGCACTGATAGCCTTGGGGAGTTTGTCACTTATTTCGTTATTAGTGCTGCTTGAGGGCAGGCTCCCAAGCGAAGCTTTTGTGCGCCTTGGAGAGTCGCTACGTCAAGGCATACACACATGCTGGAATTTTTGCACCGGCCAGAAAGACCAAAATGTGCTTTCTGATTCTGAAGATTTTCCGAATATACAGCCAGAGAATCCTGAGGATGCGGAAGAGGATGCTGATTCAGAGGAAGAAGAGGTTGCCGGATCTCAACCTCCAGCACCTCGAGCAATGGCTGCCTCTGCCCGCGACACCCAAGCCCGCAACGCGCAGGCAATACTTAAAAGCTTACTGGGACAATACACACCTCCCCCACTCTCTTTGCTTGAGCGCGACAAAGGCCGCCCCGGCGTTGGCGACATAAAAGCAAACGCAAATATTATTAAGCGCACGCTGGCAAACTTTGGCATCGTGGTCGAGTTGGATGAAATCTCAATCGGCCCGTCAGTTACCCGGTATGCGATTAAACCGGCAGAGGGTGTGCGTTTGCAAAAAATCGTCGGGCTGCAAACCAACCTCGAGTTGGCGCTTGCCGCACACCCTGTGCGCATTGAGGCACCTATACCGGGCAAATCATTGGTGGGTATTGAGGTGCCAAACTCTGCAAAAGTGACCGTAGGCTTAGGCACTTTGTTGGAAGCGCAAGAATTTGCCGACTCTCCAAAACCGTTACTGGTGGCGCTTGGCCGTGACATCGCTGGAGGGTCACATTTTGGCAATATTGCAAAAATGCCGCACATGCTTATCGCAGGAGCAACGGGCTCTGGAAAGTCTGTAACAATCCACGCCGTTATCAATTCGCTTTTGTATCGCTGCGGCCCGCAGCAGCTGCGTTTTTTGATGATCGACCCCAAGCGCGTTGAATTGACCTTGTACAACAAACTCCCTCACCTGCTTTCTCCAGTCATCACTGACCCTAAAAAAGCGATCATGGCGCTCCGCTGGGCAGGCAAAGAAATGGAACGTCGGTACAACATACTCGAGCAAGAGCGCGTGCGTGACATTGAGTCGTATCATCAAAACATCCTCACCCCGGCGCTCGAGAAGCTCCGCAAAGACAAAGCTCCTGACGAAGGCGCCCCTATACCCGAGGCAATGCCCTATATCGTGGTTATTATCGATGAGTTGGCAGATATTATGCAGACGTACCCTCGTGAACTTGAGGCTGCAATTGTTCGTCTTGCCCAAATGAGCCGAGCTGTGGGTATCCACCTACTCCTTTCGACTCAGCGACCGTCTGTGAATGTTATTACCGGCCTCATTAAGGCTAACGTCCCTGCACGCCTTGCGCTCCAGGTTGCCTCGCAAATAGACTCTCGTACCATTTTGGACCAAGGCGGCGCAGAAAAACTGCTTGGCGCAGGCGACATGCTGTACTTGGGCGGAGATATGGGCAAACCGATCCGTTTACAGAGCGCTTTTATCGGCGAGACTGAGGTAAAGAAAGTCGTAGACTTTATCGCAGATAACAATGATGCGGAGCTGCCGGTCGACATCGCAGCGCCAACTCAGGGCACTAGCATTTCACTCACCGACAACGGCGCAGATGAAGAAGTAGACGATGACATGTACGAAGCCGCAAAAGAAGCAGTGCTTGAGGCAGGCAAAGCTTCAACCTCATACATTCAGCGGAAACTGCGCGTTGGATACGCACGCGCAGCACGCCTGATAGATATGCTCGAGGAGCGTGGCGTCATAGGACCAGGTGACGGTGCAAAACCAAGAGAAGTTTTGGGCCGAAGCCCTGCCCCAGAGTCTCAAGACGAGCAGCTCTAGCTTATGCCCTTGCCCCACCACCACGACTTTGCTCGCCGTTTTTACAAAGGAGCGCTCTTTGGGGCAGCGCTGCTGATACTCCTCTACGGCCTTTTTGAAGGGCGGCGGCTTTTGCTTGGGCCGCAAATTACTATCACCGCCCCCCATAGCGGCGAGGCCACCTCTTCGGCGGCAGTAACTATTGCAGGGACGGCTTCAAATATTTCGTTTTTGACCATAAACGACAAACCGGCCTTCACTGACGAAGCCGGGCATTTTACGCTCACCCTTTCTCCCCCGTTAGGCTATACTGTATTCACTGTTGTTGGAGTCGACCGCTTTGGCCGCACAACAAAAAAACAGGTGTCGCTCATGGTGCTGAATTATTGTCCTTATAACATTACCTAACCTATGGCAAAGAAAGACGAAAAAAAGGGCGCAGTCACCCGGGACACCAGCGCTATTGATGCGGCTATCCGTGAAATAAAAACAAAGTTCGGCGACGAAGCGATTATGAAGCTTGGGGAAACAGCGCGGGTTGATGTCGACGCTATTCCCTCTGGATCTATCGGCCTGGACTGGGCGCTTGGCATCGGAGGGTATCCTCGCGGACGTATTTTAGAAGTGTTTGGCCCAGAGTCGTCGGGTAAAACAACCCTTTCACTCCATGCTATTGCCGAAGCGCAAAAAAAAGGTGGTGTCTGTGCCTTTATCGACGCAGAACACGCGCTCGACCCCGAGTATGCAAAAAAAATAGGCGTTAAGCTCGACGAACTGCTTGTCTCACAACCCGACACAGGTGAGCAAGCGCTCGAGATAGTGGAGTCACTGGTGCGCTCGGGCAAAGTCGACATTATTGTTATCGACTCTGTTGCAGCGCTTACTCCAAAAGACGAAATCGAAGGAGATATGGGCGCAATGCATGTCGGCAAACAGGCACGGCTCATGTCACAAGCGCTGCGCAAATTAACTGCTATTACCTCAAAATCAAAAACAGTTGTGGTGTTTATCAACCAAATCCGCATGCAAATCGGCATGATGTTTGGCAACCCCGAGACAACCCCAGGAGGCAAGGCGCTTAAATTTTACACATCGGTGAGACTCGACATACGCCGTATTGCGCAGATAAAGAAAGGCGAAGAAGTCGTCGGCGGACGCCATCGGGTCAAAGTTGTAAAAAATAAAGTCGCAGCCCCATTCCGCAAAGTTGAGTTTGACCTACTCTACAATGAGGGCATCTCGCGCGAGGGTGAGCTTTTGGCGCTTGGAGAGAGTTTAGGTATTGTGAAAAAAAGCGGCTCATCCTATGCGTTTGGTGAAGAAAAGCTCGGCCGTGGCTATGACGCATCCCGTACCTATTTGCGAGAAAACAAGAAGGTTGCAAACGACCTACTCAAACAAATACAAACTGCGCTTGAAAGCAACGCGCCGGGCAAAGTAGCAAGTGGCGGCGACTCAGACGAGTAGTTGTTACGCCGTGTGCGCCCGAAGTGGCGACACAAAACGTACTGCGTCTACCGCTAGCGACGCTGCAGCAAAAGCTCCAACAGCAAGAGCAAGCTGTACTACCGCCGTAGTACCTACAATTGCAGAAAATAAAAACACAGCGACGCTTGCTGCCCCCCCTTCTGCTACCGTTGTAAAATTTTCTGCAACGTTTGAAAGGGATACAAAAAGCACAATACCAAACGCTGACAAAGCGAGCGCATACATCTTGAGCGCAAATGCGCTGGTCAAACGACGCGCCGCGTATACCACCATAACCCCCGCCATTACCTGCTGTTCAATGTTAGTCATAGTAATTGTTTTTTATTATAAACGAGTAGTAATAGTTTCATATACTCGGCGGAATTCTTGCTTGGCTCGGTGCACCCGAGTCTTGACCGCACCAACGCTCACCCCCTCTTGCGCTGCTATCTCCTCTTGGGATTTACCTTCGATAAAAAAGGCGTTCAGCGCCCGAGCCAGCGGGGCCGGTAGACGCGCCAGCACCGACACCACTTCGTCAACAAACTCAGCTTTTTCAAACTGTCGCAGTTGTTTGTCCGGAATCAGCTGCCAAATTTCTTCATCCAAGTCGGCGCGCACCAACCCTTCTTTTTTGCGCTTTGCATAATGCGTCAGCGCTGTATTGATGAGAATGCGGTATCCCCACGAAGAGAATGTTGCCCCTTCTTGTTTTTTAAATTTATGCGCATAGAGATATATCTTTGTAAACGCCTCTTGCACAATGTCCTCCGCTTCCCGCTCGTCTTTGACGATAGATATTGCCTTGCGCAAAAAAGGTGCCTCGTACTTGCGCACCAATTGCGCAAACAGCGCCGGCTCAGCGACAGAGCGAGCCAGTACCTCTTCATCTAAAAGAACCGCCTCCTCTTCTGTAGACAGATACTCTTTTGGCATAGATACAGGATATAGCATATGGAGCGCACTATCTACAACCCCGCTCGGCAGCACTAGGTTTCTATATTGGACAAGCGCTGTTTTTTCGCTACAATGCCCAAATATGCTTGAATATAATGATATTTTACCGAAAAAGGTAATTCTGATGGACGGCGAGCCCTATGAAGTGCTCGAGGCGCACGTATTCCGCAAACAAATGCGTAAGCCGGTCAACCAGACAAAATTGCGACACCTGATAACCGGCAAAGTGACCGAACAGGCCTTCCATCAGTCTGAGAAGGCCGAAGAGGCTGACTTGTCGCTCAAACCCGTCAAATACCTCTATGCGAACAAAGGTGAGTATTGGTTTTGTAGCGAGAAAAACCCTGCTGACCGCTTTGCATTATCTCAAGAGACCGTCGGAGACGCTGGGCAGTTTTTAAAACCAAACGCAGTAGTTGAAGCGCTGGTGTTTGATGAACCAAACAATGACGATGAGGGCAAAATAATCGCCGTACGCGTCCCCATAAAAGTCGAACTGCTTGTGAAGGAAGCGCCGCCAGCCGTGCGCGGGAACACCGCACAAGGCGGCAGCAAGCAAGTGGTGCTTGAAACGGGCGCCACAATAAACGCCCCACTATTTATCAACGAAGGCGACGTGGTCCGCATCAATACCGAAACCGGACAATACGTTGAGCGCGTAGACAAAAAATAATACACTGGGATCCAAACAAAAAGCCCCGAAGTAACTTCGGGGCTTTTTGTTATCTGCGCACTTTATCGAACAATGTAGGGCAACAGTGCCATAAACCGAGCGCGTTTTACCGCCTCCGCCAAAGCTCGTTGGTTTGGAGCAGAGAGGCCAGTGCGACGACGAGGCATGATTTTGCCATGTGGGTTGAGAAACTTTTTCAACAAGTCGACATCTTTGTAGTCGATGCGCTGAAACTGTGCGACATAGGTATCTTTTTCCATAATACGTTTTATTTAGAACGGAATATCGTCTGGATTAATATCTTCTTGTGGGTAATCAATTGCATCGTCTTTTGGAGCTTTACTGCCGCCAAATGATTGCGGCTCAGCGTCTGCTGCCTCGTAGGGCGCAGCTCCGCCTGCACTGCCGCCTGCGCGGGGGCCAAACTGCACACGCTCTGCAATGATTTCAGTACGATACTGTTTGGCTCCATCCTTGTCCCAGCTACGGGTCTGGATGCGCCCCTCAACATATACAGAGCTCCCTTTTTTGAGATACTGAGAGACAATTTCTGCTTGGCGCCCAAATACCACAACGTTGTGATAGTCAGTTTGCTCTTGCTTGCCGCCATCTGCCTTTTTAAAGACACGGTTGGTTGCCACGCTAAACGAGGCCACTTGCCCGCCAGACGGCAGTGCACGCAGCTCTGGGTCACGCGTGAGGTTCCCAAACAGCATTGCTTTATTGATGTACATAGTGTTTTACGCAACGAGCGCGTCAATTGATTTGTCGAGATCTTCTTCAGAAATATCTGCAACTTTTTCTACCGGAACTTCTGGCTTTTTAATCGTCTCACCCTCGAGCCGGTCAGAGGCAAACACTGCGCGGCGTGGTGCCTTTGCAACGTCTTCGCGAACGGTCTCAATCAACAAATAGCGCAGAATGTCTCTGTCGACGCGGAGCGCTTGCTCAAACGCCGGAATATTTTCTCGCTCTAATGCAAACTTCATAACACCAAAATACGCTTCATTATACTTGTCGCGGCGGCCAACGTTTGCCCGCTCAACCGTGTACGCAAGCGCCATTTTTTGTGGGAACTGCTCGTTAATAATTTCAGCACCACCAAGCGCTTGACGGACTTTTTCCACCACAGCCGCTACCCCGTCTTCTGGGATAGTAGGCACGACGTGAAAGCCGACCTCGTATACGACGCGCTCGCCTGCATCAGCAGATGAGTCAATCGCTTGGGTTAATCCTTCTTCAGGATGCGATTTTGTAACCATGGCCACACTGTACCAGAATATTTGAAGAATGCAACCGGGCTAGGAAAGGTCGAAAACCCTTTGCGCTGTACGGAGGATTTGCTCGCGCATGACTTCCTCCTCTACCCCTTTAATCTCGGCTAGTTTGCGCACAATGTCTGGGATGTATATTGGCTCGTTGCGCTTGCCACGGTTGGGCACCGGCGTAATGTAGGGCGCATCAGTCTCAGACAAGAGCATATCGAGCGGTGTGTTGCGCACCACCTCGTCATAGTCGTGCGTGAAAGTCACAACACCGGTGAATGACAGAGTGAAACTCATATCGAGGAATTGTTTTGCCACTTCCCACTGCCCTGCAAAAAAGTGCACGTCGCCTTGTACTTTGGAATGGGTTTTGAGTAGTTCCAGAGCATCTTTGTATGCATCCCCACCCTCGCCGTTGCGGATGTGTAACATAAGCGGTTTGCCCAGCGTGTTGGCCAATTCGATTTGTGCAATAAACGCCTCGTACTGTATTTTTTTTGTCTCTTCGTCGAGGCGGTAATAGTCGAGCCCACATTCCCCCACCGCGATTACCTTTTTGTCTTGGCCCAACTTTTTATAAAACTCAAAATCAAACACTTCACCTCGTGAGGTAAATTCTTTTCCTCCTTCACCCAGCTCTTTAGTATCATGATACGACTTTGCGGTATGCACGGGGTGCAGGCCGATTGTTGCATATACACCTTCCCTGCCCTGCGCCGCATCTACACCCGCCTTGGATGTGTCTTGCTGGGTGCCGACCAAGTTCATCCCCACCTGCAGCTCTGCGGCACGTGCAAAAACCTCCTCCCGGTCAGCATCAAAGGCAACAAACTGCACGTGTGTATGTGCGTCAAAGTACTTCATTAGTCTTTACGAGGAAAAAGGTTCTCGGGTTTTTTGTTTGCCACAATCGCCTCGATTATTTTTTTACTCGTCTGCGGCATCAGTGGCTCAAGCAAAAGGTCTATAGCAGCAAGCTCGTGTACCAACTCCTCGATTATTTTTTTCCCTTTTTCTGCATCTACTTTTATCACCTTAAACGGCTCAGTCTCGGTAATTTTTTGATTGAGTGCTTGTATGCGGCCCCACACATACTCTGCTGCGCGGTGGATCTCAAATTTTTCCAGCGCCTCGGTGTACTCCTCTGGGTACGGTACAAACGCCACTTCAACCGGACCCGCTAAATGCGCTTCCGCAAGCGTCAAAATCCGCGACGTCAAATTTCCTAGCCCGTTTGCTAAGTCGGCATTGTATGCATCTTTAAACCGCTCCATGGTTACATCGCTGTCGTCAAACGGATGCACATGCCGTGCCAAAAAGTAGCGCAGTGCGTCAGTGCCGTACTCGGCCACAATAGCAAACGGGTCTATCACGTTGCCGAGCGACTTACTCATTTTTTGCCCACCACTGGTGATAAAGCCGTGGTATACCACATGGTCGGTGTTTTTGACTTGCCCAGACATCAACATCGCCTGCCACATAATGGACTGAAAGCGTACTTGGTCTTTGCCCGCCACCTGCACCACCTCGCCTTCTTGCCAGTATTTTTTAAAATTTCCTTCTGTGTTTGGCCATCCCGTAGTGGAAATATAGTTGGTGAGCGCATCAAACCACACATACATCACCTGCGCTTCGTCGCCCGGCACTGGGATACCCCAACTCATGCGCGCCTTTTCGCGAGAGATACTAAAGTCCTCGAGCCCATCACGTACAAATTTTATTGCTTCTTGGCGACGCCAATCTGGAAGTATAGAGTCTTCGCGCGCCAAGTACGCCAGCAACTTGTCTTGGTAGGCACTGAGTTTAAAGAAATAATTTTCTTCCTCTATCTCAATCGGCTCCATGTTTGGGTGGTTGGGGCACTTGCCGTCTACAATGTCTGTCTCTTTTAAAAACATCTCATCGCCCACACAGTACAAACCTTTGTATTTTTTCTTGTAGATGTCGCCTGCCTGCTCGCATCTGCGCCACAATTCTTGCGCCGCCTCTGTGTGACGATCTTCAGTTGTGCGGATAAATGCACCGTAAGACAAATTGAGCGCCTCTTTCAACTTCCCAAACTGGCGGGCAAAATGGTCAACGTATTCTTGCACATCCCGCCCCTCTTTTGTTGCTATTTGAAAAATCTTTTGCCCATGCTCGTCTGTGCCGGTTGAGAAAAACACGTCGCGGCCCAAAAGGCGCTGATAGCGCGCCTGAATGTCCGCATGCACAATCTCCAGCGCAAAGCCAATATGCGGGTCGGCATTCACATAGGGCAGCGTGGTGGTGATGTAGAGAGGTTTTTTCTGCTCCATATATCAACAAAACTACTGCCCTTCTGTCTTAGGCGCAAGGCCCGCCCGCACAAGCAACCGCGCTTTCTTTTTTTCAATATCAGTGACGAACTCTTGTATAGCGCCTGCGATAGGCACCGACAGCAGTACTCCCAAAAATCCGACCAATTTGAGCCCCACAAGCAACGCCAAAATCACCAATAGTGGTGGCACACCTACCACTTTTTTTACTACCACAGGGTAAATTAAATGTGCTTCAAATTGTTGCACAATGACATACAATCCCGCCGCCATAAGTGCCTCAGTGACCCCACCAAACGTAAATGCGACCGCGACCGCGGGGATTGCTGCTAAAATTTGACCAAATACAGGGATAAGCTCGAATATTGCGGCCAATACTGCCAATAACAAAGGATGCGGGATTCCTAAAATAAGTAATCCTAAATAGAGAAGCACGCCCACAATCACCCCCAATATCAGCTGCCCTTGCATCCACTTGCCTATCTTGTCTTGACTGCGTTTCCACAAATCCAACACATATGCTTCATGTTCGACCGGAGTGATAATGCGCAAAAAGTCATCGACGCCTGTTTCTTGGACAGAAAAGTAGAATGAAAAAACAACAATGAGCACCAAAGACGTCAGGCCGCCAAAAAATGCCGACACGGTAGTAAACATGCCGCCGGTGGAATTTGCGAGAGTATTTGATAAGTCACGTAAAAAATCTGCCGAAGACAGTGTCCCTGTTAAAGAGCCCGGCAAGAGCCCGTGGGTCATATCCGCCAAGTTAAGACTTGAGAGTGTCGCGGGCAACTGCTGCAGCAGGCTTGCCGCATCATTTAACACGGGTGGGATGAAGAAAAAAAGTATACCGGAAAACGCACCGATAACGCCCGCATAGATGCCTATCACTGAAAACAGACGGCTCACGCCGCGGCGCATCAACGCATGCACCCCTGGCTCTATCGCCGAAGCAATCACCACAGCGGAAAGCACAATAAGCACAATGTCGCGCAAGTACCACAGCAGTGCGATCAGAATACAAAAAAGAATCGTCTTGATGATACTCCCCGACGTGATATGCACGCTAATATCACGATCTGTCATGTGCCCATACTACCACAAGTACCTTTTTGGTATGTAAAAAGAGCCCCGACACGGTATGTCGGGGCTCAGGTGCGCCTAGCGCTTGGCTGGCATGGTGGTGTCCTGCATCATCTGGAAAACCTGTTTGAGGTAGTCTAGGGAATGCAGACCGCGAAAGACGGCCGCTTGGACGCTTGAGACGTTCAGAAAAATAAGCAGTGGCGCCGCTGAGGCCTGTTCAGACGCCTCCGCAACGTGCTGTTTGATGCGGGCCGCATGGCGCTGTGACTCCATACACAGGGCAAATACGCCCCTGTTTGCACCCACAGTCTCTGCCAGTTGAGGAAATGGATCGGCCAGGTCAAACAACGCCTTCTGATTCATGAAGACAATGTCCGCGAACCGATCGAATCCGTCTTGCCCCAACTGCTCGCCCATGCATTCTGCGGCATGCGCAGCATCATGCGGAGACATTGCTGCTGGGAAATGACGATAAATGACAGAGACCTGGCCATCCAGCCCAACATACAATCCTCGAAGCGCCTCGTACTGCTTGGCGCATTCCGCACAGCCGAAGTCCAAGTACGCGATAACGACGATACTGTTGTCTGTGCTGCCGCCCACAAAGCGGTCGTCCTCGCGGGGCGGATACACAGACACCGACGCTGGAGCTACTCGGGGCTGAAATAGAGCAGATTGTTGCTGAGGAGGTGCTGTGAGTGTCGTCAACAGCATCAACGGGCGTTCTCCTGCCATCCACACCAGCAGGAAAAACGAAGCGGTATACAACCTTTTTCCGAACACCATGACGTCATCCCCTTTCACAGGGCTTGAGTTCTAGTCTCCTACTTTAGTCCATACAAACCAACGCAATTTTGCTATACTTTTATCGCTTTTGTCAAGATGCCCGCAAGTTCTTGTATTGAGACTCTTTTTTGCTCACCCGTGTCTCGGTCTCGCAGCGTTACGGTGTCTGCAAGCTCGGCGTTTTCGCCCAGCGTGTCAAAGTCGACCGTAATACAAAACGGCGTACCAATTTCGTCTTGGCGGCGGTAGCGTTTGCCTATATTACCGTTGTCGTCCCAGACAATCTGCGGAATTTCTTTTTTAAGGTTGACGTATACTTCGCGCGCTTTTGCCACCAACTCGGGTTTGTTTTTAAGCAGCGGAAATACAGCCGCTTTGACGGGCGCCAAGTGCGGGGGGAATTTTAGGTACACGCGGGGCTCGCCGCCCAACTCATCTTCGGTATATGCTTTGACCAACACCGCCAACAGGTGGCGCCCTACACCAAACGTCGGCTCAAGCACATGCGGCACAAACTTTTCGTTTGTCTGCGGGTCCATGTACTGCAAGTCGGCTTTACTGTGCTCGATATGATTTTTCAGATCAAAGTCGGTACGGTAGGCCAAACCGCCTATCTCGTCAAACTTGTGCGGATAGTTAAAGTGGAAGTCCACGGTGCGCTTGGAGTAGTGCGCACGCTCCCCGTCTGGTATCTCTACCTCGCGGATGTCTTCTGGCGCAAAGCCCAAAAGGCTAAACCAGCCGTGCATTTGTTTTTGCCAATAGGCAAAATGCTCACCCCAAGTTTTTTCTTCTATAAAATATTCAAACTCCATTAGCTCCAACTCGCGCACACGAAACACGAAGTCGCGCGGCGCTATTTCATTGCGGAAGTTGCGCCCAATCTGCGCCATCCCAAACGGGAGTTTTGGGTGGAAGGAGTCTACAATATTTTTAAAGTTCACAAACATCCCCTGCGCCGTCTCGGGGCGCAGGTACACCGTAGTGTCTGTGCCGTCGACCGAGCCAACAGACGTTTTAAACATCATATTAAACTGCTGCGGCACCGATAGTTCATTACCGTCGGGGCTTTTTATTTTTTTCTCTACTATCGCCGCGCCCATCTGCTCGAGCGTCATGCCGCTCGGGTCTACGCCCACATCCTCCAATAAATGGTCGGCGCGATAGCGTTTTTTTGTTTTAACATCAGACACCAGCGGGTCGTTAAACCCGCCCACGTGGCCACTTGCCTCCCACACTTTCGGGTTCATCAAAATTGCCGAGTCGATGCCGTACATGTCGTCGCGCGACTCAACAAAATAGCGCCACCACAAATTTTCTATATTTTTCTTGAGCGCCACACCCAAAGGCCCGTAGTCCCACGTACCCGCCAAGCCGCCATAAATTTCTGAGCCTTGGTACACAAAGCCGCGCCGTTTACACAACGAGACAATTTTCTCCATTACGTTCCCTTCTTTCATATATGGTTTATTGTTTTGGCACTACTTGCCCCGTCCCTCCTTGAAAATTTGCATCCCCAACCAACAATGTCGTCGGCCCTACCCCGCGCACCTGCACGGGCACTTGTGCAAATCTATCTTGTCCAGAAAACTGCGGGTCGCCAGTGAGCATTGGTGCCTGGCCAATTTGCGATGTGCTTGGCGTAAGCGCCACTTGGAACGTCGCCGTCCGTGCCTGAGCAGTATACCCAACCCCGGCTTTAAGGTCGCCAGCCGTCCATGTCACGGTGCGGCTCGAAGCATTGTATTGCACGCCACTATTTGGCTGAGCTGCCACAAAACGCACATACGTCGGCAATACTGCAGACACCGTCGCATTGGCAATAGTATTTGAAGAATTGCTTAACGTCCAGACGATATTGTAGGTGGTCGTTTGCTCAGCAACTGGCGGCACTGGCCCGGTATTTACAAATGCCCCACTGGAGTAAAGTGCTTGCGCGGTCAGTCCCACAATCGACGAGACTTGTACTTCGGCCATTGCAGCTGAGGCAACTTTTTCTGGCACCTTGTCTTGACCTTGGCGAACACCCGCAACACTGACATTAAAGTTGAGCGTCGGGTTTGTATATGCCACCCCACCAGCCCCAGGCGGCGTAGTAGTAAAACTAAAACGCAGCACCCCGGATCCTCCCGGCGGAACATCCGCCAAGGTAGAGAGTTGGTCTTTAGTCCACACAATCACATCATCTTTAGATTGGTAAAAACCGTCTGGAGACTGTATAGAGCTTCGGTCAAGCGTAGCGCCTGCCATCGACAATCGTATTTCCACATCAGACACCGAATCTGGTAAATTATTCTGCCAAGAAATACTCCCTTGTGTTGTGGCACCCGCGGGCACCGCAACGGTCTTGCCCGACTGGCCCGCAATTGCAATTGTTGCGCTGATAAATGGGCGTTCAACCGTGAGTGTTTGCGGCACCGTCAAAAACGGTACTTTTATTTGCGTGTTTGTTTGATCTCCATCTGACCCCGCTAAAAAGCGGAATACCCGTTGGTCACCATCTTGACCTTCTATTTTGCCGATAATTTTGATTACCTTGCTCGTGCCTGGCTCCATTTTGCCCAACCGCCAAATAGTGTCCCCCGCTTCTGCGGCGGGCATCGCACTTAAAATTGAAAATCCAAACGGATATTGACCCTGAATGACCACGTCTTCAACCGGCGTTGTGGCATTGCTCTGGATTGTAAGCGTTATCGGAAACTCTTGCCCCGCGACAGCATTGGTTGGTGAGTCTATAGACACGGACACAGGTGATGATCCGACCAAAAAATCAACTTCAGTCTCTTTTTCAAAAATCGCGTTTGAGCCGGGAATCGTGTACTCAAGGCGCGCGCGCACTTTTTGCGGCATCCCCTCCTGCCCGTAAAATACCGCTGCTGCAGTGCGTTTTATCTGTTGCCCCGAGTCTATAGCACCGACCGTTTGCCGCTCGCGCGCGAGCACTTTTGTTTGGTCTGCCGGGTCTCTGGTCCCCTCTGGGTAGTCGATGACCAAATCAACAAGCTGCAGCTGGGTGGGATTGCGATTGTTGATGAGGATTTGCAGCGTTGTCTCTTTACCACCATCAATAAGCGATGGCGCAATGATTTGCATGTCGATATTTTGTGGAGAAATCGTGTTGGAGTCGAAGAAGATAACGTATGCAGCAAAACTTCCCGCAACGAGAAAGAACGCGACCGACGCGAGAAAAAACTTTACTGCAAAAGAGGTCTTTTTTTTACGTGCCATAGGAACAACTTTGGTAATATCCCCACCATGAAATGCTGCTGACTGCCCTGCCGCTGGAGCTACGGGAGGTGGAGGTGGTGCACCCTCCCACGCAACCGGCACATGCGACGCCTCATGGGTAAGCGGTGTGCGCTCCTCTGGATGTACCTCGGGCTCTTCTGTCCTGGAATAGAGCTTTTCCTTTAAACCCTCGACGGAGTTGTTTTTCTTCCCTGCCATACCGCAAAGTATACCATTGTGCCGCTCTTGCAAAATGACACTACCGAGTAACGGAAATGGTCTCGCCCAACTCCGCCGATGGAGCGCTCACTATAATTCGCCCCGTTGCGGTGTCTCGCCCTACTCGGTAGCAAGTATTGTAGTTTGTCGCATCTGTATATGCGGCTGTGCATGTGGTAGAGCCAACTGGGTCAAATGGCAATATTGTTAGATATGTTGGGACCAGGCAAGGCGCCAAGTCGTACGCTGACGACCCGCCACTTTTTATCTCGCCCGCCTCACCGCTGGTGCTTGCAATAGCAAGCGACGCGCCATTACACATAAACACACCTTTATTTTCTGCGATGTTTTGGGTTATCGCATTAAGAATCGCATTAACATTGCTGACACGCTGGCTATTGCGCGCTTGCGCAAACTGCCGCGCTGGATTTACCGCAACCACTACAACCGTCGCTAAAATCGCAATAATACCGATAACAATGAGCAACTCAATGAGCGTAAAACCTCTCCATTGTTTCCCAAACCTTTTTGAGTTCATATTCGTAAAAACACAGTTACGAACGTAAATAATATGCCAACATAAGCATAGCATCTCTTTATGGAACGGCGCGCCATGACTGTATCGTGAAAGACGTAGCATCTACCACAACCTCTGCCTGTGTATGTGCTGTGTTATACATAGCGGTTACAAAAAATGCATATTGCATAGCAGTGCTTGTCACTACACCAACTTCGCACAACCCTTCTGTGGTTGACATTGGCACTCCACCCACGAAAGCAGAATTCTGTATCAATGCCACCACCACCGCATCTGTGCATTCGCGCGCCGCAAGCAGGCTACGCTGCGCATATTCATATGCCAACAAATCAGACTGGGTATACCATAAGGAAAAACTAAGCGCCGTTGACAAGGTCAAAAGTATCGCGGCAAGTATCACCGCTGAAATGTATGCCACAAAACCTTTGGGTTGTGCCATCCCCCACATCGGGACTTTATCGTAGCACGACAGAAGCGGAGCCTTTGCTATACTATGTATATGGACCTATTGGTAGCGGCCGGAATGCTCGCGCTCGTGTGTATTGTTGCGCTGCTTATTTGGTCTGTCGCTACCCCAGCTAAAACAGCCGACATAGATAAAGAGGAAGAAGCGCACGTGGTCTCTGAACATGCTGACCCTAAAGAGGTGCTTGCTCCGCATAGCAAAACCCGCGAAGAAAAAGCTGCAGAAATGGCGTACTACGAGCAAGACTAGTTTTTTATGTATATATTTTCAAGAATATATTCCACTTCAAATATTTGGCCATTAATAACCATTGCGACACCCAAACGCGCTGGCAGACTTCCTTCTGCAGGAAGGTTATGAAATACCAAGGATGAGACCGTTGCTGCATTGGTAGTCAGCGGAATAAATGCGCTTTCTGTGTTTCTCTGCAACTCTATACTACTGCTTGCGGCATTATGCCGGACAGTCGCGTGCGCGTATACCCCTTGTTCATATCTTTGTATCGTTACCGCGGAGCTAGTCCCAGAGACTGGCGTAACCGCCACCGCGGCAATGAGCAGCGGTTCAATTTTTTGAATAACAAATATTCCCTCCTGCTCTGTACGGAGTTGAGCTGTTGCACTACGAACACCGCTCACCACCTGCCACACCACTGCGGCCGTGCTGGTTATAAAAAAAGAAAGAAGTGCCACATATATACACACCTCAAGGAGCGAAAACCCTCTTTTTGTAGCGGTTAAAAACATTTTATCTTTATTCTCCGACCCATATTTGAACGCTGCTCGTCCCCTGCCCAGTCGCGTACAAGCGGCCGCGCTCGTAGTCAAACCCACCAACCATAGCGCCTAACACTGAGTGCAGCGACTCTGTTGAAAAAGCGCTGCCGTAGTTCCATATCTGAAGCTCTTTGGTAACTTTTGAGGTAAGGAGGAAAACACGCGAGTGCATCGCTATGAGCCCCATAACTCCGGTGTTGATATCTTGAGATGCAAGTTCATGTAGCCCCGCAGTTGGGTTGGTGGCGGAAAATAGGTATACATCTGGACCATTTGGAGTAGAAGCTCTTCCAACATAGAGTGCATCGCCGAGCATGCAGATACTTTGTGCATTTTGACTCCCAGGAAGGTCGACTGTTGCGGCAAGCACCTCACTCACAGAGCCTTGTTCAGGAACATCCGTAACATCGAATACGCGCACCTCGCTGTGGAGTTGACTGGTCGCAGTATACAAAAAACGTTTCCGCACTCCCTGTATAATCTGCTCTTGAACCGCAAGCGCATTTATTGTGGCGCCCACTTCAAAGCCAGATCCAAGCTCTGTTGGAAAATTTGGATCGGACACGTCAAAGACGTGAAGCTCGGGACCTGCTGTATATTTGGTCGTCATGTACACCCGCGGCGCATAGTATACAAGCCGGTGACCCATCGGCTCCGAGCCCGTAGTACTCACGTTGCGCAGCGAGCGACGCGCTATGGTGACGGGGTTGTGTATATCAGTAACATCAATGACATGCAACTGTTCTTGCGAAGCGTTTAGTGCGGCATATACATAGGTCCTCATGTCCCCGTCAGTGTCGCGCTGCTGCACTACATCTAAAAACACAATGTGTTCGGGGAGTGAAAAATTATTTTCAAATGATACAAAAGAGAGCGCATCTCCAGCGTGTACGGCTCGCGTATTGCTGATAAACAAATATGGGGCTACAGAGCCTCCCATGTATATCACCCCATCAAGTACATCTATCGCGGTTGGTTTGCCCAAGGGTAATGTCCCTTGTGCTAAAACCGCTGGTCGGGACCAATCGCCAAGATCCGCAGCAGTCTCACAATCCCCTCCTAAAGCTAGAAGTTTTTGAACATCATACACTGTTGTCCTGATAGACAGATTTCGTGGACGCAAAGCACCCTCAACCCAGGCAACGCTACTTGTTGCAGACACAGCACAAGGCGCATCAGCGTGTAATTCCATTCGTCGCGTATAGGTTGTCGACGCGATTGTCATTACTTCAGAAGCATCTTCTATGCTAGCGACTCGAGCGACCCTCATTGTATACAGAGCGTGCGCGGACAGCTGCAGCGCTTGGTTTTTGGCGCGAGCGCCATATGAGACAAGCATTCCTCCAAATACTATTTCTGCAGCGATGGAAATGCTCATAACTAACAGGGCAAAAGCAATGAGTACCTCAATGGTGCTGAACCCTTGTGCACGCGCTTGCAAACTACCAGAGAATAGTCCCTTCTTCATTTATTTGTATGCGCCGCAGCATAGCATCACCATGCAGATATATGTCGACCGGTGTTGTTGTCGCCGTGTGTTGCGTAAAGAGTATTGTCGGAAAAGTTTCCTCAAAACCGGAAGCTTCCGCAACATAGCGCGCAGCGTATATACGTTCGCTCGTTTGAGCATCTGGTGCGCAAACGGTGCCTTCAAAAATAATATAGTACGGTGACGCGTAACACACACCATGCACAGTAGCGTGCACGCGAGTGAGCGCTTGACTACGCGCCCTGTGAAGCACACTCACGAGTATTTGGTGCTCGGCCTGTACGACATAGGATGTGTATGCGCCCACACTGAGCATTGTTCCTGCGCTAAAAAGTATAATGACTATCGTCAATACAATTAACAACTCCAATAAGGTACACCCATTATTTTGCGGAGACATGCGCAGTAATGCTATACATAGGCGAAATAATTGCGAGTGCCACAAACCCAACCATACATCCGACCATAATCATAAGCGCAGGCTCAAGCGCATTCGTGAGATTCTTTGTTTGTTCATCCACATCAGCTTCATAGAGATCACTCAGATACCCGAGCGTTGCCGGTAGCGTACCAACCCTTTCCCCTACCGCAACGAGTTGCTGCGCCATACTCGGGAACGCCCGTGTAAACTTCAACATGCCGTGTGAAAGAGACCCGCCTTGCGCGACAGATTCTGCTATCTGCAGAAACGCTGCTTTGTAGTATCTGTTGGATGCGAGGTCTCCAAGATGCATAAGCGCATCTGGCAAGCGCATTCCGCTCAACAACAAAAGCCCGAGCGCCCGACAACAATTTGCCATTGTATAGCTGCGCACAAACGTTGCGATAATTGGCGTCCGCAATAACACAGCATCAAACATTGAACGAAAAAATGTCTGTTTATAGTACAAATATATTACTGCACTCACGCTCATGCAGAGGGTTGCGAGGAGTTGCGGCCAATATGCTAATAAACCACTACTCACGACCATGAGCACCCGGGTCGAGAGCGGCAACTCAATCTTTAGCGACTGAAAAATGGGTAGGATTTTTGGAAAAACATACATAAGCAATACTCCGGTAATGCCTGCCGTACTGACGCAGATGAGCGTCGGGTATACAAGAGCATTTTTTACTTTTTGCCGTAGACGCTGCTTCTTCCCTAGCTCATCTGAAAGATACTGGAGGGTCTGCGCCAAAGACCCACTTTGCTCTCCAATACGGATGCTGCTGATAAAGAAATTATTACGGATCAGATGAGTTTTAGTGATACTCGCAGATAACGACTGCCCATTGAACATGTCCTGAATAACCGAATCGAGCAACGCGCCCTGTCTCACAGAGACTGTTTGCACGCGGATAATTTCTAGACTTTCCAAAATAGGAACCTCTGCATTGAGCAGAAAAGAAAGCTGCTTTGTAAACAACATTTGCTCTTTTATAGACAGCTGCCGTACGCGCCATGTGAAAATGGGAAGCAGACTACTCATATACGGTACGGAGCACTTCGGCAATACTGGTATGCCCGGCAAGGGCTTTATTAAACCCATCTTGAAATAATGTAGTCATACCATTCTGTATCGCTACCTTCCGTATATCCGCAGCAGGAGCGCGAGCCAAAATAGCGTCGTGCACTTCTCGGTCGACGACCAAGACCTCATAAATCCCTATCCGCCCCATATATCCAGTACCCCTGCACGCATCACATCCAGTGCCGATAAAAAATGGTTCGTCTTTGCAAATTAGCCCCTGAACGTGTCTTTGCAAAAAATCATATTCAACCTCCGTTACATGCATCTCACGTCTACAATGCTGGCACAGCGTGCGCAGTAATCTTTGACCAATAGCAACAGAGACTGTTGATGCGACAAGATACGCATCCACCCCCATGTCGAGCAGCCGAGGCAGCGTCGTTGCAGCGTCGCTTGTATGTAGTGTTGAGAGTACTAAGTGGCCGGTAAGTGCCGCGTTAACTGAGACTTTAGCGGTCTCTGCGTCCCTAATCTCACCCACCATAATAATGTTCGGATCTTGCCGCAGAATAGAACGCAAACCAGCGGCAAAAGTTAAGCCAGTTTTCGGCTGCAATTGAATTTGAGTCACGTTGCTAATCGCATATTCAATAGGATCTTCAATAGTTATGATCGAGACCTCTTTGGTGTTAAGCATTTGTATGAGCGTATAGAGCGTGGTTGTTTTACCAGAGCCCGTTGGGCCAGTCGCCAACAGCATCCCATGCGGACGTGTCATTGCTCGAACAATCCGCTCTTGATCAAGAGCGCTAAACCCGAGGCTTGTAAGCGTATGACTTTCTGGAGCCTCTGCCAACAATCGCAGTACGGCATTCTCTCCAAAATAGGTCGGCGTAATAGAAACACGCACATCGATAGGCAGAGACCCTTCTTTGGAAACCCTAAATCGACCATCTTGCGCGGCCTGATGCTCGTCGGTGCGCAACCATGCAAGTACCTTAATGCGCGAAATAACTTCAGTGTGAATATTTTTTTGTAATAAAAACACTTCTTGCAGTACCCCGTCAACCCGTAAACGGATTTTGAGCGTCGTATCGGTCGGATCGATATGAATATCTGACGCGCGCATCGTGTGGGCTTGCCAAATGAGCGCATCTACCAGGTCAGAGATTGAAAAACCCGCAGCACGAGAGATAAGGTCTGCGACGACTCCCTCAGGGGTCTCCATGAGGATTTAATTGTAATACGGAGCTGTTATTTTTTACCGAAAACATTCAATCCCCAATCAAATACTCCCTTTTTGATTTGTAAAATAGTCGAGTTATCCCCAATTCCGGAGATGCGATCTTTGTAATTGGGGATAACTTTTGAGTTTTAGAGACCGGTAGCACCAAGCGACTCGTTGATAGCGCGGATGAGCACTGTGCGCGAGCGCGCTGCCGCTGCAGCCAGCTCCATTGAAAAAAAATCTTGTTCTAAAAAAGGACGTATCTCAGCAGTCTGCGGCAAGTAGCCTAAGTGAGACAGAATGCGCAAAACCAATACGCATTCAATATGTTCGGCTTCTTCATCACTACTTTTTGCTAAATACTGTAGCCCCTGAGAAACAGTCGCATATAATTCCGGCACCGACTCTTCCCCATGGATGAGGCGCGTAAGCAACCGCGCAACGCGCCCCACCGCACGCCGGCGCAGTGGCGAGTCGGCACTATGAACACGCGAAAGATCTTGCACCCCAACGAGCTTCCATTCAAATACGCCGCGCACTAAAGAAAACCTGCCAGACGTGAGCGGCTCTAACCCATATCGTAATTTTGATTTTGCCAAGCGCGCACTCCGCGCAGAAGCACGTATCAACCCCAAATCATCGCTTAAAAGTGATACGAGCGTGTTTGCTTCACCAACCCCCCGCTTGCCAAGCACAATGGCGTCTATCACAACAATTTTATGCATGGATATCCAACCCTCCAAGACCAGTTGCGGCAATAATCTCATTCTGGAACTTGCGTGCAACCACAGCTTCCTCTGGAGAGACAGTGAGCGTATGTGTTGGTCTGTCAGCAATTTGTAGACCTGATTTTTTGCGCCACTCCTGCACACGGCGGATTAAGTCTCTCAGCACCCCCTCTTCTTTCAGCGCTGGAGTCATGGCTGTGTCGAGCCACACAACATCGACCGTTTCATCTTGAAGCACTTCTTTGACATTCAATTCATCAACGATAAGTGCTTGAAGCCCCGGGTCTTTTGGCAGTGTCTTTGCTTTGAGTGTTTGGAGCGGCTGCCGCACTTTTATCCCCGCCTTTTCACGCAACTCCAACCCGCGCGAACAAATTGTACGCACTTGCTCCATGTCTTGAAGCAACACTTGGTCTACAACGGGAGCTTTTGGCCAAACGGAAAGGTGTACACTCTCTGGATCTGCTTCAGCACGCAAGCGGCGGTACAGGTCATCTGCAAAAAATGGCATCGTGGGCGCCATCACCTGCGCCACCGTACAGAGCACTTGCCGCAGAGTCTGAAGCGCAGCGTCTTTATCTTTGCCATCTGTTTTAAACCGATCACGAGAACGGCGTATATACCACGTAGACAAATCATCGATAAAATTTGCGAGCGGACGTGTTGCCTCATCGAGCTCGTATTTTTCAAACCCTTGTGTCGTGTCACGCACCAACTCGCCCATTCGAGACATGATCCATGCATCTAGCGGGTGTGTTGTATGTTTTGCGCTCAATGCTTTGGCCTGCGCAACAGGCGCTCCTACAGCGGACTCTGCAGGCGCATAGAGGTCATAAAAACTCCTCACGTTGTCTAGCCGCATTAAGAGTTTTTTTGCAACTTCCTCCACCCCGCGCGCAGAGAAACGCACATCCTCGCCACGAATCACTGGAGAAGAGAGTAAATAGTAACGCAGCGCATCGACTCCAAATTGGTCAACCAGCTCCATAGGATCGGGATAATTTTTTAGACGCTTACTCATCTTTTGTCCGTCTTGAGCGAGTAATTGCCCATTCGTTATTACCGCCTTGTATGGGCTTTTCCCAAAAAGTGCCGTACCCAAAACAATCAACGAGTAAAACCATCCGCGCGTCTGATCGATACCTTCAGCGATAAAATCGGCTGGGTACCCTTTTGGCAGTAGGCCGAGAAACCGCTTTGGATCAAAAATGCCTTTACGAAATGGGTAGTGATTTGACGCAAATGGCATCGACCCTGACTCAAACCAACAGTCGAATACGTCGCTCACACGCTTCCATTCTCCACTCAATGGGTCACCCAGCGTGATTGCGTCTATATACGGACGATGCAGGTCGAGCTCAAAATTTTCATTGTGCGGATACGGCGTGAAAGACAGTTTTTGCCATTGCCCTGTTTTAAACAAGTTTCCACCATGTGGCTGAGCTACCAAGTCTGGCATAAGCGTGCGGGAGGTAATTTCGGTGAGCAGCCATGCGCCGACCCCGTGCGTCACAAGCAACACCCGCTTGCCTGAATAACGCTTGTCGATATCAAAAATAAAATCAGCCACGCGGTTGCGCACTTGCGCGTAGGTCTCTCCGCCAACAGCGGCTGTATTAAACTTGTCTGACAAGGTAGCGAACAGTGCCTCCCATTCGGGTAGCGGTGCGCCGTTTTTATCTCCAAAATGCACCTCAACCAAACGCGTATCAGTCATGATGACTGAGTGCGGCAAACCCAACTCATCGCACACCAGACGCGCTGTTTCTTGCGCACGTAGCAATGGTGACGCAACCACCATATCTATTTTTTGCGATTTAAGCTTGCGCGCAGAAGCACGCACCTCGGCTTGACCTTTGTGGGTAAGATGGTTCTCGACGGTATCATCTGAATTAGCAAAACCTTCTACATTGCTTCGCGCCTCCCCATGCCGCATAACGATATACTCGTTCCCTGACCGACGAGACATTGCCAACAAATCCTCAACGGACCCGACTACTTTTATCTCTTTTGTTTTACTGTGTCTCCAAACAGGGATAGGTGCCCCCCAGTAGCGGCTACGAGAAATTGCCCAATCTGGCGCATTTTGCAGCAGATTGTTAAAACGACCAGAACCTACACGATCTGGAACCCAATGTACTTTTGTATTTTGTGCGAGCAGTTTGCTTTTTATCGATGAAACTTTTACAAACCATGAGTTTGCTGCCCAATTAAGCAGCGGGGTGTCGCAACGCCAACAATGTGGGTAGGAATGCCTGATCTTTTCCTGTCGGAAAAGCCTCCCCCGCTGCTCTAAATTTTCAGCAATTTTTGCGTCAGTTTCCATATGCCGACCTTTTGGCTTTACCGGCAAATGAGCGAAGTCCGCAACCGTTGCAACAAATTTACCGTCATCAGTGACATGATGAATGAGTGGTATCTTCTCTTTCTGTGCAAGCTCCAAATCTTCAGCACCGTACGCTGGGGCTAGGTGGACAATACCAGTACCGTCTTGCAATGTTACATACGGCGCAGCGTACACGCGCCATGCATGTGTCTTGTGCTTGTGTATTGTGTCGACAAAATAGTCAAACGGTGGAGTGTAGCGCTTGCCTACTAAATCTTTACCAAGAATTTCGCCGTATATTTTTAAATCTTCGCCCAACACTTTTTGCGCCAAGTCTTTTGCTACAACCACAAAACCACCGTCCGTGCGCACTTTAACGTATGTAGCTTGTGCGTTTACAGCAACCGCAACATTGCCAGGAAGTGTCCACGGCGTCGTGGTCCAAATCAGCAATGAGGTCTCAGGCTCATCGACAAGCGGCATCTTTACGGTCACGGCAATATCGTCGATATCTTGGTACCCTTGGGCTACCTCAAAATTTGAAAGCGTTGTGCCACAGCGCGGACACAGATGCATCGCTTTAAAGCCCTCGTACACTAACCCTTTATCGTACAGACTTTTAAATGCCCACCACACACTCTCTGTATATGAGGAGTCCATGGTCTTATAGTCTTGCTCCATGTCTGCCCAACGACCCATACGGGGGATAATCCGCTTCCAGTCGGCGACATCCTTCATGATGCTTGTGCGGGCAGCAGCGTTGAACTTTTCGATACCGTATTCTTCAATATCACGCTTGGTTTTAAACCCAAGCTCTTTTTCTACCAAGTTCTCAACGGGGAGTCCGTGACAGTCCCACCCCCATTGCCTGGCAACACGGTAACCCTGCATCGTGCGGTAACGCGGGATCGCGTCTTTGAGCGCGCTTTGTAATATATGTCCGTAGTGCGGCAAACCGTTTGCAAACGGCGGCCCATCATAAAAAACATACTCTCCTTTTGGAGCCTTCTTTTGCAGTGTTTTTTCAAAAATATTGTTAGCCTGCCAAAAAGCGAGTATTGCTTCTTCGCGCTCAGCGAGCGGGCTCTTTGAACCCACTTCTGGCCCACGATGCTGCTCTTCCCCACCCTGCTTTGGTGAATCCATATCTAGAGAATATAGCACTTTTTGAGCTTTTTACATCTCTTTTGGTACAGGGATGCCAAGCAGCTGCAGTCCTTTGTTGAGAGTCTGCTCAACCGCCTCTGCAAGCAACAGCGCGTACGATGGATAGTCGCCATCTATGACGCGCACCTGCGCATACCAAGAGTTAAATGCGGCAGAAAGCTCTGTGAGGTATGTAGTAACATAGTGCGGCTCAAGTTCGTGCGCCGCGCGTGCCGCCACTGACGGGTAGTGTATGAGCAAACGGTCAAGCGTGAGTGTATGCAAAAATTCTGTAATATCTTGCACACTCTCTACCTTGTCACTCACGCCAGCTGTACGCGCTTTTTCTATCAAAGACTGAGCGCGTGTATGTGCGTACTGCAAGTACGGCCCCGAATCACCCTCGAGAGAGAGTGATTTTTCTGCGTCAAACGCGATATCCTTACCGCTCCCCTGTTTAAGCACCGTGTATTTAATTGCCCCCACGGCCACTTGTTCGGCAACTTTTTCTGTATCAGGCAAGTCTCGGCCTTGCATTTTTTCTTTTGCTACGTCTTTAAGGTCCATTAAGAGCGACTCACCCGTTATGACGTTGCCTTTGCGCGATGACATCTTACCCTGCGCAAACCGCATCATGCCGTGTGTTATGTGGGTGGTTTTTTCTGCAATATCGTGCAGTTTGGGGATTTCTTTCGCAGCAGCGAGCATCACCTTAAAATACTCACTCTGCTCATGGGCCGTGACTGTAGTAGATTGATCCAAGGCGGCTGTTTCTTTTTTAAGCTGGAGGAGCCCTAAGTCTTTTGCCTCGTAGGTTGGCAGACCTTGCGAGTTTACAAACACGCGCGTATGCAACCCAACCTTCTCGCCCTTGTACACCACGGCGCCATCACTTTTTTCAAACACGCTCGGCGTATTGTCCGCCACCAACTGCAGCCCCTTTGCACTTGTCTCGCTTTCAAAAAAATAATGCTCAAACTTTGTACCCAACATGCGGTAGAGCTCTTCAAAATGCTCGAGCGACACCTCTCGGCCAATTGTATATAAAGCATTTACCTGCGGGTCTGTTTTTTCGTATACCGCTTTATTTATCTCGTCGATGCGTTTTTTATATTCTGCGCTTTCTTCATATCGCGATGCGCCGAGCACGTACGCCTCACCTAACTCTTTACTATTTGGATGCGTGATACCCAACTCCATCAAACCAAAAATACCTTTAGCCACATGTGGGCCCACATCTCCTTGGTAGTTAGCGCGGATCACCTTTGCACCTGCGTTCTCGAGCGTGTGCGCCACAGACTCACCAATAACATTGGTCATCAAATGGCCTATGTGGAACTCTTTAAACGGATTTGGATCCGTATACTCGACCATTACCGTTTTATCTTTATACAAGTTATTCTGCCCCCACGCCTCGTCTGTAGCGGCTTTTTGCACCTCCTGTAGAATAGCTTCGCGCGATAAACGGAAATTAATAAACCCCGGGCCAGCAATTTCGATTTTTTCTACTCCCTCTATTTTCTCATCAAGTTTTGCCTTCAGCTTTTCTGCCACCTCGCGAGGGTTTTTACCAAGCTGCTTAGCCGCCGCCATTGCTGCGTTGGTAGCATAGTCGCCGTGCGCCAAGTCTCCGGGGCGCTCCACCACAAAAGCCACATCCGGCGCGCCCAGCGCCTCTAGTGCTTTTTGGATTGCGGCATATATCGCTTCACTCATGTGTCTACAGTAACAGAAAGAAGTTTATATAAAAAGAAGGCTCCCTTCCACTTATAGCAAGGTTTAACCTTACTGTTTTACAAGGTGGTTGTGGAAAGTGCGGGTAGCGTTGAGGCTTCGACTGCATCAAAACGGATGCGGCCGATAAGTTGGCCGCGCGTTGTTTCTACATTGCAGCGCCACTTCCCCGCCGCCAACCCAACCTTCAAACTCCAACCACGATACCCACCTTCTCTGCCACCGTTGATAGGGAACGAAACAACAGATTTCGTCTCCCATAGTTGTTTTTGCTCATCATATTGCTGCCATCGATGCACAATTGAAGTTGCTAAATTTGACGGAGCGTATACTGCACTAAAGCAATATGCAGTTTGCTCTGGTCCATACGTAAATGTTGCACTGGTATCGCGCCAAAACACATATCGCGGTGGCGCCTCAAAAGTTACCGTGTAGTTGCCGCTAGTGTCGCGCAAAAGCGTATGATATATCCCTCCCTGTTTGAGCGACAGCGGCACTGGGGGGATAACATTCGTAAAATACAGACCAGTGAACAACACGTATACGCCAAGTACTATACCCGAAAGTTCATATATATACCTTTTGTGTTTGCGACGAAATACGACAACAAAAATTATTGCGATGAAGCACGCCATATATACGACACTCACCAGTCCGCTCACTATAAACACCCCTGTGCCAACACGGTGCAATATAAACGTCGGGATTGCCATGACCACATAGGTTAAAAGCAAAAAGTAGTAGATACCGACGGTAAACTGCAGTTGTGCATAACGGCTTTTGAGCAATTCGTTCCCGATAAGAAACCCTGCCAGCAACAGCACGAACAAAGCGCCCGTTCCTGCGGTACCGCTTTTGCCATAGAGAATGAGTAAACTACTTGCCAAACCGCCGAAACAAAATTGCAGCACAAAGGTCAGGATGAGCGGCTCAGTCGGGCTGCTTTTTTCCATCTGCCGTCGAGTCCGACGATTCAGTACTATGATAATCGCGCCAGCTAACAGTAAGTATGCGAGCAAAAGCAGATTATCAGAAACACTTTCGGGGCTTTTTGCCAAATATAAGTCGAACGCAAAACCGCTGGCCAAGGCAGCAACACTAATATGGCGCTCATAGCGATTCCATACCGCTACAATATGCTTTTTTAGCCGACGCATAGCGTCTATTCTACCCCGACTTCCTCGATCTGCTTACACAAACGAGTCTGGGATTGGGAATTCGGCGCAAAGTTTTTTAATTTCTTGATGTACTGTAGCAAGTGCTGCAGCATCTGTGCGTTTTTGCAGCGCTTGGAGCATCAGCTCTGCCACGCGAGCGCTTTCCTTTTCGGCAAACCCACGGGTGGTAATGGCTGGCGTACCGAAGCGAATTCCTGAAGGATCCATTGGGCTGCGCGAATCATCCGCGATGACATTTTTATTAAGGGTGATACCAACGGTATCTAACACTTCTTCAGCCTCTTTTCCGGGCACGCCCAATGACCCAAACACATCTGCCAAGATAAGATGATTGGAGGTGCCACCACCAAGCATGCGGACGTTATTTGCACGAAACACTGCTTCCATTGCTTTGGCGTTTTTGAGGATCTGCGCAGCGTATGTTTGAAAGTTTGGATGCAGCGCCTCGCCAAAAGAAACTGCTTTTGCAGCAACGACGTGCATGAGCGGCCCGCCTTGAAGGCCTGGGAACACTGCTTTGTCTATTTTTTTTGCAAGCTCTTCGCTCTCTCGCGTCAAAATCATTCCTCCGCGAGGGCCGCGTAGCGTCTTATGCGTCGTTGTCGTCATCACATCAAAACCATAGTCAAAAGGATTTTTGGCAGCCTTGCCCGCAATCAACCCTGCAATGTGTGCAGCGTCCATAACGGCATATGCGCCAACCTCTCGCGCAATAGCAACAAACTTTTCATAGTCGAGTTCACGCGAATATGCAGAAAAACCAGCGAGTACGATTTTCGGCTTCGTCTCTTTTGCAACGCGCAACATGTCGTCATAGTCAATCTCACCTGTTTCTGCGTCCTTCATTTTGTATCGCACAAAGTTAAAAAACTTGGTGATATAGGTCACCGGGTGGCCGTGGGTTAGATGCCCCCCGTGAGACAAGTCCATACCAAGCACCGTATCGCCAGGCTGCAATAGCGCAAAATACATACCTACGTTTGCATTTGCACCTGAATGCGGCTGTACGTTTGCAAACTGTGCTCCAAAAAGTTTTTTCGCCCGTTCAATCGCCAACTCTTCCGCCTTGTCCGTATATGTTTGGCCACCGTAGTATCGTTTATGCGGATATCCTTCGGAATATTTATTGGTGAGGATAGACCCTTGCGCCTCGCGCACTGCCCTAGACACGTAATTTTCAGACGGGATAAGTTCTAGTCCCTCACGCTCTCTTGTTTCCTCCCCTTCAATAACCGCGAATAGTTCTTTGTCTTGTTTTTCAATAGCGTCGTATGAGTGCATAGGAAAATACTTACGTAAATAAGCGAACCCTCAATCAATGTCGTAAGCGTTAGATCATGAAAGTATTAGCGTATATTCCCCTCACTTTTAATTACTCCGCGCACTGTGCGGTCAGCAAGTTTTTGATATGCATCAAAGTCCATACGTGGAGTTTACCGTGGAAGATGTCTCCGGACAATTCCCCAGATTTTCTCATGTATCTCCTCGCGCGGCAAAATAGCGTCTTTATGAGCGCAAGTAACCTTTTGCCAATTATTGTGTGCCTTAACCAGCTTGAGCGCCCCCTCTTGCGCGTTAAGCAAGTAACGAGTATCACTTTCGACCGTATCCTTTGCCATCCCCTTCCCTAGATACGTCTTTTTTTTAGTTGCGCTTTTTTTTGATAACAATTGAAGTGATATTTCCAGTGGCAAATGGAGACACAAAATAAGGTCGGGCCGGGGCAGCCCAAACACACCATACTCCATCTGATCGAGCCAGGTCAAAAAAGCTTTCCGTGCACGCGCGTCGCGGATTTTGCCGCCCTGATGCATTTGGTTTGCACTGACGTAACGGTCGAGCACCACCACCTTGCCTTCGCGCAACCACTTTTCTATTTTTCCCTTCGATTCAAACCTGTCGGCCGCATACAGCACCGAGGCGATGTGGGGGTCGAGCGCGACAAAGTTGCCGTACTTGCCTGCCAAACATCCTCCCACTAACTTGCCAAAAAAATTGCTCTCGTATTGTGGGAAGTCGAGTGTCGCCACCGGGATTTTTTCTTTCCGGAGCCGCTCCACCAGCAACTTCGTTTGCGTAGCCTTCCCCACCCCGTCGGAGCCATCAATAACAATCAATTTTCCTTTGTATTTCATAAAAATACCGGCAGCTTATGCAAACTGCCGGCCAATAATATTATCCGGATGATCCCGGTTAAACAATCTCTCACTTCCTTCTACAGCAAAAACATCAGTGATGCCTGCGGCAATAATCGCCTCCCAGCAAGACTCGCACGCCCACCAATGACCCCACAGGTAGAGACTCGCGCCAGCAAGCTGATGCCCTTTTGCGGTGGCATTGGTAATTGCGCGCAGCTCGCTGTGATTTTTGGGGTGGCATCCCTCACACAGATCATATCTTTGCCCCGTCGGCACTCCTTGCTGCACACGCTCACAAATATGAGTTTTGTGATAGTCGCTCCCATTTGCACCCCAACCCAGCACAACACCATCCAACACTACCACCGAGCCCATGGGCATGGTTGTATCGAGAGAATGCTCGCGAGCATGTGCTTTTGCCGCAACCATATGCGGATGCTCGGCAGATACATACTTGATATGGCGGTTTTTGGGGATATATGGATACGTGATGCTCATGGTAGTTCCCTTTCCTTGGCATTTATACCATACGTGCAAAAAAGCTCTATCTTGTAGCCGCCCCTCCCTACCCCTATAATTGGCCCCATGGCTACCTTCGACCGAATCTACCAGGGACTCCTCGGTCAAATCCTTAAAAATGGAGTGCGCGAGCAATCAGAGCGCACCAAACACGAAACAACAGCGCTTCCTGGGCTTCATTTTTCAATCGACATAGAAAAAGAGGGATTCCCCTTACTTACGTTGCGCAAAATTCCAATCCAAATGTTTGTGGCAGAGCAGATATGGTTTGTCGCCGGCACCCGAAAACCCGCTGACTTTTTAAGAGAGTACACAAAAGTATGGGACAGCTTTACTAACCCCGGCGACGTGGTCACCGTTGCCTATGGGTACCGGTGGCGAAAACATTTCGGCCGCGACCAACTCGGCAAACTTATTGATTTGTTAAAAAAAGAGCCGAGTTCGCGCCACGGAGTTGTTATTACATGGGACCCTGCGACTGACGGATTGAGTTTGTTTAAGAAAAAAAACGTTCCCTGCCCCTACTCGTTTACCGTCAATATTATTGGCGGGAGACTTCACCTACACAATATCGTCCGATCGAACGACATGGTGCTGGGGTTCCCTTCTGATGTTGCGGGATTTGCCCTGCTCCAATGCATGTTGGCCCAAAAACTAGGCGTGCGAGTTGGTGTGTATTCACATTCTATTTCAAATGCACATGTCTATGACAACCAATATGCGGCAGTAAAAGAATTACTCAAGCGCAAAAGCAGCCACAAACCAATTCAGGTGACTATGCCAAAGAATGCATTTGATCGGGCAGAGAAGAAAGACCGGAAGTTGGTGGATGAACTGGTGTCGAGCTTTAAAGAGCAATACCAGCCACTCCCTGCAATTTCAGGGCTTCAGATTGTTTTATAATTCATTTCACTTATGACCATCCTTACTAAAAAAGAAATACTAGAACGCGTCGAGAGTGGGAGTATTGGTATTAACCCAAGCCTCGACAGCTTTCAACTCCAGATGCATGCGATAGATCTGCGCTTGGGTTTTACCTTTCTTATTCCCAAAGCATGGCGCATGACCGACCAAGGTCGAGAGGCACTGAGTATTGACCCGCTGCGCGACCACGGACCCGAATACTTTGACGTAATTGAGCTTGAGCAAGGACAACACTTTGACCTGTTGCCCGAGGAGTATGTGCTTGTGTCGAGCTTTGAAACAATAAAAATCCCCAATGATCTCATGGCGATCCTCTATCCTCGCTCATCGGTTAACCGCAAAGGACTCTCGGTCGACCTTACCGGCATTATTGATTCTGGATATGAAGGGCCGCTTACGCTCCCGATACGTAACAATACGAGCTCACAGGTTATCCAGCTCCATCCGGGTGAGCGGTTTTGCCAAATCGTCTTTGAAGAATTAGCCCATGCGGTGGAGCCGCGCAAAAGCCGCTGGCATCAGAAAGATGTTGTTGATAAAGGCAAGAAAGAAAAATCGACAGAAATGAAGTTTGTATTCAATGGCGATATCAAAAAACTCAAAAAAGACTTTGCGGTAACAAAAAAGCACTAACCATGGCACACCCACGAGTAAGTAGCATCGCTGCCATCGGCAAAAATAGAGAGCTCGGCCGCGGGAATGACTTATTGTGGCGCATCCCGGGTGACCTCAAGCAAATGCGGCAGCGCACCGAAGGACACACACTCATTATGGGGCGGAAAACATTCGAATCTATTATCGAGGCGCGCAAAACCCCGCTCCCAAACCGCACGAGCATCGTTATTACACGCTCAACTGCTCACAACCCGAACTTCGATTTTCCAAATGTGATTCTCGCGCACTCAATGGAAGATGCGCTGGCAAAGGCGCGAGCGGTTGAACCCGAAGAAATTTTTATCTTCGGTGGTGCACAAATATACGCAGAAGCGATGCCGTTTGTAGACCGGCTCTATTTAACACTCATTGATGCCACAGAAAATGCGGATACCTTTTTCCCACCGTATGAACACCTATTTACCAGAAAAGTTTCAGAACAAAAAGAAGTTTGGGACGGGCTCGCATACACACTAGTAATTTTAGAAAAATAATTATGCATGTACACGCACTCCATACCCGACTGTTTATAGAGGGTGAGAATTTAGAAAAATTTATTATTGAACATGTGCCAACACTCAAGGATAAAGACATCCTTGTGGTGACTTCAAAAATAGTCGCACTTGCAGAAAACAGGACGGTTATTGCGACTGACCAAAAGAGCAAGGAGTCTTTGATTATAAAAGAAAGCGAGTGGGCAATGCCTACTAAGTATATCTGGATAAGTATTAAAGATGGGATGATTATGGCAGCGGCCGGCATTGATGAATCCAACGCGGCCGGCAAGCTGATACTCCTTCCTAAAGACAGTTTTGCTGCCGCAGCTCGTCTACGCACAGCCTTACGTAAACACTATCGGATAAAAAAGTTAGGCGTTATACTCACCGACAGTCGCGTATTGCCACTAAGAGCTGGTGTTGTTGGTGTTGCAGTTGGATATGCCGGATTTCGTGGCGTCAAAGACTACCGCGGCACGGCAGATCTCTTCGGCAGAAAAATGCGCATGACCAAGGTCGATATCGCTGACAGCCTAGCCACTGCAGCAGTATTGTTAATGGGAGAAGGTAAAGAACGTCGCCCGCTTGCAATAGCGAGTGACGCGGCAGTTGAATTTTGTGAACGCGTGTCTCGACATGAACTTGCTATTGCCCCGGAAGACGACCTGTATGCGCCTCTCTTCAAACATCTTGGCATCAAACCTAAACGCGTATGATTGCTCGTTTTTAATAAGTACTGTACCATCCGTCTGGATTCAACAGGTATAGAAAGACCCCATATCATGAAAAAAGGAAAACCTGCCACACCGTTGGTCGGCACCATCTTCTCTAAAATTGCTCCGCATATAGGCGCGAAGGTATTGCTCGAACCCCAGTGGGGCATCGCGGGACAAATCACATTCCGGAGCGGACGCAAGCGGTACTTTCGATATTCAAGTATCGACTTGAACACCCTTGGCGCATCAGAAATTGCAAAGGATAAAGACTATGCCAACTTCTTCATGAAAGGGATGGGCTACAAGACAGTACCCGGCAAAGTCTTTTTCTCTGATACTTGGGCGAAAGCAATTGAGTCAACCGACAATATTGATGGCGCATACGCATACGCACAGACAATCGGGTTGCCGGTCATTGTAAAGCCAAACAGCGGCAGCCAAGGCAAAGGTGTTGCGCTGGTACATACAAAACGCGAATTTTACCGAGCGATGCGGCGTATTTTTGCCATTGACCGCGTTGCGTTGGTACAACAGCCTGTATCGGGCAAAGACTATCGAGTAGTTGTTCTTGATGACAGAATTATTTCCGCGTATGAACGTGTCCCGCTCAACGTCGTCGGAGACGGCCGGTCAACAATTAGACAGCTTTTAGCAAAAAAACAGCGAGCGTTTGCTGCAAGCAGCCGTGACACCGTTATCAAGCCAGCCGATTTGCGCATGGGAGCAAAACTGAAACGGGCGGGATTGACGATGGACACCGTCCCCCACAAAGCGCAGCGGGTATTTCTGCTCGACAACGCCAATCTTTCAACTGGTGGCGATTCTATCGATGTGACCGCAATGGTACACCCAGATTTCAAAAAAATCGCGGTGCAACTGACCCGCGACATGGGACTCAAACTTTGCGGCGTCGACCTTATGATACAAGGAGATATCTCTTTGCCTCCCAAAGAATGGTGGGTGCTTGAAATAAACTCTGCCCCTGGCCTCGACCATTACGCAAGCAGCGGCAAAGCGCAGCAAAAAATTGTCGAAGACATGTACTTGGAAGTGCTTAAAAGTATGGAGCACTCGTAGCCACAACACAACAGCCCCCGAAAGGGAGCTGTTGTGTTGTGTATATTGAGTATTTTTATTTCACATCTACCCCCATTGAGCGAGCAGAACCGGCAATAATTTTCATAGCAGCCTCTACATCGTTTGCGTTCAAGTCGGTCATCTTTTGCTCAGCAATGGCACGGAGCTGGTCTTTAGACAGCGTGCCGATTTTAGCGGTGTTTGGTTTGCCCGACCCCTTCTCTTTACCAAGCGCTTTCATTATGAGACCAGACGCTGGTGGGGTTTTGAGGATAAAGTCGTATGACCGGTCATCATAAATGGTTATTTCACACGGGATGAGGTTGCCGATCATTGGCTGTGTTGCGTCGTTGAATTTTTTTACAAATTCACCAATGTTGATGCCTGCTGGGCCGAGCGTGGTACCCAAAGGAGGCGCAGGTGTAGCCTTCCCCGCTGGGGCAATAATCTTGATTTTCTTTACTATTTTCTTTGCCATAAGCTAGCGAGTGAGCGAAATAAAGCTTGCTTTAATTTCCGAGCGAGCGACGGTTATATGAGAGCGAAGCTGCTCATATGGTGGGGACACTGTACCTTATATACGTTTAATCTGCAAGAAATCCAATTCGACGGGGGTTTCTCGACCGAACATCGAAACGAGGACTTTTACTTTGCCACGAGACTCATCTACCTCACCCACCTTACCGTCGAGGTCTTTAAATGGGCCGTCAACAATCACCACAGCGTCACCCACAGCAACTTCAATTGCATGTTTTACAGAACCTTCTTTCTCTTGCATACGGCCAAGGAGCGCATCCACTTCAGTTTGTTTAAGGGGAACTGGGTTTACCCCAGAGCCAACAAATCCGGTAACGCGAGGAGTGTTGCGGACCACAAACCACGACTGGTCATCCACTATCATCTCTACCAACACATATCCTGGGTACACCTTTTCCTCTTCCTCGACACGACGACCTCCTTTTATTTTGACCGTTCGTTCAGTTGGCACCACCACGCTAAAAATTTTGTCAGAAATACCAAGCGACTCGATACGCTGGCGTAAATTTCGCGCCACCGCATTTTCATACCCAGCATACGTATGTATCGCATACCATGCTCGCCCGACGCTGGAATCTTGTTTTCCCATAGTTTTTTGGATACCCATTAGTTAAATTATCTGCTTTATCGTAAACGAAAAGATGTAGTCCCAAAGCCCCAGATACAGCGCTGTAATAACGGACACTCCGATAACTACCGCAGTATACATAACCGCCTGACTCCGCGTGGGCCAGGACACGTGTCGCATCTCCGCACGAACTTCTTTAAAGTAACGCATCATAATATTTTGGCATTTTTAAAAGCCCTTCCGGGCCTTTGATACTGACCAATATACCCCCGGGATTGACCCTTGTCAACAACAAAACCAACCCGATCAGAGGAGCCTCTGGTCGGGTTGGTTTTTTAAGAATGGACTTGGTTTAGCGAATCTCGTAGGTAATAGTTACGTCACTTTGCACCTTGTTTTGACCAACAGAAATTTCTGGAGCCGCAACTTTTGCATCCATTGCCACAACCCCTCCCCTGCCGTAGGCCATAGGCTGCGGGTAGTTACCGCTCTCGTTGAAAGAGACAACGCGTACAAGGCGGACTCCGAGTTCATCAGCAAGTTTTTCTGCTTTTTCTTTTGCATCTGCAATTGCTTTTGCACGCGCCTCTTCAGCGGGCATACTAGGATCATCGAATGTGAATGTGAGCCCGCTTACTTCAGTAGCGCCTTTGCTTCCGACTCCAGCAAGTAATGTCCCTGCTTTTGCGGTATCGCGAACTTTTATAGTCGTTGTTTGACGTACTTCATACCCAGTAAGCACCTGCTTGCCGGGCGTACAGTTGCCAACACAGTTACTGACCGTCCACTCATACCGTGGCGCAACCGAGTAGTCGCTGGTTTGTATATCTTTTTCATCAATGCCCTGCTCTTTGAGGTATGCGGTCATTGCATTTGCTTTACTGGTTGCCTCAGTTTGAGCATCAGCTACTGTTGGCTTTACAACAACAACACTTGCCGTAAACAGAGCGATGTCTGGTATGGCAAGTTTTTCTCCATGCCCGGTTACTGAAATGACATTTGTCGCAGGCAATCCTGCCCCAACGTACCGCAACCCCATAAAACGACTGAGTGATTCAACTGCAAGTAATACTGCAAGCAATATGATTGCGACCAGAATCATCTTTTTAATCAAGGCCCCCGCTGAACCTTCGAAAAGTGTGTTTGGCATATTATTTTTTGTGACTATAAGTAATCTCCTTTATTGTACACTGCGCACCGCTGCCATGATTTGTGCATATGGCAGCGCCCCTGCAAATGACGTTGTTTTGCCTGTTTTGGTATTTATCACGACTACAAATGGAGTACCGTTTGCACCATTACTTGTTGCCTCTGACGAGTCGGCGGTAACCTTGTGCTGATACGTTTGTTTAGCTACACATTGCGTATATGCAGCCATATCTGCCCCAAGCGACTGGGCAGTCTGCACGTAATAGGCGCTACTCATGCTCTGCTGATTTGAAAATATTTGGTCAGCAAATTTCCAAAACCCTTCTTGCCCAAGCTGTGCGCCTACGCACTCAGCAGCGTTTGCAGCCGGCTCAGCTTCCGGATGTATCGATGTAAGGGGCAAGTGCCGATAGACCCATGCGATACTCCCGTTTGATTCACCGACGATTTTTCTGAGAGTTGGGTTTATGAGGTTGCAGTATGGGCATTGGAAGTCAGAGTATTCGACAATCACCACCGGAGCATCTTGTGCGCCGACACGGTAGTCGTCTGCTGTAGGCGGCCGGATGTTGATTGTTGCGGCATTGCCTAGAGCAGCAAGCGCCTTGCCCGTATCAACCGGTTGTGTACGCGTAAACACAATCGCCCCAGCGATAATAACCCCGGCGATGACAATCGCGAGAGCGGGTGATAACTCTATTTTTTTTGTCTCAGTCATATACAGGACAGTATACCACTTCCCCTCTGAAACTCAGCCGAGGCAGCCCGACACCCTATTTTGTAGCCTTGAGAAGGTCTCGGATTTCCTCAAGCAAGCGTTCCTGTGCTGGTTTGGTGTGCTGCGGCGCAACATCCCCTTGACTAAAGAGACGCTTGCGGGCGCTCGAGATAATCTTGAACACTAAAAATATAGAGAGTGCGATAACAAAAAAGTTAATGATTGTCTGCATAAACGCACCGTAGTTGAGCAATATAGGGC
>CAYGHD010000005.1:0-43972 GCA_964349675.1 uncultured Candidatus Saccharibacteria bacterium
ATCTTGAATATGGTACGGAGCGTCTACGCATCACTTCAACCGGCAACGTCGGTATCGGCACCACCACACCATCTGCCCCCCTAACCGTCTATGAAGCTTCAGGCTCATCATATTTAGACGTCGTCACACCAGGTACCGGCACATCAGACCAGTCAGTGCTCAACCTCATAACCCGAGCTGGTGCAGCGGGCGGAGGCATCGGCAACTCAACAGTACTTGGGTGGACTATGTTCGGTCGCGGCAATGCTTACACCACCGCAACACAGCAAAATGACCTCGGTATTTCGTACTGGAATGGCAGTACCTACGTCACTCCAATTTGGTTGGACAGCCTCACGGGCAACACCACCTTGACCTACGCCTCCACCACCCAACTCTCCGTCTCCGGCGCATCCTACTTTACCGGCACTATGACTGGAGGTGTTGCGAACTTTTCTGGGGCTGTCACGGGAGCAACGTTCAATAGTGGCCTTGGGGCAACCGAGTTGTATCTTATGAACCAAAATGTGCAGACTACTGACTCGCCAACGTTTGCAAACCTGCTTTTGTCTGGAGCCGCAGCAGCGCACACTATAGAGATGGGTGCGACTGACAGCAGTCAGTACGCATACATCGACCTTAAAGGAGACACAACCTATACCGACTTTGGTCTTCGACTACTAAGAGGTAACACAGGCGCAAATGCTGCTTCACAGTTGGTACACCGCGGTACGGGACAGTTGCAGATTTTAACTGTAGACGCCGGTAGTCTTGGGTTGGGCACCAACAACGGCATTGATATGACCATAGATACTAGCGGGAATGTGGGTATTGGCACCACCAGCCCGCAATCACTCTTGCACATCTCTGGTGGGACACCCATATTTGAAATAACTAACACGACTCATGCCGCAACATCAAAACTTGTCTTCAACAATACGATTAGCTCCCGGACTGCTGCGAACGCTTGGGAAATCGCGAGTGTCATTACCAATGGTGGCTCGCTCGCGACCGACAAAGAGGTTGGCGACCTGACATTCAGTGGACTTCCCGCGGTTACCTCGTCCGGCGTCAGTGAATATATGAGAATTACTGCGGCTGGCAACGTCGGTATAGGTACTGCAAGTCCAGCCTCAAAACTCGAAGTTTCTGGTGGCAATATTGAGGTAAGTGGTAGTACCGCGCCAAGTATCTTCTTTGACGCGACATCTGGCTCAGACTATGTGTTTGGTTCAAACACTTCTGCTGTGGGGGCTGGTATTTATGACTCCACGGCATCGCTATGGCGCCTCTTGGTGAAAGATACAACCGGCAACGTCGGCATCGGCACCACCTCACCCGGTCAAAAACTCTCGGTAGCAGGGGACATCTTGGGCAACAACATCATTGGCTCGTACTTTACCGGCACTTCAACCACAGCCTCGACTTTGGCTGGTGGGCTCACGGTAGGTGGCGCAACAACACTCTCGTCCACGCTTGCGGTAACGGGCAAGACAACACTCTCGTCCACGCTTGCGGTAACGGGCAAGACAACACTAGCTTCAACAACTATTGACGAAGATTTTTCTGTTGCCTCAGGCAACACGGTTTTGCTTATCGCCGGTGGTGACCAAACCGCAGCAAGCACTGGCGGGCACTATGGAGCAAGTATTGCTCCTCGGTATACTGCGGCGGCTGGCAGCACGCTCGCTGCACTTATTGGTGCACAGATTAACCCAGTAAACACCAGCACAGGGGAGGTTACCTCGCTCTATGGTTTGAATGTTCTAGGACAAAACTCTGGCGGCGGTACCGTCGGCACCTTGCGCGGTGTGTGGGCTACCCCGTCAAACAGTGCAGGCACCACTACCAGCCTCATGGGTATGCAATCAACCCCAAGTACCAGTGGTACTGCTACAACTACCACGCAATATGGTGTTTTTGCCAACCCGCAACTCACCGGCTCGGGGGCGATTACGACGCACTATGGTATGTACTCTGACCCAAGTATCGGCGCAGCAGGCTCGGGCACCATCACCAACCAATACGGTCTCTATGTGCGTGGCGGTAACTTCAGCAGTGCGGGCGGCGTACTTTCCAACTACTACCAGATGTATCTTGCCAACCCGCTTACTACCGGCACCATCACCAACCCTGTGTATGGCATCTACCAGCAGTCCACTTCGGCGCTTAACTACTTTGGCGGCAATGTGGGACTTAATGTCACTGCCCCTTACAGTGCGCTCACTATTGCTGCAACAAGCACTGATGCGACATATGGCAATCAAATAAGCTTGCAGTCGGCATCCGCGGCAATCGCTTCAGGCGACCTTGTTGGGGGTATCGAATTCCGCACGAAGGACAATAATATTACCGCAACTGGTGGGCTTGGTGTGGCGCAAATTGCCGCAGTGGCTGCGGGGACGCATACTGCCGCAAACCAGCAGACCGACCTTATCTTCACCACCACAGCAACCGGCGGGGCAGCAACCAGTACAGAAAAGATGCGCATCACGGGTGCAGGTTTCTTGGGTATCGGCACCAGCACGCCCAACGCTATGTTGACCGTAGGCTCGGCAGCGTCGGGTGGTAATGTGCGTGTGGGCAACGGGTGGCTGTGTGTCGACAATAACGACACCTGCACTGGCGCCACTACGGCAGGCACTGTCTACGCGGTCGGTGCCTACACCACTGGTGCCGACTTGGCCGAGCAATACCCAACCACCGACGCGACGCTTACCTTTGGGGAGATAGTGTCGTTTGATGCAGAGCACAGCATCCACGTGTCGCGCGCTGCGGGCGAGGCATCATTCCTTGGAGTCGTCTCAACTGCGCCGGGCGTGTTGCTCAACGGATACAATGGCGACATGGGGGTCGGCTCTACCACGGTGCCGGTGGCGCTTGCTGGGCGAGTGCCGGTCAAAGTGTCGCTCGAGGGCGGCGAGATTTCCATCGGCGACCGCCTGATGCTGTCGTCCACCCCGGGCGTCGCGATGAAGGCAACACGCAGTGCGCAAACAATCGGCGTCGCACTTGAGCGATATACCGCAACGTCAACAACAGACTCTGTGTTGGTGTTTATCGACCCACAATATACGTTTGCGCCAACAATACTCCAGACTCTTGAGGCAATGGCTGCGACATCAACCGCATCATCAACTGACGCGTTTGCAAACAGCTCATTTATAGAGGTGCTCACTAACGCAGTCTTGAGCCGCCTGAGCACTGTGGGCATGACCATTGCAAACGGTGTTGCGCGCTTTACCGACTTGTTTGCCGACCACATCACCGCGGGTACTCTTACCGTCGGCTCAAGCGAAAATCCAGAGGGAATTACACTCTTCGACAAAGAGACCGGCGTGCCGTACTGCTTTGCGATTATCAGCGGTACGCCAACAACTCGTCCGGGCACGTGCGCCGACACGCCAAACGGCAATGGGTCGGTCACTACCTTTGGCGCTCCGGCACCAGCGCCTGCTCCAGCGCCGACCCCTAGCGCTGCCCCAACACTCATCTTGCAGGGCAGTAACCCAACAACGATAACCGTGGGCGAGCAGTATAGCGATGCAGGGATTATCGCAACCGACTCTTCAGGGCAGAGCATCAGTTACCAAACATCAGTGGATGGTGGGGCAACGACTACTCCAGACCAAATTGGTATTGATACGAGTGTTGAGGGCAGCCACACCATTTTGTATGTTGCAACCGATGCACAAGGTATCTCTGGATATACGAGCCGCACGGTAATTGTGGCAGCAGCAACCAGCACGCCTCCGGTGACTCCAGAGCCTGCACCTGAACCGGCACCTGCTCCCGAGCCAGTACCAGAACCAACACCCGAGCCTGCCCCTGCACCAGAGCCGGCTCCAGAGCCAGCACCAGCACCAGCTCCCGAAACTACTCCTACTGCAGAGTAGGTCGGTGTATACTACACACGTATGAGCACAAGAATTGCGATAAACGGATTAGGACGGATAGGGCGGGCGTTCGTCCGCGCGGCACAACAGTCGCCAGATATTACCATTGTGGCAGTCAATGATTTAGGGAGCGCAGAGCAGTTGGCCTATTTGCTGCAGCATGACAGCGTGTATGGCCAGGCTCCGTTTACGGTTGCTGCAGAGGGGGATACGCTCATGGTCGCGGGCAAACCGATTACACATTTGAGCGAGCCTGACCCAAGCAAACTTCCGTGGAAGGATTTGGCTGTTGATGTGGTGATTGAGGCGACAGGCCTTTTTGCATCGTATGAAAAGGCAGGTGCGCATATCACCGCTGGGGCAAAGCGTGTGGTTATCACCGCGCCGGTTAAAGATGAGCCGGGTGCAGTGGCAGGTGCCACGGTGCTTGTGGGGGTCAACGAGGACGCATTTAAAACAAGCATCATCACCTCAAACGCATCGTGTACCACAAACGCGGCAAGTCCAATCATCCAAATTTTGAACGATGCGCTCGGGATAGAAAAAGCCGTACTCTCTACAACGCATGCATACACCGCGTCGCAAAATTTAGTTGATGGGCCAGTCAAAAAAGCAAAAGGCAAAGAGGATTTCCGAGACGGCCGTGCAGGGGCCGACAATATTGTCCCGTCTTCAACCGGTGCTGCAATTGCGGTGACCAAAGCAATCCCCGCGCTCTCTGGTAACTTTGACGGCATCTCGCTGCGGGTGCCGGTGGTTGCCGGGTCTATTGCAGACATCACTTTTGTTGCAAAACGCGCTACCACGGTCGAGGAGGTAAACACGCTGCTTACCAATGCAGCAAACGAAGATCGCTGGAAGCCAGTTTTTTCTGTAACCAACGAGCCCCTGGTGTCGACCGACGTGCTTGGGTCGCCGTTTGCGTCTATTGCAGATTTGGGACTGACGCGGGTTGTGGGTGGGAATTTAGTAAAAGTGCTTGCGTGGTATGACAACGAGATGGGGTACGCCCACGCGCTTGTGGCCCATGTGTCGCGGGTTGGTGCGTGTCTATAAATAGTATGTTGGTATATCTTGCTTCAGATCATGCCGGCTTTGCCCTAAAAGGGGAGCTTTTGCTCTTGCTGCAAGCAAAAGGGTATGCGGTAGAGGATTGCGGGCCTCATGCGTTTGATGCCCAGGATGACTACCCGGACTACGTTTTGCCCTGTGCACAAAAAGTTGCTGCAATGCCAGGGAGTATGGGGGTGGTTGTTGGGTTGTCAGGGCAAGGGGAAGCAATAGCTGCAAACCGGGTCTCTGGCGTGCGCGCCGCCGTGTACTATGGCGGCAATCAAGAGGTGCTTGCATTGACGCGCCAACATAACAACGCAAACATATTGTCTTTGGGTGCAAAATTTTTAACCACAGAGGCGGCGGTTGCTGCAGTGCTCGCGTGGCTTGAAGCAGAGTTTGCGGGGGATGAGCGTCATCTGCGGCGCATAGCCAAGCTTGATGCACCTGTGCACAACTAGCATGGCAAAAAGAATCAATGTTCTGTAGGGTATAAGTATCGCTGTTTAAAACGTCTATCAACTAGCACCTTGTATTTATGTACACAAAACGCAAAGCCCGCGGCTTCACCCTTATCGAGCTTTTGGTTGTTATTGCAATTATTGGTATTTTGGCGTCTATTGTGTTGGTGTCGCTCACGAGCGCTCGGGCAAAAGCGCGGGACGCTCGGCGCGTGTCTGACTTGGTGCAGATAAGTAAAATAATGGTCCTCAATGCAGACCCAGAAGTGCTATTAGGCGGCGGTGGAGTTGCAAGTAATAGTGTCCCCTACGTGGCGGTCAGGCTTGTCAGCACACCGGCAGGTTTTGCGCCATTTACCGACCCCCAAGCAATTATCACAGGCACCTCTCCAACCCCTGTGTGCCAAGGAGCTTCTGGGACGCCATCAACCGCGCTGTGCAACTACTCGTTCTCAACATTTTTAGCTAGTCCAAGAGCGTCTACCCGGAATTACCAAGCCTGTGCTTGGTTGGAGTCAAACTATGGGCCGCGCGCAAGTGGCGCAACAGGCGGGCTGATAAGCGTGAGCGATGAGTCTGGAGGCACTCCTATTGCAGGGTGTTTGTAAAAAAATGACTGCCGAGGTTATCCCCGCCATTCTTACAAAAAAATTCGCCACGCTTGAGGAATCTCTTTCTCGCATACAGGGCGCGGCCTCGTTTGTGCAGATAGATACCGTCGATGGCATTTTTGCGCCTGGCAAAACCTGGCCGTACGTGGATGGTGATGAGTTTGAAAAAATGGTCGCTCAAGACAAGGGGCTCCCGTTTTGGGAAGATTTTGATTTTCAATTTGACCTGATGGTCGCACACCCCAAAGAAGAAGCGCTACGTTTTGTACAGGCGGGTGCGGCTAGTGTTGTCATCCACGCGGCAGCGCCCGGCGCGCGCGAGGCGCTTGAGTTTTTGCAAGAGTATCGTGCGGGGGTGTCGCTTGGCGCGGCACTTTTGCCGGGCGCTACGGTGGGCGACCTCCAAACATTCAGCGGGCTATACGACTTTGTACAGGTGATGGGGATTGCAGAAGTGGGCGCGCAAGGTAGCCCATTTGACGAGCGGGCTTCTGCATTGGTCGCGGCGCTTCGTGCAGCACATCCCCATTTGCGCATCCAAGTCGATGGCGGTGTTTCAATGAAAAATTGCCAGGCTTTGGTGCGTGCGGGGGCAAACGCGTTGGTTGTGGGCTCGGCGATTTTTGGGTCGGATAACCCGGCTGCCGCATATTCTGCGTTGTATACTAAATCAAATGCATAATCCGTATGTAAAAAAGCATAGTGCGGGTTTCACCCTTATCGAGCTTTTGGTTGTCATCGCAATTATTGGTATTTTGGCGTCTATTGTGTTGGTGTCGCTTTCGAGTGCGCGCGGCAAGAGTAGAGATGCTGCACGCATCGCAGATGTCAAAGCACTCAAAACAGCGATGGAATTATATTATAGTGACAATAATGGTTACCCAACCTCAAATAGCACCACCAACGGCGCTGTGCTGCTCAGCGATGCGGTGCTGATAGGTAAGCTTGTGCCCAAATATATTGGGAGCATGCCAGCACTCCTTATCTCTGATGGTGACGGATACTACGGTGGTGGCGCAACAACTGGCTTTGCGACTCAGTACGGTCTCCGTATAAAGCAAGAATCAGGAGTATACTGTAAAACAGGCGTATCTCTTACCGATATGGCCACCAACGGTTGGTGGGGCACTCCACCAGTCTGTAATTTTTAATGTAAACGATGCATACATACAATAAAAGAGGCTTCACCCTCATCGAGCTTCTGGTCGTCATCGCCATCATCGGCATTTTGGCGTCTATTGTGTTGGTGTCACTTTCGAGTGCGCGCAGTAAATCTAAAGACGCAACGATTAAGGCAGAGGTGGGGCAGCTTAGGACGCTTATGGAGTTTGAGATGAATGATAAGAACAGTTACGCAGGGATTAAAAACGGTGGTGGATGGTGGAAGGCTGGAGATACGTGTACCGGTTTTACCAGCACCAGTTATGCTACGCAAGCAGCACAGTTGTGTAACAAACTCACGCAAGATGTTGCGCCCGCCTGTACCACTCCTAACTGTGTGTATTTTAGAGCAACTCTCCCCAACGCAAATGACAAGTTTACTATTATGGTCTATTTGCCGGGGGCAAGTACCGAGGCGGGTAGTGCACGATATTATTGTCTAGGGAGCAGCGGTGCTACGAGTGTTGGTCCGTCTGGCACTTGGCTCGGCGCAGGATGTTACGCAAACCCTTGAGGACGCTTTCTGCGCGAGAAAAAATCTGCAAGGTATACTGAATAGATAATGCTCTCTGAACAAAAAGAAAAAGATATCATCAGCGCAGCTGCGCGCATCCGCGCAACGATTATTGAAATGCTTGTCGCGGCGGGGAGCGGCCACACGGCAGGGCCTTTGGGTATGGCCGACATTTTTGCCGCACTCTATTTCCATATTTTGCATCACGACCCAAGCAACCCGAGTCTTACAGATCGAGATAGGCTCATTTTATCTAACGGGCACATTGTGCCAGTGCGCTACGCGGCCATGGCACACGCAGGCTATTTCCCCGTTGCAGAGTGTCTAACTTTGCGCAAATTTGGCAGCCGTTTGCAAGGGCATCCCGAGCGCGCCCGCTTACCGGGGCTTGAAACAACGTCGGGCCCCTTGGGCTCTGGCCTGTCTCAAGCTGCAGGCTATGCGTATGCCGCGCGCATTGATGCACCGCCCAAAGGCGCATTCCGCACATACTGTCTTATGTCAGATGGCGAGCAGGATGCGGGCAACACGTGGGAGGCTGCAATGTTTGCTGCAAATAATAAACTCAGCAACCTGACCGCAATTATTGATAGGAACAATATTCAAATTGATGGCATGACCGAACAGGTGATGCCGCTGGAGAGTCTGCGCGCCAAGTACGAGGCATTTAATTGGCACGTGCTCGAGGTGGATGGGCATAATATCCGCGCCGTTGTGGATGCGGTAGACGAGGCAAAAGCTATTTTTGAAAAACCGACGGTCATTATTGCGCACACCATCCCTGGCAAAGGAGTGTCTGAGATAGAGTTTAACTATGAGTGGCACGGCAAAGCCCCAAACAAAGAAGAGTCGCAGCGTTTTTTGGCCGAGCTGCGCACGCTCCAGGGTGCTATTATGAGTGAACACCAGTAACTATGAAGCAACGCGGATTTACCCTCATTGAACTTTTGGTTGTGATTGCGATTATCGGCATCTTGGCCTCCATCGTGCTGGTGTCTCTTTCGAGCGCGCGTTCCAAGGCGCGGGACGCTCGCCGCGTTTCTGATTTTATGGGTATGCGGCAAGCGCTTACTTTTTATATGGATAGGACAGGGTCGTACCCGCGCCCTGATGCGATGTCTTCATCGTGCGGTCAAAATATACCCGAAATATGGAGCGACTGGGATCCAGCTTGTTGGAAGGCGCTTATCCCAACTGATTTGATGGCCACGGTGCCTATAGACCCGCTTAATGCTCCAGGGGATAGTTGCAAAACAACGCTCGGGTGCCATGTATACCACTATTGCTATCTCAACCAAGGCCAAGATTTTGCGCTGGCAGTTAATCTAGAAAATACGCCGATAGGGGTGTACGTGAGCCCCGCCGGCTGCACCACTGCCGGGCCAAACCTCTTTTGGGTGTCGAGTTAATGGTATGTTTGAAAACAGTGTATCAACAGATATAGAGAGCGTGCCTGTGGCAGCAACTAGAGATGGTTTCGGCCGGGCGCTTTTGGAGTTGGGAGAAAAAAATAAAAACGTAGTGGTGTTGTGCGCAGATTTGTCCGAGTCTACGCGGACACTCGCATTTAAGGAAAAATTTCCAACGCGGTTTGTCGAGATGGGCGTTGCCGAGCAAAACTTGGCCGCCGTTGCTTCCGGGATGGCGCAGTGCGGCAAAATACCCTTTATTGCCTCCTACGCCGCGTTTTCTCCGGGGCGCAACAACGAGCAAATCCGCACCACCATATCGCTCAACAACGTGCCCGTCAAAATCGCGGGCATGCATGCGGGGGTGTCTGTGGGGCCCGACGGGGCAACGCACCAAGCGCTGGAAGATATGGCGCTCATGCGTGTACAGCCAAACATGGCCGTGCTTTCCCCGTGTGATGCTGAAGAGGCCTACAAAGCGACCCTTGCGGCTGCTGCACATCCCGGGCCCGTCTACATCCGTTTTGCTCGAGAAAAGACGCAGACACTTACAACAGCAGAAACTCCGTTTGTGTTAGGTAAAGCGAATACAGTTTGGATGCCAAAAGAAGGGGCGACCCCCGCAGTAACTGTTTTTGCGACTGGGCCGTTGCTTGGTAATGCGCTTTTGGCAGCACAAGAGCTTGAGGCAGAGATTCCTGTGTCGGTTATAAACATACACACTATAAAACCGCTCGACGTGCCCGCGGTGGTAGCTGGTGCAAAAGCAGCGGGGGCAGTAGTAACTGTCGAAGAGCATCAGATAGCTGGAGGATTGGGGAGTGTCATTGCCGAGGCGCTCGCGCAGCATTGTCCGGTACCTATTGAATATATCGGAGTACACGACCAGTTTGGGCAGTCTGGGACGCCAAAAGAACTTATAGAGCATTACGGTATGGGGGTCGTGCACATAAAGGCTGCGATTAAAAAAGCGGCAGGCCGCAAAGAAAAGCAGCGTTAGTCTGCAAGCGGCTGCAGTGCATAGTCGCTTGGCGCTTTTTTAATATATTCTTCCAACTGCGCACGCGACAAAAGGCCTTTTTGTGCACCAACTTCTTGCACCACAGACATGGCATTTATGGGCCCCCACAACAGCGCTTCAGTGAGCGGGAGTCCAAGCGCCAAAGCGCTTGTGACGCTTGCTGCAAATGCGTCGCCTGCACCCGTCCTCTCAAGCGGGGCGCGAGCGTCGGGATACATCGGGATGTAGTAAAAATGTCCATCGGCAGTCGCGTAGGCACCTTTGCGGTCATCGGTGATTACGACAATTTTTGGGCCCAGCGCCTGTATACCACGGAGAAGTTTTTTCTTGTCGTCCTCTGCCGCGATTCCTAAAATGCGTTCAGCTTCAGATTTGTTGCAAAAGAATATTTCACTCTGCTCATAGAGCGGTTTCAATGCGTCGTATCCTAATTTCATCTGGAAGGTGCCTGGCTGGAAGGCGAGTTTTGTCTTGGGTGATTTTTTAAGCCACAGCGCTATTGCTTGATGATAGGGAAGAGAGTTTTCTGCAAGCGATGACAGATATACCCATGCTGGTGCCTGTGTGTCGGGTACGGTGTAGTCGTACTCTTCGTGTTTGACTAAAATAGTGCGCTCAGTTTCATACCAGAGCACGTAGTGGTAGTTGGACGGCCGCACGGGGTCAGTCACCATGTAGCGCGTGTCGACGCCTTCTTTTGCAAGCACCGCAAGAGAGTCTTCTCCGTAGCGGTCTTTACCAATGTACGCCCGCAGTGCCGGTTTGAGCCCGAGCCGCGCTGCAGCGACGGCTGCGTTTGAGGCGTTGCCGACGGCAGGTATCAACACAAAATGGTCATAGGGGATTTTGTCGCCCCAGCGCATGCAAATCTCGCAACTGTCATCGTCTATGTTGCAGTGCACGCGAGCGTCTTTAAGGCGGATAAAGGGCTCAGTCACAATATCGCCTATGGCGAGAAAATCGATATCCATCTGAGTAGTATATACTAAAACTATGCCAACATTGCGCGAGATAATAGCAGAATATAAAGAAACAAAGCGAGGGCTCGGGCATTTTAATATTTCAGACTCAAATCAGCTGCATGCAGTCGCGCTTGCTGCTAAAGAAACGGGGCTGCCCGTGCTCATTGGCTTGTCAGAGGGGGAGCGTGATTTTTTCCCGCTTACCCATGCGCGTGCGCTTATTGATGTGTACAGAGCGCAAGGGGTTTCTTTGTATTTGAATGCGGACCACACGTACTCTGTTGAGCGGGTGCAGCATGCGATAGCCGACGGTGTCGACTCTGTGGTGGTTGATGGTGCTAAGTTGCCTTTTGAAGAAAACGCACACTTACTTAACACCGCTGTTAAATATGCTCGCGCGAGCGGCCGCGAAGTGCTCATAGAGGGCGAGCTTGGATATATCGGCACCTCGTCGAGTGTGATGGAGACTCTGCCTGAGGGGGCGGCCATAACAGAAGAAATGATGACCAAACCAGAGGAGCTGCGCTTGCTGGTAGAGCAAACAGGTATTGATTTGGTGGCGCCCGCGGTGGGGAATATCCACGGCATCGTAACCCATGGCCAGCCAAAATTATCAATTGAACGGATTAAAACGCTTAAAGAAGCGGTGTCGGTGCCACTTGTGTTGCATGGGGGGTCTGGATCGTCTGATGACGAATTTAAGGCGGCAATTCAGGCTGGCGTAGCCATAATCCACATAAACACCGATTTGCGGGTCATATATAAGAATGAATTGACTCAAGCGCTAGGCGGGAAAGAGGTTGCTCCATATAAGTTTTTAACCCCAGCGGTTGCTGCGATGCAGGGCTACGTTGCGCAAAAAATGCGCCTGTTTGCGGGCGTATAATTTCTTGCGTTTTTAGCTCAAGTAGGGTACAGTGTTGGCCATGCAATTAACGGTAGAAAAGCGGGACATAAAAACAAAAGCCAAGGCCGTGCGGGAAGCTGCGATGGTGCCAGGTGTCGTGTATGGGCGCAGCCAAGCATCGACCCCCATCAAGGTTAACCGTAAAGATTTTGAAAAGGTTTTTCGTGCTGCTGGTGAGTCATCGGTCATCACGCTCGTGGGGCTCGATGGAGACAAAGAAGCGCTTATCCATGACGTGGCTGTGCACGCCGTTTCTGGCGCGCCGCTTCATGTCGACTTTTACGCTATCGAAAAGGGGCAAACAGTGACCGTCTCGGTGCCGATTGAATTTGAGGGAGTTTCCCCTGCGGTCAAAGACCATGGCGCAACACTTTTGAAGATTATGCATGAGATTGAAATGGAGGTGTTGCCAAAAGACCTTCCGCAAATGGTGCGCGTAGACGTGAGTAGCCTCAAGGCGATTAACGACAAAATTACCGTGAGCGACTTGGCGTTGCCCGCAAGTGCAGTGATTACTGCCGGAGGCGACGAGGTGGTGGCCATGGCTGCTGCGGCAGAAGAGGAGACAGAATCTGCTGCAATCGATATTTCTCAAATTGAAACTTCAGTTGAGCGCGGCAAGAAAGAAGTTGAAGGGGACGCGGCTGAGACTGAATAAGATTTTGGTATACTAGGGTGATTATGCCACCCGCACAGACAAAGACGCTTTACGGTGGTATAGCGTCTTTGTTGTTTGTGGTGCTTGTGTTTGCGGGGTCGGTAAGGGCACAGGCTCCTGTGGAAAGCGACCCCTATCGGGCAAAGTTGCAGCAAGAGTTGTTGTTGGTTGAAGCGCAAATAGCGCAGCAGCAAAAGATTCTCGATCAAACGCGTACACAAGACGTGTCGCTTGGGCGCGATATTAAAATTTTAGATACACAGATAGAACAAGAGGAGCTCTCTATCCGTGCTCGAGATTTGGCTATACAACAGCTCACCAGCGAAGTCCAAGACAAACAAAAGAAAATCACTGGTCTCAACAGCGCGCTTGGTGGGGAGCTGGATTCGCTGGGGGCTATAATCCGAGAAAAAAATCAGCTCGATACGACGCCGCTGGTTATTGCGGCACTTTCTTCAGAAACTATCTCTGATTTTTTTTCAGACCTGAGCGCGTTTGAGGACATTACCGTCAAAATGCATCAGACGTTTGGGGTGATTGCCGATACGAGAGATGCCACGGAGGAGGAGCAGGTACTTTTGCAGGTGCAGCTTGAAGAAGAGATGCAGCTCCGGACTGTACAGGAGCTGCAAAAAGGGCAGATAGAAAAACAGCAGCAGCAAAAGCAGCGCATCCTTGCCGAGACAAAAGGCCAAGAAAAAGCGTACCAGGCAATTATTACGCAAAATCAAAAATCAGCAGCGCAGATTAGGGCGGCATTGTTTAGCCTTAACGGCTCGGCGGCTATCCCTTTTTCAAAAGCGCTTGAGTATGCGGTGAATGCAGGCAACAAGACAGGCATCCGTCCAGCCTTTTTGCTTGGGGTTATCGCGCAAGAAAGCGACTTGGGAGAGAATGTGGGCACCGGCACTTGGACGGTCGATATGCACCCCACACGGGATGTGCCGATATTTAAAGCAATCACTGCCAGTTTGGGTATAGATCCAAACACGGTCGGCGTTTCAAAAAAGCCGTGGTATGGGTGGGGCGGGGCGATGGGGCCAGCGCAGTTTATCCCCTCGACGTGGGCGTCGTATGCAGGGTATACAAAACCAGGATACCAGTACAACCCAGCCAAAGACCGCATCGGCCCGTTGACGGGGCATTTGCCGCCCAATCCGTGGAATCCAGAAGACGCGTTTATGGCCGCTGCAATTTATTTGACTGACAGCGGCGCGGATGCACAAACGGCATCGGGGGAGTTTAGGGCAGCGATGTGCTACTTGGCCGGCTGCGGCAATGTAAACAATAAGAGTCTCCAGTTTTATGGGCAGCAGGTCGCCACGCTGGCGCGTGAATATCAGTGTCAAATAGACGTACTCAACGGCAAAAGCGGGAGCACTTGCTAGATCTGGAGGTGGCGTACGGCAAAAAGCTGGAGTTGCGCACCGCTATATTTGTATGCTATAGTGCGCCCATGCAAGCTGATATCCACCCGAAATACGTTACAGAGGCAACTGCCACCTGTGCCTGCGGCAGGAGCTTTACCGTCGGTTCTACCAGCGAGAAACTCTCGGTCGAAATTTGCAGCGCCTGCCATCCTTTCTATACTGGTAACGAGAAGTTGCTCGATGCAGCTGGTCGCGTTGAGAAGTTTAAGGCTCGTACTGCAAAAGCTGCTTCAAAGAAGTCAAAATAGATGGATAACGCGGACATCTCCCGCTACAAGGAAAATCCAAAAACCGCCTACTTGGCGGGGGAGTTGCAGCGCTTGTTGTCTGAAGAGGCAGAAGTGCGTGAGCTCGCATTGGGTGATTTGGGCGACCTTGCCGATGAGGATTTGGCACGTATCGCAGAGCAAAAAAAGGCGATTCAGCAGGAGATAGATCGCATACTCGAGCGTGAAAAAGTTGAAGAAGAATTCCCAAATGAAATCGTGCTCGAAATCCGTGCAGGAGTAGGCGGAGAAGAGGCTGCACTCTTTGCTGAAGAATTGGCAGAAATGTATCAAGCCTATGCAGTGACGCAGGGTTGGCAAGTCCGCATGCTGTCTGAGTCAAAGACCGATTTAGGTGGCTACAAAGAAGCAATGTTTGAAATCCGCGGCATGGCAGTCTATGAAAAGCTGCGGTTTGAAACGGGGGTGCATCGCATCCAACGCATCCCGGCAACAGAGAAGTCTGGCCGCGTGCACACCTCTACTGCATCAGTCGCTATTTTGCCGATACGCAAAAAACACACTATCGAAATATTGCCTGCTGATATTGAGATGGAGTTTTCTCGCTCAGGCGGTGCAGGTGGGCAAAACGTCAACAAGGTTGAGACAGCGGTGCGTATTGTGCACAAGCCAACGGGCTTGGAGGCGCGGTCTCAGTCTGAGCGCAACCAGTTGGGCAACCGAGAAAAAGCTATGGCAGTGTTGTTGGCAAAAGTCGAAGCTTATGAGGAAGAAAAGGCTCGTGCCAAGCTCTCTGCTGACCGCAAAGAGCAGATAGGGAGTGGCGACCGGTCGGAAAAAATACGCACCTATAACGTTTTACAAGACAGGGTCACTGACCATCGGATAAAAGAAAGCTGGCATAATCTCCCAGCCATATTTGCCGGTAGTATAGAGCCTATTTTGGAGGCTCTGGCTGTCGCCCAGGCCGAGGTGGCGTAAAGTTGCGCGTGGTTTAGTCCTGTGTTACTCTCTCTTTGTCTATTCATATGACCGAAAACAAATCACTTATTGAAAAACTCTTTGCCGTTGGGGCACATTTTGGCTATGCGCCATCTCGCCGCCACCCATCGGTGTCGAAGTATATTTTTGGCAGCAAGGGGGGTACGGAGCTATTTGACCTAGAAAAAACTGAAGAAGCGCTTACGCTAGCATTAGAGCAGGTTAAAAAACTCGCATCGGAGCGAAAGACCATTTTGTTTGTAGGGGGCAAGGCCGAGGCTCGCGAGGCACTTACCCGCGCAGCAGAGCGTCTCAACCAGCCATATGTCGCATCTCGCTGGATAGGAGGCACCCTTACAAACTTTTCTGAAATAAAAAAGCGCGTAAACCGATTGTTAGAGCTTTCTGATTTGCGCGAGAAGGGTGAGCTTGGGAAGTTTACTAAAAAAGAACGCCTGCTCATTGACCGCGAAATCGTTGACCTCGACGCTATGTTTGGTGGTTTGCGCGGCATGCAAAAACTCCCTGACGCGCTCTTCGTGGTTGACCCTCGGCTTGAGGCTGGTGCTGTGGAAGAGGCACGGCAGCTCAACATTCCTGTTATGGCGCTTTTGAACTCTGACTGCAACATGGCGCCCGTAACCTATCCAATCCCAGGAAATGATGCGTCGCTGCAGAGCATCGCATTTGTGCTTAATGAAGTTGCAGTGATGTATGAAAAAAATATAGGTACTACAGAGCCAGCCAATTCTCTCGCAACTCCCGTGGCTGCGTAATTTATCAACGTTCTTACTTCTCAAAAATTTGTATGGCAATAGCTGCAGAAGTTGTTAAGGCGCTTCGTGATAGAACCGGTGTTTCCGTTATGGAATGCAAAAAAGCGCTTGAGGAGGCTGGTGGAGATATGGATAAAGCCATTGAGGTGCTCTCTCGCCGTAGTGCAGAGATTGCGCGCAAAAAAGGAGATCGCTCTTTGGGGGCAGGCACCGTGGCTACCTATGTGCACACCACAGGTCAAGTAGGCGCTATGGTACTTTTGTCTTGCGAGACTGACTTTGTATCTAAAAACGAGGAGTTTATGCAGTTGGCATATGGTATTGCGATGCACGCGGCAGCAACGAATCCAGAATATATCCGCCGCGAAGATGTGGGCGAGCCAGCGCTTGCTGCAATCCAAAACCTCTTTGTCACCGAAGTTGCTGATAAGCCAGAAAATCTCCGTGAGCAAATTTTGACCGGCAAAGTAAATGCGCGTTTGAAGGAAATCGTATTGCTCGAACAATCGTACATTCGCGATGATAAAAAAACGATAGCGGACCTATTATCGGCAGCAACGCAGAAGTTCGGTGAGCGTATCGAGGTAAGCCGCCTCAGCTGTTTCTCGGTTCGATAGTGAGGTAGAATAAAACTCTATGGTGCTTTTTTTCACCACAACGTTGGCGGTTTCAATAGTGGCGCTCTGCGCGCTCTTTGGAGTGAAGCGCTGGGAACTGAGCACGGGGGCTGTGCTTTGGAGCACGGTGCGTCCTAAAATTGGGGCATTCTCGCACCACATCCTTTTGTGGGTCGAGAGCATACTACCTCGATTGCTATACGTGTATGCAAAGCGATGGGCTCGCTCGCTGCGCGCTGCGGCGCATAAACTTACTGCGTTTAGCGTGCTGCACCTGGAGCGCACACTGGAACGCGCCCTAGCGTTTGTCCGACACACCACATCTGCAAAGCCTGGCACTGTTGAAGTGTCTGTATTTTTGCGAGAAGTGTCTGAGCATAAACGCAAAATTTTGCGTACAAAACAGGGCCGCCCCCGCGCGATAAAAGAGCACTAACACTCCTGTTGAGAAAATGATCAAAGACCGGTATATTAGGTTAGTTCCATAATTCCACGTCGCCGCCTTAGGGCCGACGCACTGGTCGGCCTCCCGACCGAAGCGTCGGGACTCAGTTGGCAAAGAAAAGCCGCCTTAGCTCAGTTGGTAGAGCAACTCTTTTGTAAAGAGAAGGTCCCCAGTTCAAATCTGGGAGGCGGCTCCAAATAGTGCAGGCAGGTATGTGTTAGCGTTGCCGGGTCGAAGTTGCGGCGCTCGTGGTGCTCAAGGTTTTGAGCTCGGGTATCAGCACTTGGATCTCTTCAAAGGTTTTAAACCCGTACACTGGCGGGCGATTATTTATAACCAAAGCGGGGAGCTGCTCGTCTAGTCCGCGCAGTGATATGAGTGTGCGCAAGGCAGAGAGGTCGAGATTGTAGTCAAACGAGTATACGCGCAGCCCTGGGTACTGTGTGCGCAAGTAGGTCAGCACATCGCCTGCGCGGCCGCATTCTGGGCAGTTGCCCGAGTTAGAGTAAAAGTACAGCACAAAGACTGGTTTAAGATTGCATTTTTGCGACACCTGCTGCATGAGAAGGTAGTCTTTAATCTGAAGCAGCGAATACTGTTTTTTAAGGCGGACTACTTCAGGGTTGGTGTTGCCCAGGTTTTCCTCTGCGACCGAGAGTCGGCTGGCTATAGAGTTGAGCTCGCTTGAAAGGATAGGATTTTGAGAAATGGTCTTACAGTCAAGGCTCCCTAAAAGTTCAAACTGCGTCTCTGAAGAGAGGATGTCTATGGCAATGCGCTCTTCAGTGGTGCGGATGTCGGCAATACGCGCCCGGTCGATGCTGGTGGCAAGGTAAAAGGCGGTACCAAAAATAGCTGCAGTGATAATAAAAACGATGATGTATTTTTGTAGCGGCATACTAGCTGTTATAGCACTATTTGTGTGAGCTGTCCCACACCGTTTCTTTTGATAAAAGGGCGCCCCAGGCTGCGCGGGCAAGCCACAGTGGGGCCACAAAACCATAGAGTGCAAAGTATGAAGCCAGGGTGCCGATGCCAAAGTCGGCTCCGGCGATGCGTCGGCCGATAAGGATTGCGCTAAAAGTCATAATGACGGTTGCGATGATTAAAAAGGTGAGCATGCTGGTGTTTATGTAAAACCAAGACAGATGCGCAAACGATGGGTATGGGATGATACCCGTTGCCCAGATGTCGAGCGCGCGCGTCATAAGTCCGGCACTTACTCGGTATAAGAGATACCCGGTCGAGTAGAGCGCGCCTACAAACAGCGCGAGTCCGAAGGGCAGCACCAGCATGCCAAAGTTGCCGAATGCAGGGTTAAAGTACATGTGCGCGTAGTCTTTTGAGTTTTGCAAAAAACCTTGCGACCAGCGGGTGCGCTGTTTAACAAGCTTGCGCAAGGTGTTGGGTACTTTGGTGTACACAATCGCTGTGTGCGCGTTTTCAATCGTCAAATGTTTTGAGTGCATCCGAAACGCCATTTCCATGTCTTCGGTATTGTGTGCATGTTTGAAAAACCCAACGGTGTCAAACACGCTGCGGCGATAGATAGAAAATGGCCCAGGCAGCACTGATATTGCGGCGAGGTTGTCGAATGTTTTTTTTACAAAGATGCCGAAGGTATATTCTGCCGACTGCATAAGCTCGAGCAGGTTCCTTGGGCCAAGGACTTTCATTGCGGGGACAACAGCAGACGCTTGGGGGCTTTGCTCGAATTTTTTGATGACTTCGCTCAGCGCATCAGGGGCGACAAACGAGTCTGCATCGAGGCAGCCGACAAACTCCCCGGTTGATTTGGCGATGCCAAAGTTGAGCGCTGTCCACTTGCCGCCGTTTTCTTTGTGATAAAAATGGACGGACGGATGCTTGCGCGCCAAGTCCTCGCCGATTTGGCGAGTGTTGTCTTTTGAGCCATCGTCGACAATGAGTATCTCTAGTTTGTCTTTTGGATACTCAAGCGCCAACAGCGAGTCGATGGTGCCGGAGAGCGTTTTCTCTTCGTTAAAACAGGGGACGACCATCGATACTGCAGGATACTGTTTTGGGCTCCCGACGGTCTTGTCGCTGGGGAGTTTTTCAAAAAAAGAGATGAACAAAAACACCTCAAAATAGAGACCTAAAAAAAGGCATAAATAGATACCATACACACCGAAATCCATGTGCGGCAACTATACCATTTTGGCCAAAAAACGGCTATAGTAGAGCGTATGGATAATCCACGCGGGCACCTGCACCCTATCTCATCACTTATTCGTGAGGCAAACCAAATATTTTCAAAAATGGGCTTCACGTTAGCTGACGGGCCTTTGCTCGAGAGTGAATGGTACAACTTTGATGCACTCAATGTACCAAAGGACCATCCGGCTCGCGACATGCAGGATACGTTTTTTATCAAAGACGAGCCGGGGTATGTGTTGCGCACGCAAACCTCGCCGGTGCAGGTGCGCTACATGGAAAGTCAAATAAAAAAAGGTATCGAGCCGCCCTATCGGGTGATTGTGCCGGGCAAAGTATTTCGTAATGAGGCAACTGACATGACGCACGAGGCCGAGTTTTTTCAACTTGAGGGGCTGGTGGTGGGCGAGGACATTACCATGGCACACTTAAAAGGCACGCTCGACAAATTTTACTCAGAACTGTTTAAAGGCGCTGATGTGGAGGTGCGGTTTCGTCCCAGCTTTTTTCCCTTTGTTGAGCCGGGCGTCGAGGTGGATGCGCGCATCAATGGTGAGCATGTGCCCGAGAAATTGCGCGGCCGTTGGATAGAGATGATGGGTGCGGGGATGGTGCATCCAACTGTTTTAAAAAATGCCGGTGTCGATCCAAACAAATATCGTGGGTTTGCGTTTGGTATGGGGCTCGACCGTTTGGCGATGCTGCGTTGGGCGATAGACGACGTGCGTTTGATGCACTCGGCGGACCTGCGCTTCATAAATCAATTTTAATATGCATATCTCACGCAATTGGCTACAAACTTTTTTTGATCAACCACTACCAGATGTAGAGGCGCTGTCCGATGCACTGACATTCCATGCGTTTGAAATTGATGGGGTAGAGAAAGTGGGCAAGGATGATGTGTTGGACGTTAAGGTGACGCCCAACCGCGGACACGACGCCTTGTCGCATCGCGGCATTGCAAAAGAGCTTTCTGCAATACTCAAGCTTCCACTGAAGACGGATCCACTAAGCCACACTTTGCAGAGCGAGAGTAAGACTTGGCCTAGCGGCCTGGAGCGCTCGAGCGGGCAGAGTGTGGCGACTGTGGCTGTTTCCATACAAAATTCAGACCTTTGTAAACGGTATATTGCAGGATATATAAAAGGTGTCGAAGTAACAGAGTCGCCAGAGTGGCTCAAGACGAGGTTAGAGGCAATTGGCCAGCGCTCGATAAACAATATTGTCGACGCTACAAACTATGTGATGTTTAACCTAGGCCAGCCGCTACATGCGTTTGATGCCGCAAAACTTGGGCAAACAGATGGGACGTATGCAATTACCGTCCGCACCGCACAAGTGGGGGAGAAACTTATGGCGCTCGACGAAAAAGAATATACTCTTAGCGACTCGATGCTCGTTATTGCCGATGCCAACAGTGATGCGCCAATAGGTGTGGCGGGGGTAAAGGGTGGTATGCCTGCGGGTATAACAAGTGACACAAAAGACATTATTTTAGAGTCCGCAAACTTCGACGGTGTGTCGGTGCGCAAAACTGCACAGGCACTGAAACTCCGCACCGATGCAAGCGCACGCTTTGAGCAAGTGCTTTCGCCTGAGTTGGCAGGCTATGGCATGCAGGCAGTTGTCGAACTTATCAAGCAAATCGCCGGTGGTGAGGTTGTGGGCTTTGTTGATGAGTATCCAAATAAACAACAACCTTGGCAGGTAAGTGTGACTACTGCCCAAGTGACCAAGGTTTTGGGTGATACTTTTGGCGAAAAAGAGATTATAGACTCGTTTGATAGGCTTGGATTTTTGTACACGAAAGAGGACGATGTGTTTGTTGTTACAGCATCCTTTGAGCGGCTGGATTTGCAGATTGCCGAAGATTTGATCGAGGAGGTGGGGCGCATCATTGGGTACGACCACGTGCCGCCTCTTGAATTACCGCCATTTTCTAGAGAAGTGGAGGTAAATCAAAACTTTTATTGGACGGAACTCGTTAGAGAATGGTTAGTAAGTCTCGGGTTTTCGGAAGTATTTACTTCAGTATTTTCAGAAAAAGGAGAACGTACTGTGTTGAATAAAGTGGATGGCATGAAACCGTACTTGAGAGATAGTTTGGTATCTAACTTACAAGAGGTGCTCGATAGGAATGTTAGAAATAAAGAACATCTTGGCCTTAGGCGTGTAGGTGTTTTTGAGATTGGTATGGTTTGGAATAGGGGAGTTGAGTCGCTTATGCTCGGCATTGCTGCCGAAAATTTGAAAGGAGAAAAAACCGTAAAAGAGATCTTCTCAGATATGATTCAGAACCCTGATGTCTCATTTAATACTAATCCAGAAAAAACTACGCTTGAGGTAAAAATAGCGGATATGAAGTTTCCGCAACAGGGGCCGTATGATGATTTGCTGCTCTCTCAAACCCAGCAATACAAACCATTTTCAAAATTTCCCTACATTGTGCGTGATGTTGCTTTTTGGACTTCTGGCACTAGTGAGCAGGAGGTGGCTGAGCTGATTAAAAACGAGACTGGGGAGTTGTGCGTAAAAATTGCATTGTTCGATACCTTCCAAAAAGGAGACAAGGTCTCATACGCATTTCGCCTTATCTTTCAGTCGTTTGAAAAGACGCTCACTGACGAAGAGGTGAATGGGGTGATGGAAAAAGTCTACGAGGCACTCAAGGCAAAAGGATTCGAAATTAGATAAAAAATAACACCGCAGCTTTTGGCTGCGGTGTTTGAGGCTACTGGCTTTGTCTAAGGAACATGGCGCGCATCTCTGCCGGCGCGTGTGGTGCAAATGAGATAGAGAGAATCTCCTTCGCATAGAAGGCAAGAAGCGGCGACTCTGGACCGAGGTGCTCAGATGTTTGTTTCAGCGCAAGGCGCAAAGCGTCGTCGAGTTCTTCGTAGACACGCGCTTTTTCTTGGTTTTTCGGGTCCTGACGAAAGAATGCGTTGATCTTGGAGGTGTGTGCGTGCGTCGAAAAACCGATAGAGACAACGGCTTCTGCCAAGGTCACCCGATCTTCGAAGCTGATATCCTGTCCGAGAACGCTTTTCCCCACGTTTCCAGCAATATTCCATGCAACTCGCGTTGCGTTATCAAGCCAGTCGTGCGTGCGCTCATGGGCAGCGGCTTCACCGGCTCCACTAATGAGAGCTTCGACCATGGGTCGGACGAGTTGGTTTGGTGACGTCAGAATTGCGTGCACTACTCGTGCAAGCTCCAGACATCTCGGAAGGCTAACTTCGTCGCCTAGAATATTTGCTGCAATGGTCCGACTTGCTTCCAATACTGCATGGATGTGAACAAATCCAGATTTGCCTTCAGTGTCTGACAAGGTACTTCTCCGTACAGTCACAGATTAGTGTGTTCCCCACACAAGATTAATCTAACATAATTTTTGGATTTTGCAAGTACTTCCTGCGCAAAAGTACCTTTCGCCCGGGCCAATAATTTGGTAGAATATGTGCACAGCACAAGGGCAATTTTTGTATAGACAATGGCAGATAAAGAAAAAAAATCCTCATATAGCGCCCAAGATATTACCGTTCTCGAAGGGCTCGAGGCGGTGCGTCGCCGCCCCGGTATGTACATCGGCACAACCGGCCCTGAAGGCTTGCATCACCTGGTGTGGGAAGTGTTTGATAACTCCCGCGATGAAGCCATGGGCGGCTTTGCCGATGACATTGAGGTGGTGGTGCTGCCGGGCAACATGGTGCGCATTGCCGACAACGGCCGCGGCATCCCGGTTGATATCCACAAAGCGACAAAAGTCTCTGCACTCGAGACGATTATGACCACGCTCCACGCAGGAGGTAAATTTGGCGGCGAGGGCTACAAAGTGTCTGGCGGCTTGCACGGTGTGGGTGCCTCGGTGGTAAACGCACTTTCGACGTATCTGCTTGTCGAGGTGCACCGCGAGGGTGGCGCGCATATGCAAGAGTATGCAAAAGGCAAGAAAAAAGCCGCAGTTAAAAAAATCGGCTCGTCTAAATTGCACGGCACGGCGACTACGTTTGCTCCGGATGGAGAAATCTTTACCGCAACGACGATTTTTGATTTTGACAAAATCGTATCGCATTTGCGCGAGCAGGCCTATTTGGTAAAAGGGCTGCGCATCACCATTATCGACGCGCGTGACTCAAGCGTTAAGCTCCCAAAGCCCGGCGATGGGCTCTATATCCGCGACCTGCTGCCAGACTGCCCTTCACAAACGTTTTACTTTGAAGGTGGCTTGCGCTCGCTGGTGTCGTTTTACAACCGCTACCAAAAACCGATTCATAAAAATATTTTTTACATCGAGCGCGAGCAAGATGATGTTGCGGTTGAAATCGCGCTGCAGTATGTCGATGACATTTCTTCGCGCCTCTTCCCCTTTGCAAACAACATCTACAACCAAGAGGGTGGCACCCATACCACCGGTTTTCGCACGGCGCTGACGCGGACACTCAACGCGTATGGCCGCAAAAGCGGGATTTTAAAAGAGAGCGAGGAAAACCTGACGGGGGATGACGTGCTTGAAGGTTTGACAGCGGTCGTGTCGGTTAAGCTGCGCGAAATCCAGTTTGAAGGGCAGACCAAAGGCAAGCTTGGTTCGGTAGAGGCGCGCGGTGCGGTGGATGCGGTGTTTGCTTCTGCCTTTAATGAATTTTTGGAGGAAAACCCAGACGACGCCCGGTCAATTATCTCCAAATCTATCCTCGCGCTTAAAGCCCGTAAAGCGGCAAAGGCGGCAAAGGACTCGGTGCTCCGCAAGGGTGCGCTTGAAGGCATGACGCTCCCGGGCAAGCTGGCAGACTGCCAAAGCAAAGATGCCTCCGAGTCTGAGATCTTTGTGGTAGAGGGAGATTCCGCAGGCGGCTCTGCAAAGACGGGCCGTGACCGCCGCACGCAAGCGATACTTCCGCTGCGCGGCAAAATCCTCAACGTCGAGCGTGCGCGGCTCGACAAAATGCTCGCCTCTGAGCAGATTAAAAATCTAGTCGTGGCGCTGGGTACTGCCATTGGTGACGTATTTGATATTTCAAAACTGCGCTACCACAAAGTAATTATTGCGACCGACGCCGACGTTGACGGTGCGCACATCCGCACCTTGCTGCTGACGCTCTTGTATCGCCACTTCAAACCACTGATTGAAGGCGGGTTTATCTACATCGCGCAGCCGCCGTTGTACAAAATCAAACGCGGTAAAGAAGTGCACTATGTGTATTCAGATGAAGAAAAAAATGCGCTGCTGGGCGCTGACGCCGACGTGGTGGTTGATGGCGAGGGTGACGTGCTGGATGAAAAAGAAGAAGAGGAAGAAGTTGCCGACACAAAAAACAAGAAGCAAAAAATCCATATCCAGCGCTACAAAGGGTTGGGAGAAATGAACCCAGACGAGCTGTGGGAAACAACCATGGACCCTGCGCGGCGGGTGCTCAAGCAGGTTGCGGTGGGTGACGCTGCAGAGGCAGACCAAGTATTTGATATTTTAATGGGGGAGGATGTGAGTTCCAGAAAGTCGTTTATCCAGTCAAACGCAAAGTTAGCGAATTTGGATATCTAGGGCTACGGCAAGAGTGTCGTCGCGGTGTTGTTTGCGTCAGTCGTTTCAGCCACGCTGTTGTAAGGGTCAACGGTTACGGTGACTGTGCCATACGGCTTGGTCGTATTGGTTGGGCAAGCGTACGTGTATGGGTAGGTGCCGCACGTGGTTGGGTATGTGTACCCGGTGTTGTAGTTTTGTGTTGGTGGAACAGTAAACCCAAGCACGTAGACAATTTTGTCTCCTGGGTAGAGCGCTTGCTGGGGTGCTGCAGTGTAGGTATATACCGGATTCAATGGCAGCTGCGCAGTAAAGATCCAATTTTTTGACGATACGTTGGTGCCAACATTTTTGACGGTAAACTCAAGCACATACCGCCCATTGTTTGCCGGATATATTGACTGGATGCTCACCGCCAAGTCTGCACTGCCGTGTAAGGTGCTTGCACGCGGCGCGGCAACGTAGGTGGTCGCTGGCGTGCGCGCCGGCGTTGGAGCAGTGGTTGCGGGCGCAGTGCTTTGCGCAGGCAAAATCATCAGTGTGGTTGAGCCCACGGCAGTCACCGACCCGGTTGAGAGTTTGTTTGCAAAGATGGTAAAAGTAACCGGCGCTTGCTTGGTGCTCGAGAGCGACGGGGTAAGTGTCAGTGCCTCGGCTGCGTTGGTAAAGTTAAAGGGTGTGTTGCAGGCAACGGTCTGTGCGGTGCCGTTGGGGAGTGGTACGTGCATAGACAATCCTTGGGCACAAGAGTATGAGATTTGGTAACCGTATGAACCATCGGCACCGAGATGTTTCCACGATAAGGTAAACGTTTTGCCAGAGGTGGCAACTGTAGGTGCGGTAATCGTCAGGCTCTCTGGTGTTGGGGCAGGGGTGTTTTGTGCTGCGGGGGCAGGGGAGCGATCAAAAAAACTGCCCACAAAGCCGGGGAGTGTAAAAGCAATTTGGATGATACCCCAAGCCCCTAATAGTAAAATCGCGAGCAAACCCAGCACCGCAACAGCGCGCAAGATGTGGTCAACGAGCGTCCTCTCTTCTGTAGGCGTATGATCGTGGGTATGTTCTTCCATAGGCGAAATCGTATCATGTATATATACTGCTGTCAAGTGTGGATATTTGACATATACATAAAAATAGGGTAGTATAAAAACACTATGCAAACGCACCACGAGGGCGCACTCGTCCATATTGCTCGCCGGCCATGGTCTTTTGCCTTGGGCTGTATTTTTGTATTTGCGCTTACATTGGCATTTTTGTGGGCAACAGACATGTTGCCGGAGTCGCCTGCTCAAAATACCCAAACTCAAAATCAAACACCACAGCTGCAGGCCCCAGCAGCTGTGCCCACACTGCCAAACCGCATTGTTGCAAGTGCGATTGGCCTTGATGTTGCGGTCGTTAACCCAGAGAGCGTGGATATTAAAACCCTCGACCAGGCATTGTTTAGCGGGGCAGTACGCTACCCTACGTCAGCTTTGCTTGGTGCAGAGGGGACGATGCTTATTTTTGGCCACTCAAGTGCGCTGCCGGTAGTGCGCAACCAAAGCTACAAAACATTTAATGGTATTCAAACCCTCAAACCGGGGGAGACGATAAGCGTCTATGCAAACGGCACAGAGCACCGCTACCGTGTGGTTGGTGTGCGGCTGGCAAACGCAAAAGAGGATGTTATTGAGCTACCGCAGCAAGGCAAACACCTAGTGTTGGTGACCTGTAATTCGTTTGCAACAAAATCTGATCGCTTTGTCGTGACTGCTGACTTTGTGGGGACTTTTTAAGGGTATAGAGAAGGGGCTTGACAAAGTTTGTTTAATAGTGTAGACTTGTACGCAGAAGGAGGCACCACCGCTGACCATAGTGGTTGGGGTACGGCCTTTGAAATGTAGTCAAACGGAGTAGTCGTAATGGGAAACAGTCTCACGTTCCTCCAATTCTGTGGGGGCGCCGACCTGGGTGTCCTGCGGCTTTGCCGCCAGGGCGTCCAAATGATGAAGAGTGTGCAGGGGGCAGTCTGCCTCCTGGTCGCACTGCTGTCTTCGGTGTTCGCGGCGAACACCTGGGGGTCTATCTACGACTCCCTGTGGGTCGGCCTGGGCGTCGCCTTTGCGTGGGTTCTCCTGATTGGGGGGATCAACTGGATGGTCGGCTACAGCCGTGACCGTCCGGTGCGCAATCGCTTCGTCGGCCTCATCGGCCTGCTGCTGATGCTGGCGTTCTACGTCGGCATCACGGGGGTCAATCTGACCTTCGCCCTGATGCAAGTCTTCCGCACGGAAGTGACGGATGTACAGAAGGAGCAGAAGGCGGAGCGATTCCGGCCGCTGACGAAGGCGCTCGATGCGGCGACGGCAGCTCGGGAGGCGGAGATCCGCCGACTGAACGGCCAACTCGCCACGGCGACGGCCAACCGCGAATCCGGCATGCTGAGCAATCAGCGCCGGTTTGAGCAATCGACCAACAACGTCCGCCAGAAACACGACGTCCGCGTCGTGCAACTGGAGGGCGCCGTGCAGCGTCTGCAGGACAACCTGCAGGAGGCCTCGCGCCGCCTGTCCGGTGAAGTAACCGGCGAGGTGGTGAAGGGTGGTGGCAAGACCACCGGCATTCGTGGCGACGGCAAGGCAGCCGAGGCTGTTCGTGCTGAAGTGGCGAAGCTGGGCGAGCTGCTCGCTGCTGCGACGACCACCCGGGATGAGCAGATGCCCATCCTGGTGGCCGAGCTGGCGAGCGAGCTTGATCGCCTGACGGCCGAGCGGGACACCGCCAACATACACCTCGAGCGGATGTATGCGGCGGCCACCGCGGCCAACACTGCCGGCAAGGCGGAGGCACAGCGGGTGTGGGAAGTCGCCAAGACGACCCATGACCGCGATGTCGCGCAGGCCGAGCTGGTCACGCAGGACGGCTTCAAGACGCGGTTCAACGCGCTGCGGACCGTCCTGCTGGACGACCCGTGGTCCATGGCGCCCTTCGTCTTGTTGATCTTCTTCCTGGAGACGCTTCCGTTCTGGTTCACCTTCGTTCCGGCGAAGGAGTACCATGAGCGCCTGCGCCTGCAGGACCTGGAGACCGCGGCCAACATCGCGCGGGAAGAACAGTCCATCGTTCATCCCACGCCGACCGTTGTGCGGCCGGCGGCCGATGCGGGAGACGAGGACGCGACCCGCCGTTCGGCCGCGTAACAAACGGCTGATCCAAAAAGACTACATAAAAAATAGAGTACAAACTTGCGCAGGGCGTTGGATTAATCCAACGCCCTGATTCTTTTCGATACCATTGACAAATAGTATTTTTCATATATAATAAATTCGGCTGAACATCTACACGCTTGGCATAAGCCAGGCAAACCAACCAAAAGGAACCGGACAATGTCAGACAGCACAGAAGTCGATAGCGTGACCATCGAAAGCTTGGTCATGAGCCGCAAGGCCATGGAGGCCTACGCGGCCAGCCGTGTTGCTACCGCCCTCATCTACGACCAGTCAGACGCGGAGATTCATCTGGTCATCCGTGCGCTGAAGGAGGGTGGGGGAAGGGCCGACGACGTCAGGGCGTTCGAGGAACTCCTCGAGGTTCGGCGTTTGATGGAGACCGACCCGCTCTACTGGGCTGCGAGCGTCTCGGCACGAATCGAGAATCTTGCGGCAAAGATGCAGCAGGGGGTCGACTACCGGGAAGTGTGGCTGTTGCTGGACAAAGCAGCGGCCACAACGCTGAAGGATGGCGGGGAACTCTCGCCCTTCTTCAAGCGTCTCCGGTTCGATGACCCGGAGTCGGTGCAGTACCGCCGGACGTCTCGGCTGTGGGTTGCGTTGCCGCGCCTTGTGCGCACAACGCCCCGCGACAAGCCGGGCTCGCCTAGGCAGATCTTCAACAACGGGCTGAACGTGCTCATCCCGGTGTCGCCGGAGGCAGCGCCGTTGCTGGAGAAGCTCAATCTGCTGCTGGACAAGGCGGTGGAAGGTCTGCTCGGCTACGTTGCCGGGCGGGCTATCGCGGATGTCGAAGACTTGGTGCTGTGGTTCGGGCGCCTCTTCCAGGGTGCTCGGGTGGTGAGCGCGACCCACTTGGGGGAGCGCTACGAGCAGAAGGAAGACGACCGCGTGGCGCGGAAGGGTGGCAGGGGGGAAGCGTACCTCGTCTTCTCGTGCGGTGAGAGCAACTTGCTCTTGGCGGACAACTCAATCGGCCAGCGTATCCATGCCGAGCTCATCCGGGTGCATACCCTGATGACTCGGTTTTGGAGTGGCGAACTCGATGCAGCGCTGCGCAAGCAGATGCTGCAGTGGGTAGCCAACCTGCCCCACGAGCACTTGTTGCGGGCAGAGGTGCTGCTCCAGCAGAGTGCGCGGGTGTCTGGTCTGACACTGCTGCGGCGAGACGACTTCCGCGGCCACAAGGACTGCTGGCTGATGCTCCGAAAGGACTCGGACGGGAGGGTGTCTATCGCATTCGCTGCCTCGGCAGCGTTTGTGGAGGATATTTTCACCCGGGATCTGCTGGGCTTCCAGCCTGCGCGGTGGTGGCCGCGGCCTGTCCTCAAGGTCCTCACGGACTTTCTGGACGGAGCCGAGCAGATCGGCCTGGCCGATGTCCAGCGGTTGGGGCAGGAGTAAGACTACAAAACTGACGGGGCTATAGGGGCAAAAAACCCTTATTGTAAGCCCTGTCTAGGCGCCAGAGATACTCTCTGGCGCCTCTCTTTTTACCCCTTGACAAAACGCAGTTTATTGTTTACAATTGATGCAGTTGAACCTCTACATGGAGTGACGAAGATGACTATACCGCATGTGCCTTATGGGGCGCAGAGGGTTGATCCAACCCCGTCCGCGCCTCCGGCCCGCCTCGCAGAAGTGGGCCTCGGAATGGCTGTGCCGAGCTTTTCGGCAGCGCCAGCTGCGGCTACCCTGGCAGCGCAAGCTGCTCCGGTAGCCCCGCCTTCGGCACCAGCTCACCCGACACCCGCGGCTCCGGCTCATCCGGAACCGGCAACGCCTGTGGAACCTCATCCGGCTCCACAAGTCGAGGTACACCCGGAACCAGTTCATCACCCGGAACCGACGTCCTCGGCAGCTCCGGCTCATCCGGAGCCCGCGGCAACGTCGACGCCGGCACCGGCCGCAGCTGGTGGAGGGAATCCTCCTCCGCCTGTTACGCCAACGCCAGCAGCGGTGGCAGCACCAGAACCGCAGCCGGCTCCTGTGCTTGCAACGGTTCAAGGTGAGCCGCTGTCGCCGATAGCATCGGTGGCGGCGCGGCAGCGGGCAGCAGCTGCGGCAGAGACGCCGCAAGCGACGCCTCCGGCGCAGCGGGCAGCGGTGCCCAGTGACCGGTGGATGCTGCTGAAGGTCGGCATGATCGTGCTGGCTGTGATCGCAGGATTCGGTCTGGGTTTCTACGTCTTCTGGCCGAAGGGTCAGCAGGCGGTGATACCGGTCAATCCGACCCCGGTGGTGGTACATCCTCCGGCGCCGGCCCAGCTGCCTCCGGTGATCATCCACAACTACCCGGTGCCGGCCGCAACGCCGGCACCGGCCCAACCGCAGACCCCGTCCTTGGGGAATGCGGGAGGAGGTGGCTCAACCATCTCGCCGCCCGGTGAACCAGTCGACGGGGATGGGCCTAAGGTCAAAGTCGATGAGCCCGCGTGGCTTATCCGAAATTGACCTGACTCGTGATCGGGCGACCAGACTATCGGTCGCCCATCACAAACTTTTTCGCTAGCGCCTACTGCAGATCTACATAAGGTCTGTACTATGGCTCTCACGAGCTAACAAAAACATTTATGAATAACCTATCGGCATATAGTATGAAAAATATACAATCTACAGCGCCTAAATTTTGCGCAGTACTGCTTGTTGCTTTTTCGGTGTTGGTTGCGCCAATTGGCGCGCATGCCGAAGAGTATGGTTACGACACTGTTTCTGTTGGTTCGTACGGATACGACACTGTGTCCTACAACGACTACGGTTATGATACTGTCTCTGCTGGGTCATATGGTTATGACACCGTTTCAAGCAACGATTATGGCTACGATACTGTTTCTGTAAACCCTTATGGGTACGACACAGTATCAAGTAACGACTACGGTTATGACACAGTTTCTACCAATCCGTATGGTTACGATACGGTAGCGTCTAATCCATATGGTTATGACACAGTCTCAAGTAATGATTATGGATACGATACCGTGGCTTCTAACCCTTACGGTTACGACACGGTAGCGTCTAACCCCTATGGCTATGACACAGTGTCGGTTGGTGGCAGCACATCAGGTGACTCGTATGGTTACGATACCGTTGCGCTCGCAGACCCTTATGGTTACGACACAGTAATGTTGTCTCCCTACACTGGTGGATACTCAACCTACTCTGGTTATAGCTACGGCGGTGGGTACTCGGGGTATGCATACCCAACATCATATGGATATGCAGGATCGTACGGCTACCCAACTGGCTCATACGCTGGATATACTCCGTCGGTCTACAAAAATAATCCAATTATTCAAAAACCAAATCCAATCACTCCGCTCCCACCGCTTACCCCATTGCCACCCGTAACGCCAACCACTCCGGCAACAAACACAGAGACAAATACCTGCGTCGGCACCAACAACTGTAATACAATCATCGACGATCACTCGGTCATAAATGCAAACACCACCTATGTCGACAACTCACAGGTAACGCATACGACCAACGTAAACAACAACACGAACACCAATACAAACACCTACACGCAGCCGCAGCCAACGTACTACCAGCCCTATTATCAGCCGTCGTACTATCAACCCATTGCATCGGTAAGCACCGACCCGTATGTGTCGCTTGCGGCGATTCCATACACTGGTCTTGAGCTTGGGCCGTATGGCACGGTTATCTACTGGTCAGCGCTCGCACTCTTTGCCATCGCGATGTCGTACTTGGTCTTCGTAAAGCGCATCCAAAACACACTGCTTAGCCGCGCAAAAATATTCTTGCTTGGTGGGGCAGTGCCTGCCGCAGCAGCGACGCCGCTTGTCACGTACACGCCGGTGCAACGTGCGCCAATCAAAAACTTCGACAAAACAGATGACTTTGTTATGTCGCAGATCTTCCCAGGTGGGAAGGTTGCCTAAACAAAGAGCGTCATACAAGATCCTCCGCCGAGTATTTGGTGGGGGATTTTGTATATATAAAGACACGAATTTGCACTCTGTCTATATTGCATAATTTAAAAAAACTGGTAAAATTTCATTAGAAGCGTTCATTACACATGGGCGCACCACAACAGGTATATGAGGTAGAAACATGTTCACGTTTGCTCGTCTCGCGGTGTTGCTGCTGGCGCTTGCCGGCTGTAGCACGCAGATGCATACGCCTGCTGAGCCGTTTGCCCGCCTCAAAGCGGGGGCTGTGCCGGAAATGACGTGCGTGGAGGGTGAAGAGCTTTTCTACACCCAAGATCGCTTCGCTATCGACCACACGTTGGTCGAGTTTGGCCCGGGCGTTGCCCAGGTCATTGCCGGAGCTGGCGGCGCAAAGGCGGCGTACGGAGACTATTCCTACCCGCTGCACACTGCGGCTCAGGCCGGAAAGGTCGAGCGCTTCAGGGGCACGCAAGCGCAGCGCGTGTATCTCAACAACGTCACCGACACGGCGCTCATCCCGGACTACGTGCTGGTCAAGTTTGGCCGCGGGTATTGCGCCGGATTGGCAAAAATCACGCGGCTGGGGAAGCATGCTCTCGAGGTGCTCATCCCCATCCGCAGCGGGACGGGGCTTGGGCAAGGCGGAGTCGTCTTCCCGCGCGCACCGCTCGCGGTGCGCGAGCTGGTGGTCTGCACCACGTCGAGCGTCGACATCCTGTTTGCGCCCGAGATTACCAAGGGCATGCTCAAGGGGATGAAGAACACGCTGTGTGATGTCCAAAATCACGCAGGCGACCGCGCGATCCAAGGCAAAGGCGGGGTACTGTTTGGCATCATTGCCGCCGCTCGCGCAAAAAACGTGGACAGCGCGGACAGCGCTGATGCGGATGGTCCATGAAACGGCGTCTGTTGCTCGGCAGCAGCATGCTCTGCGTGCTGCTGCCGGTGCATGGGTTTGGTGCGCCACCCTGGCCCACCTTCCCCAAAGACGGGCGTTTCCACTGGTGGAATCCGGGCGGCAACCAATACACCGGCACGGTCAGGCAGGCGCTCGATGCGTTTCAACGCAAAGGGCAAATACCCGCTGATGTCGTTGCTGAGCTGTTGGGGCACGTACGTGCTGGCCTCTACTCCCCAGCAACCATCCAAGACGGTGAGCCCTTTGACTACATGATGTCCGGCAAGGGCACGGTGGAGGAGAGGGTAGTCGTTGAGCTGTTTTGGTGGCCCGCGCACATCTCGCGCCAGATGCGGGTCTATGTGGCGATACGGGGGAGCGAGATCTTCGAGCTCTGTCTCCCGTTTGCCTGCGGCAACTGGACATTCCGCCGCTACCGGCTGGGGACGCAACTTGAATGCATCCCCTGTATTGAGTGTCGGAAGTAGGACGATTAAACTGGTTTGGGGTTTGGAGCTTCGGCTCCGCCCCGGCCTCTTGTTAAGAGCCGATACAGATCGACTTTTATAGGAGGAAGGGTATAAAAACAATTAATGATAACTTTTAGCACACACCGTATGAAATCCGGGACAAAAAAAATAGCTGCTGCAGCACTCTTGTTTTGGAGTGTCGTTTTTGCTGCGTACTTGGTAGTGCATTTTTCACAGAGTTTTGTTCCCGGGCCTGAGGCGTCACTGTTTGCCGCATACGCGCAGGCAGATAGTAGCGATGGCGGCGACAACGGTAGCGGTGCCGGCGGCGGTAATGATAGTGGTGGTGGCGACGGTGGTGGGGCCGATGGCGGCGACCCGGCTAGCGGTGCGGGTGGTGGCTGCGGCGACTGCGGCGGCGCTACAAATGACCTCGGAGGTTCCCCGGGCGACTTTGGCGGCTATGACTTTGGCGGTTCGGAAGCGTATCAAGCGTATGTGCCCTACATTCCGCAGGTGCAGCCAAACTGGATACCATACTGCACAGGCGGTGATGATCCAAACGGAAATCGCTGGCAGTGGTGGGAAAAGACGACAAACACCAATCCTATTCAGTATCGCTTTGTGCGTATGGGTGACGGCCCTTGCGCCCCTACGGTACCTCCACCAGTGTGCCCAACAGGCACTACTGGCGTATATCCAAACTGCGTTACTCCACAACCCTTGTGTCCTCAGGGCACTACGGGCACGTACCCAAACTGTGTTGTCCCGCAGCCAGTATGCCCAACAGGGACGACTGGTACCTATCCACATTGTGTTGTTCCAACACCACACTGCCCAACAGGCACTACGGGCGTGTACCCACATTGCGTTGTGCCGGTAACGCACACAAACAATGTTTGTGTTGGTACCAACAACTGCAACACGACGATAGATAATCACTCGGTTGTAAATGCAAATACTACGTATACCAATAACAGCTCAGTGAGCACGGTTACCAACACAAATACGAACACCAACACCAACACAAACATAAATACCAATACCTATATACCGCCGATCTACAACTATATTCGCGACTACGTATATCCGCAGCCGCACTATCCAACGTACCAATACCCAACCTGTACGCTGTCGGTATATCCAACGACAATCTCGTACGGGCAATCAGCGCGTCTTTATTGGTCGAGCAACTACACCGTGTCGGGGTGGATTGCCTCGGTGGGGAGTGTTGCCACAGCAGGCTCGTCGTATGTGTATCCGTCACAATCAACCACCTACTCGGCGACCTTTACTGGCCAAAATGGTCAGCAGGTAACTTGCTCGGCCTTTGTACAAGTGGTGGGGAATACTGGATACTACCAGCCACCAGTGCAGCCTCCGTATTATCCTCCAGCATATCAACCAACGTACCCTACATACACAAACGACCCATACGTCACATTGTCTGCAGTGCCCTACACCGGCCTTGAGCTTGGGTCATATGGCAAAGTATTGTATTGGAGCTTCCTGATATTGTGGTCTGTCTTCGCAGCGTATTTGCTTGCGGTGCGTCGGGTGTATAACGATATGGCGCGCTGGTTCCGCCGGTCATTGTTTGGCGGGGCAGTGCCTGCACAAGTGCATACAGCGCATGCGGAGCATCATCTAACCAATCATGTGGTGCATCAGCAGGTAGAAAAAAATACAGCGATAGAAGCGGCTGACCCATTCATCGCGGCACAGTTGGAGCGCATTGGCGCGCACTAAGCGCGGTCCTTGATTTCAGTGACGAGCCGCTCAACAATAGCTTCAATTGAAAGTGCACCGATTTTTCCTTCGCGACCCTCGAGTGTTGCGGTACTGTTTGCAACTTCTTGGTCACCAATCACAAGTAGGTAGGGGATTTTGTGCGTCTTTGCTTCGCGGATTTTCTTGCCGAGCGTTTCGCTCGACTCGTCTACTTCGGCACGGATGCCCGCTGTCTTTAGTGCAGTAAGAACTTCTTGCGCAAAAGGAATGTGTGCGTCAGTAATGGGAAGTATGCGCGCCTGTACCGGAGAGAGCCAAGTAGGGAACGCGCCTGCATATTTTTCTATCAAGAAGGCCATGGTACGGCCAATAGAACCGATAGAAGATCGATGTACAACAAACGCACGCTTCGGTTTTCCGTCTTCTGCGATATAAGTGAGGTCAAAACGGTCGGGCATGCAGAAGTCATATTGCACTGTAAACGCAGTATCCTCTTTCCCGTTTGCGTTTTTCATCTGCACATCGATTTTGGGGCCATAAAACGCTGCTTCATCTTTTGCTTCTTCAAACTCAGAGCCGCGCTTTTCCATCAAGTCACGAAGTAGTGATTCTCCTTTTTCCCATGCAGCATCGTTTTTATAATACTTCTCGGTGTTGGTGCGGTCGCCAAGAGAGAGTCGATAGTGGTAGTCGACACCGAGCTGCAGCCCAAAAACACCGTTTGCATATTCAATCAGATCAAGTGCTCCGTTTATCTCACCCATTGCTTGTTCTTCTGATGCACAAATAATGTGTGCATCAGCGAGGCAAAAGCTTCTGGTGCGGATAAGGCCCATTAATTCTCCTGACTGCTCGTACCGGTATAGTTGCGCCAGTTCGGCAATGCGCATCGGTGCTTCTTTGTAGCTATGAGGCCGAGAAAGAAACAGCTGAAAATGATGCGGGCAGGTCATGGGACGCAGCATAAATCGGTCTTCATCTATCTCGATTGGTGCGTACATCGAGTCTTTATAGTGCGGATAGTGACCGCTCTTTTCGTACAATTCCAACCGAGCGAGATCGGGAGTTTCCACGTGCAGATATCCGCGTTTCGTCTCTTCTTCAATGACAAATTTTTCAAGCTCGCGCTTAACGATGCTTCCTTTGGGGAGAAACATAGGCAAGCCTTTGCCGACAACTGGGTCAATATAAAAAAGCTCCAGCTCCGGACCTATTTTTTTATGATCTCGTTCTTCCATATAAGGTAGAGATTACAACGCTTTAACCGCTTCGGCAATCACTGACAACTCGCCGTTTCTGTTAGAGAGTTTGCCTTTAAGAGCGATGCAGTTTTCGGCGCGGATTATATCTTTATGTTCGGCATAGTTTTTAGGGAAGACCACTGCCTCAATTGACCCATCAAAGTCTGCCAATTTAATAAACGCCATCTGATCTCCTCCGCGGGTCAATATCACGCGTACATCCTCGACCATGCCGGCTGCTACCAGCGTTTGCCCAGGCATAATGCGCTGCTTCATCTGGCTCAGTGTCATGGTGCGCGTGGCAAGTTTTTCTCTAAACTGGTCTAGCGGGTGGCCCGAGACATACAGTCCTAGTAGTTCTTTTTCCCATGCCAATTTTTCTGTCATAGGGGCCTCGGGTGCGGGTTGCATACGCACGTCTTCAGTGTCGCCGCTGGCAAACAAAGAGTCTTGGCTCGTGTCTTTGCCCGCGTCGCGGTGGTATTGCAGCAACAGCTCTATATTGCTCATCATATGCCCGCGCTCGCCAAAGCTGTCCAAGGCGCCGCATTTAATCAAAGATTCCAGGCCTTTTTTATTGAGGTTTTGGTTGGTCACACGACGCAAAAATTCAGACAGCGAGGTAAATGGACCATTTTCTTTGCGCTCTTTAATTATCGAGTCACCAACACCCGAACCAAAATTTTTAATCGAATGTAGTCCAAAGCGTATAGCATCGCCCACTACGGTAAAGTCGCCCATACTTTCGTTAATGTCAGGCGGCAATACTGAGATGCCGAGGCGCTTACATTCGGCGACCATAATAGAAATAGTGTCGACGTCGCCCGACTCTGCGGTGAGTACGGCGGTCATATATTCGACAGGGAAGTTTGCTTTCATGTAGGCGGTTTGATATGCAACGCGGCCATAGCTTGCCGAGTGTGCTTTGTTAAATCCGTATGCAGCAAAAGGTTCTATCCAGGCCCACACGCGCTCTGCCTTTGCGCGCCCCCACTTTGAATGCTCGACGCAACCCTCGATAAAGTGCTCTTTTTGTTTTGCCATTTCCTCGGGGATTTTTTTACCCACGGCTTTGCGGAATTTATCTACTTCGCCCCAACTGTAGCCGGCAAGTTCATGCGCCATTATCAATAGGTCATCTTGGTACACCAAAATGCCGTGCGTTTGTTTGAGTATCGGCTCCATAGCAGGGTCGAGGTACGAGATGAGTGCCGGGTTGTGTTTGCGCTCGATATAATTGGGGATAAATTGCATGGGGCCTGGGCGGTACAGTGCCACCATTGCGTTGATGTCGTGTATTGACGTTGGCTTCAGCTCTTTAAGGAAGCGTGTCATACCGGCGCCGTTTAGTTGGAATGTTGCTTCCGTGTCGCCACGGGTCAGCATCTCAAATGTTTTCGGGTCGTCCATGGGAATTGTCTCGATGTCGAGGGTAGTGCCGCGGAGTTTGTTTACCAAAGACACTGCGTTTGCCAAAATGGTCAAGTTGCGGATACCCAAGAAATCAAATTTGGTAAGTCCTACACCGTCTTCTCCCACCGAGTACATGTCGTACTGGGTAATAATTTTGCCCCCCTTGGGGTCAAACTGCAGTGGTGCATATTCGACCAAGGGTTTAGGTGCGATAACCACGCCAGCTGCATGTACCCCAACGTGGCGTACACATCCTTCTATTTTTTTACCAAGGTCGATAATATTTCGCACATCCGCTTCTGCTTTGTAGAATTTGGCAAGTTCTGGGTTTTCGGTGAGTGCACGGTCGAGCGTCATAGGGAAGCCCTGGCTGCCCATAGGAATTTCTTTTGCAATATGGTCGCCCAGGCCATACGGGTAGCCAAGTGCACGGGCAACGTCGCGTACGACGCCGCGGGCAAGCATGGTACCAAACGTGCCGATCTGCGCCACGTGAGTCGCACCATATTTGCGACGGGCGTAGTCGATGACTTCATCGCGCCGGTCGTCGGCAAAGTCCATGTCGATGTCGGGGGCGCTGGGACGTTCGGGATTTAAAAATCGCTCAAAAGGGATTTTATATTCGAGCGGGTCGATTTTTGTAATTTGCAGCACGTACGTGGTCATAGAGCCTGCGACCGAGCCGCGGATGTTGGTGTAAATACCGTTTTCGCTGGCAAAGCGTATCAAGTCTTCCACCACCAAAAAGTATGCTGCATAGCCTTTGAATTTGATTATGCCAAGCTCATACTCAAGGCGCTCTAGTGCGGCCGCATTTTTGTCGAGGCCGCGCACCCGGAGGCCCGCTAAACATAAATCTCGCAACACATCGTCGGCAGTTTTGCCTTGGGGTAGGGGAAACTCAGGGAAGATAAATTTGCCCAGTGTAAGTTCTACAGTACAGCGCGCTGCAAGAGTGTTTGTTTTTGTAAGCGCCTCTTCACTGTAGAGCTCGTGCATGTGCTCGGGGGTATGCAGGTGAAAATCTTCATCTTCTTCTAAGGCATTGTCGGAGGGTCCGTGGTTGCCGATGGCGCGCAGCGTCTCCCATGCACGGCGGTCGCCAGGTTCTAGATAGTACACTTCTTGCATGGGGATGTCGGTATAAAAATGGTCGTCACCAAAAATATCTGTATATTTTGAAAGCTGCTCTTTGTATTGTTTTGGTGCCAGCGCAATAATGCCCTCTTTGTAGCGCACGAGCATATCGCGAGTTGCTTTTGGCTCACCATCGTGCTCGGCCATGTTTGCGTCGGTAATAAGCCCTAGTAGGTTTTTATACCCCTCTTGCGTTTCTGCAAGCAGTATGAGTCTTCCGCCAGACTGCGCTGAGGCGTTGTCGGGTGCGGCAAGTGCCATATCAACCCCAATAATCGGCTTGATGCCCGCTTTAGTGCATTCTTGATAAAACTCGATTGCGCCGTAGAGATTGCCTAGGTCAGTCAACGCAAGGCTCTGGAGCCCTTGTGCTTTCGCTGCGGCAACAAGGTCGGGGATTTTGGGGAGTGCTTGAAGCAATGAGTAGTGTGAGTGGACATGCAGATGGGTAAAGGGTGCGGACATAGAGTGAGTATACCTCTATACTATAAAAAATATGAAGCGTTTTTTAGTCGGCGTTGATGAAGCGGGGCGGGGGCCTTTGGCAGGGCCTGTTGCGGTTGGTTTAGTTGCTGTGCCGCGAGGGTATAGCGTTAAAAAACACTTTCCCGGCGTTGCGGACTCTAAAAAACTGTCGCCAAAAAAGCGCGAAGCGCTATTCGCGCTACTGGAAGCTGCGGTTAAAAGAGGAGAAGTTTCGTTTGTGGTGGAGTTTTCAACCGCTGCATGTATTGACCGTATAGGCATCACTCGCGCAATAGCCAGAGCGTTGAACCGAGGGTTGGCAAAACTTACCGCAGTGCTGCCTGAGCGTACGTTCGAAGTATTTTTGGACGGGTCGCTCTACGCTCCACCCCAGTACACACAAAAGACAATTATCCGCGGTGATGCGACAGAGTCGGTGATATCACTCGCGTCTATCGCTGCAAAAGTGGTGCGCGACCGTTGTATGGTGCGAGCCGCAAGACGTTTCCCCGGATACCAATTTGAAGTGCATAAAGGGTACGGGACAAAAGCGCACTACACAGTACTGTTGCGGCAAGGGCCAAGTACCCTACACAGAAAGACATTTTTGTGATATGTTGTCTCTCGGAGAAGTGACCTTTGGTTTCAAATCGCAAAGCGCTGCTCGAAGTTTTCGATACACAAACAACGGAGGATGCGTTGACGGAAATTTCTATGGATGTTCCGCCCCCGCAAGGGGATATGCAAACGCTGATGCGCACGCTGCTGAAGGGTGTTGCCTCCAATGCAACGGAGGTGCAATGCGACGGATGCCAGCATCAGTCGCCCCTCAACCTTTGGGCGGTAACGGAGTCGCCGTTTGCGCTATGCGAGCGGTTTGTGCCTGGGGCGCAGGGCGGCTGCGTTTCATACCTGCCTCGCTCCAAGAACACTTGAGGTGAGCCTAAGCGGCCTGTGGTAATACACAGGCCGTATTTACTTTTTTGGCCTTTTTTGCTATAGTCCCTCGTATGGTAGTTCGCATGAGACACACACGCGCGCACACGGCAAATCGCCGTTCGCACCACGCCCTCAAGGCCCAAACGATCGCAACATGCGAGTGTGGGGCTGTCCGCGTGTCGCACCGGGCGTGCGCATCATGTGGCCGATACCGTGGGCGTGTTGTTGTTGATGTTGCTGCAAAAGCGCAGGCAAAAACCGCCAAGAAGGCAAAGAAAGAAGCGGTCCAAAAATAATTGATCTGTTTCTTTGGGTGCGTTCTCGTTTTTTTGTGCAATGGAGGTTCTTTACGGACGTTTCTTTAATATATGGCAAACCGGCACCTGTCCAGGTCAGTGGTACTCCAAACACTCTTCGAGTGGGACTTTCGTAACGCAGCACCTGCTGTGGCTCAAGAGGTGTTGGCGCGCAATGCGCAAGAGTTTGCGCCATCTGCGGGGGATATGCCTTTTATGGAAGAGTTGTTGGTTGGCGCTATTGAGCGCAAAGATGATTTGGATTTGGTTATTGCAAAAGCTGCCCCTGAGTGGCCGCTTGACCGTATCGCGCTTGTTGACCGCAACGTGCTCAGACTGGGTCTCTATGAACTGCTCTTTGCAGATAGAGAAAAAGTGCCCGCTAAAGTTGCAATAAACGAAGCGATAGAGTTGGCAAAAAGCTTTGGCGGTGAAAACAGCGGACGTTTTGTCAACGGAGTGCTCGGCGCTGTGTACAAAGAGTTGGGCGAGCCAGGCAAAGACGAAGTCTCTAAAAAGAAAAAGGACGTGCCATACGACCAACTGCCACTCGAGCGTTTGGTAGGCGCGGTGGTTTATGCAAAGCAGGGTGCTGACATCTACCTTGCGCTCGTTCACGACATTTTTGGCCACTGGACACTGTCAAAAGGTAAACTAACTCCAGAAGAGACTGTTGAGGCGGGTGTGGTCCGTAAAATTAAAGAGGAGATAGGACTCACCATTGAACCCAAGGAGCGTCTTGGAGAAAACGAATACGTTGCGAGCGACCCCGAGGCGGGCAAAAAGCGCAAACATGTGACGTACTTTCTTGCGGAGTCGCCGTTTACTGATATTGAACTTGCAAAAAAAGGCGGGCTTGATGATGCAAAGTGGTTTCGACTCCCCGACACGCTCGAGCTCAATTTTTACGACGACATGCTCCCCATTGTCACCAAAGCAATACAAAAACTTACTGCAACCCATAAAAAACGATAGTATATGGACAAAGATTTTAAGACATTCGAGGAGAAAATCGGTGTCTCGTTTGATGACCAGGCGCTTTTGCGCCGGGCGTTTACGCACCGCTCATACTTAAACGAGCACCGTGGCGAAGTGGAGGGGCACAACGAGCGTCTGGAGTTTTTGGGCGACGCGGTGCTCGAGCTTGTTGCAACCCACTTTTTGTATGAGAAGTATCCAGATTCTCCTGAGGGAGATTTGACCGCATATCGTGCGGCGCTGGTGAACGCGGTGACTCTGTCGGAAATTGCGGCAGCGATTGGTATGAATGACTACTTGCTGCTCAGTCGCGGCGAAGCAAAAGACAATGGCCGCGCGCGGCAAGTGCTCTTGGCGAACGCTATTGAAGCGCTTATTGGTGCGCTCTATCTTGACCAAGGGTATGATGCTGCAGAAAAGTTTATAAAAAAATACTTGTTTCCAAAGATAGACGACATTGTACAGAAGCGTCTCTGGCAGGATGCAAAGTCTGCGTTGCAGGAAAAAGTGCAAGAGGTAGAGGGCGCGACGCCATACTACTCGGTACTTAAAGAGACCGGTCCGGACCACGACAAACACTTCATTGTTGGTGTATATGCAAAAGACGTCTTGCTTGCAGAAGGGAGCGGCAAATCAAAACAAGAAGCCGAGCAGACTGCGGCGCGTACCGCACTTGAATTAAAGGGGTGGTAACCCTGACCAGAGTATCGGGGAATGAGTTATACTTTGCAGATGCGGCTGAAGTCGATAGAGTTGAACGGGTTTAAGTCGTTTGCAAAAAAAACGGAGCTGCAATTTGCCTCTGCGATTACCTCTATTGTAGGCCCAAACGGCTCAGGTAAAAGCAATGCTGCAGAGTCGTTCCGCTTTGTGTTGGGTGAACAGTCGATGAAGTCTATGCGCGGCAAGCGCGGCGAAGACATGATTTGGAATGGCTCAACCTCGACACCCCGGGCAGGGCGAGCATCGGTCAAACTTGTTTTTGATAATACAGACCGGGCGCTTAATTTGGATTTTGATGAGGTGTCGATTGAGCGGGTGGTGCATCGGGACGGCGGCAACGAATATCTGCTTAATGGCTCGGTGGTTCGGCTGCGCGACGTTGCTGAACTTTTGAGCCAAGCGAATATTGGCTCGTCAGGCCATCATATTATCTCTCAAGGCGAGGCGGACCGGGTGCTGAGCGCATCGATAAAAGAACGCCGGCAGATGATCGAAGACGGGCTTGGTCTTACGGCCTATTTGTATAAAAAAATTGAAGCAGAAAAAAAGCTTGATAAAACTGCGGAAAACATGCGCGAGGTCGAGGGGCTGCGGCGCGAGCTTGCGCCGCATCTGCGCTTTTTAAACGCCCAAGTAAAAAAGATAGAGGACTCAGAGAAATTGCGCGGGCAATTACTCGACGCATACAAAGATTACTTTAAGCGAGAAAGCGTATATCTGCGTGTATCAGAAGGATTGTTGCAAGAAGAGCAGCTGCCGCTTCAGGAAGAATTTTCTGCAATTGATGCAACTATCGCGCATCTAAAGGATGATCTTGGTAAAAAACAACATGATGCGGGGGCTACTGAGTTGTTGGCACTCGAGTCAAACGCACGACGTGTTGCACAGGCGCGTGACAAGACGCTGCGTGATTTAGGAAGAGTTGAGGGCGAGATTACCGCGCACGAACATATTGCAAAAGTCGTCGCCAGTGTGGTGCCGGGGGAGCGTGTGCGCACCTTTGCAGAGCACCTTGAGCGCGGGCTTGCCGACGTGCTTACCTTGGATGGGGCGGCAGTACGCGAGCGCGTACAAGCGCTCATGGTTTTTACCCAAGACTTTTTGTCTGGCCTAGTCCACACTGCGCAGACGCCAACACACTCTCTTGAAGAGCTTGCTGCCACCAAGCGAGCCCTTGAAGAGTCGATTTTAGCGCTTAATGCAGAGGAAGAAGGAATTACTGCTGCCGTCGGGTTGCTCCGCAAAAAAATTGAAAATGAAAAAGATGCGAATCGAGAAGGCGAGCGGGAACTCTTTGCTGCCATGGCGCGCCGCAACGAACTCTCGTCGCTCCTGCACGCTTGTTCGGCGCGGCAACAGCTGCTTGCAAAAGAGCATGAAGCCTTTCGGATGGAGGTTGGCGAAGCGCTTGTGTTAGTGGGGAATGCCGCTGCATTATATGAAGACCACGCCATCCTTGATTCGCAAGGCGAGCCAGCGCCCGACAGTGATGCGGTGGACGAGCCTCGTGTAGTACAGGAGGAACGCCGCCGAAAACTCGAGCGTCTTAAAATCCGGTTAGAGGAAACGGGTGCGAGCAATGCGAGCGAGATTATGAAAGAGCATGAGGAGACTCTTGCGCGCGAAGAGTTTTTGAGTCGGGAACTTGCAGATTTAGGTGCGTCAGCCGAGTCGCTCCGTACGCTTATTACAGATCTAAACCAAACGCTCGAGGTGCGTTTTGCCGAGGGGATAGAAAAAATAAATAC
>CAYGHD010000006.1:0-19547 GCA_964349675.1 uncultured Candidatus Saccharibacteria bacterium
ACGTAAAGTGACTTGATATATCAAGTCACCAATCTGCAGCTCCTTTTGTTTTTATGGTGGTGTGGAAATGCAACACATACTTAATTTGTTAGAGGTCGCTTCCTGTGGTTGGTGTATAGAGCAAGTGGTAAGATGTCTCCATGGATGTAAAGAAGTACAAGGAGCAGATGCAGGCTCTACTGTCCCCTGCAGAGCGGAAGTTGCTGCAGAAACTCTCGACTCCAAAAAAGATTCAAGACTATCTAGATACACTCAAAGTAAATTTTGAAGTCGATGGCGAGACGTTGATGTCGCCGCGCAGGGTGATGCGCACGGGGAGGGCGCACTGCATCGAGGCAGCACTGTTGGCCGCGGCTGCACTGGCGTACCATGGCCGCCCGCCATACCTTATGGACTTCCAAACCCGCGAATATGACGAAGACCATGTTGTTGCAATTTTCAAGGAAAATAATTTATGGGGGGCGCTCAGCAAAACAAACCACGCCATGCTGCGCTGGCGCGACGGCGTGTACAGCAGTCCGCGCGAGCTGGCGATGTCCTACTTCCACGAGTACACCATGTCCGACGGCCGCAAGACCATGCTGGCATACTCCAAGCCTTTTGATATGCGGCAGTACCCCCCGGAGCGTTGGCTTACAGTAGAAGAGGATTTAGAGTGGGTGGCAGAGGACTTAGATACCGCACCCCACTTCCCTGCTGCGCCAAAAAATATACTCCGCACCCTGCGTCCCACTGCCCAAATTGAAAGAAAGATTTTACTCTTGGTAGAAGAAAAAGATCCCAGAAAAAAGAAGTAGAGATTTAGTTTTTGACCCCAACACCTTTCCTAAAGAGGTACAAAATGATGCCGACAAAGAGCGCCATCATGCCAAGCAGCACACCAAAACAAGTCCAGATATTGATATCGCTGATGCCAAGGAATCCATAGCGGAAAGCATTGATCATGTAGAGGATTGGGTTAAACAGCGACACGTTTTGCCAAAACGGCGAGAATTGGTCTATAGAGTAAAAGATGCCGCCTAGGTAGGTCAGTGGGGTCAGGACGAATGTAGGGACTATAGAGATGCCGTCAAACCCCTTGGCAAAGACGCCGTTAATGAGCCCGCCCAGAGAAAAAAGTACCGAGGTAAGCACTGCTGCAAGGATGAGCACCACGATATTAAATATCGCGAGATGGGTAAAAAAGAGAGAGACAATAAGTACTAATATTCCCACCAACAGTCCGCGCAAAACTCCCCCACTGACAAACCCCACAATGACAGTCCAGTTTGGCATCGGCGAGACTAAAATCTCATCCAGTGTGCGCGTCCATTTTGCAAAGTAAAAAGTCGAGACCGTGTTCATGTACGAGCTCGTGATGATTGCCATCATAATGAGGCCTGGCACGATAAATTGAATGTACGCAAACCCGTCTATGGGCGCCAATTGTGAGCCGATAAATTTACCAAACACCACAAAGTACAGTGTGGTGGTGACAATGGGTGGCAGCAGCGTCTGTGACCAGATGCGTATAATGCGCACAAACTCGGCGCGCAACATGGTGTAGTAGGCTATGGCAATTTTTTGTGGAGTCATATGGTATTTTGGCGAATGAGCTCTAGGTACACGTTTTCAAGTTTATCTTTTCCATGACGTTCAAGCAGGCTCTGCATAGACTCGTTTACGCGGATTTCACCGTGGTTAATGATGGCGACGTTGCGGCACAAGTCTTCAGCCTCTTCCAAGTAGTGTGTGGTCAAAATGATGGTTGTCCCACTGGCATTGAGTTTGCGCAAAAACTCCCACATCCCGCGACGCATCTCAACATCAACTCCTGCGGTGGGCTCGTCGAGTATGAGCAGCCGAGGCGCGTGCACCAGCCCGCGTGCAATCATCAAACGGCGCTTCATGCCGCCCGAGAGTTTTTGCGAAGGCTCGTTGCGTTTGTCCCAAAGCCCCAATTCCTTCAGCAGCTCCTCTGCGCGGGCAAGCGCCTCTTTGCGAGGGATACCATAGTAGCCTGCTTGGGTAACCACGATGTCGATTACTTTTGCAAAAATATTAAAATTAAATTCTTGTGGCACCAAGCCTATGTGTGTTTTGGCTTTTGGTGCGTCAGTGTCGGTTGAAGTGCCAAAGACCTCCACGGTGCCGCTGGTTTTGGTGACCAAGCCAGACAAAATACCAATCATTGTGGTCTTCCCTGCCCCGTTTGGCCCCAAGAGCGCAAAAAAGTCGCCCTGCTCTATTTTTAGGTCGACCCCTTTAAGGGCTTCAGTGCCGCTGTCGTAGGTTTTGCGGAGGCTAGAAATGGAAACTGCCGGAGTCATTACCCCGGCAGTGTACCATAAAACTCTCTGATGTAGAAAGTATGCTTATCGACCCATGCACATTTTGCACTCTTTCTTGTGCATGACCAGCAGCCAAATAGCTGAGAGGCCAACCAAGACGTAGACTGCTGCTTCGAGCTGCATTGATGAGCCGACAATCATGTGTACGATGTTCCAGTCTGCGCCATTCATGAACCAACCCAAACCGATAAGACCCCAGTTTAAGGCGCCCACGATAACCAGAAGAAACCCGACTGTGTGTACTATTTTCATATATTGTATATAGGAAATTACTCTGAATGCGGCTCGACCCTGTCTCCCGCTGTATGCAGGCAGGCATCCGCTGCTCATAGTATGCGCCCTCTTACTCGCGACGAAAAGAGATTTGTGGGGATAAGCTAGCTACTTAGAGCGCCGGTAAATATGACAGTGGATTCAAATATGCTTTAGGGTCGGTCACCAAAGGCACGGTGTAGATGCGCCCTTTGCACCCATTGCTTTTAAGGGTGGCAACTTGGGACCCTTCCGATGCGTACACACCAAAGTGCAAGTGCGGTCCAGTTGCATAGCCGGTGATGCCAGAGTAGCCAATTACCTGCCCTGCGGCGACACTCTGGCCTTCAGCGACGCTAATTGTCGAGAGGTGGGCATATACGGTTGAAAGGCCGTTGTCGTGCTTAATAAACACCCATTTTCCAAAGGATGCGCCATTGCAGGTGAGGTCGGTGTTGCCGGTACCCAGCACCACGCCTTGTCGAGCAGCGCGGATCAGGGTGCCCACCGGGGCACGAAGATCTATCGCGTTATGTCCTTTGTTGCCATATACAGAGGCATTTGCGGTGGCAAACGGTGTATTGCCGAAATATTGTGTGATGTAGGGACTATCTACCGGCCAGCGCAGCACCCCACTCCCCGCCTGGGGCACGCTGCCCGTGTCTAATTTTTTATTTAGTTGGAGCGCATAGTTGAGCAGGTCTTGCTCGAATTTTGCTTCCTGCGCCTTTTTTTCTGCAAGGAGTGCTTGGTAGTTAGATTCTTTATTTTTTGTCTGAGTCAGGATTTGGTTCTGTGCGTCTCGGGCAATGGCGAGGCTCTGTTTTTGCTCGGCCAAATTATTTTTAAGTGCTGCCAGTTCGCTACGCTTTTGCTCGGCTGTTGTTTTACTGGACGTCAGATTAGTTTTGAGGTTTGAAAGCTGGCCTATTTTATTTTTTAATTCAAGGCGCAGCGCGGTCAACGTTACTACTGCGTCAAAATATGACGACAGAGAGTCTCCGCGCATAAAGGTAAGTACAATAGGTTCGTTGTCGAGTATAGCAAGTTGCCGGAGCGACTCCTCGACCTCTGTCCCCGTGGTATCCATCCGATTTGCGGTTGTCGAAATACTTCCGGCAAGCTGGCGGATCTCGGTGTCTTTTTGCGCTATCTGCGTGTTGGTGAGCGTAATGCTTTTGGTGATTTTTTGAATATTGAGATTAAATTCGGCAACCACGCTCTGGAGCGTCTGCTTTTGCTTGCTGGTCGAATTGAGCTCAACTTGGAGCTGCTCTATTTCTTTTTTAAGCTGCGCGATTTGTGATGTGCTTTGATCAATTTGCGCCTGCAACTCTGCTTGGGTTTGGGCATGCGCCACCGGCGCAAAGAAAAAAAGTAGAGACAAGAGTACAGAGACCATCCCCTTACTTTAAAGCACTGTGCCAGCTGCCGCAATGCGGGCAAGTGCCCGGTCTTGCCCCAAAAGGCCCAAAAGGGTGAATGGGTCAGGAGATTTCTCTTTTCCCGACAAGGCTACACGCAACGGCCAAAGTACAGCACTTCTCCCCACCTCGGTCGCGTATGGGAACAATGCTTCCTTTGCTTTTTCTGCAGTACATTCTGTGGGCAGCATACTTGTCAGTATGTCTGCCACTTTCTGTAGGTGCTCTTTTACCGCTGCGGCGTCTGCTTTTGCGCCTTGGAGTAAGAGTGTTAGAGATGGTGTTTCAATAGTATCTGCCATAAAAGAAAATTCATCGCTTGCCACCGCATCTGCTGCCTCTTTGAGTGTCTCTACCCGCTCTTTAAGTAGCGGTATAATCTGCGGCGTGTATGAGGGCAGTGTTTGCCCCTCTGTAAAAGCATGCAGGTGTTCTAAAAATGCGGCATCCGAGAGCTTTTTAAGATATTCATGATTAAACCATTTTAGCTTTTTGATATCAAAAACAGCACCGCTTTTGTGTACGCGCTCGAGAGAAAATATCTCCACCAACTCCTCTAGCGTGTAGAGTTCACGATCCCCTCCTGGATTCCATCCCAACAGCGCGAGGTAGTTTATAACAGCCTCAGGTATAAACCCTTGGACGCGGTATTCATTTGCAGACACTGCCCCGTGGCGTTTAGATAGTTTGCTTTTGTCGGGTGCAAGTATGAGCGGTATATGCGCGTACTGTGGACGTGCAAATCCTAAAGCCTCAAGTGTCAGTATTTGCCTTGGAGTATTTGAAATGTGCTCTTCACCGCGGATAACATGGCTGATATGCATATCATGGTCGTCTACAACCACCGCCAAATGGTACAGCGGCTCGTCGATTGTGCGAGCAATGACAAAGTCTCCTAAATCGGTAGTATCAAAAGTCACTTCGCCGCGCACCAGGTCAGAGAAAGTGATGACCGTGTTTGGGTTTTTAAAGCGGACTACTTTTTTACCCGGATTATTTTCAGCCTCCTCTGCTTCATACGCATGTCCCTTTTCAATAAGCATGGTCAGTGCTGCTTTATACAAAGGCAAGCGTTCTGACTGCCGCGGGGTTGCGAGCATGTCGTAGGGGATTCCCATCCAGTGGAGTGCGTCCAAAATATCCTGCTCGTATTCTTTTTTTGAGCGCTCGCGGTCGGTATCTTCGAAACGCAGATACATCACTCCTTTGTGATGTTTTGCAAAGAGATAGTTAAAGAGTGCGGTGCGGACTCCCCCAATATGGAGATGGCCGGTCGGGCTTGGGGGAAAACGCGTGATGACGCTGCTCATGCGCCATATTATAACACATTTTTACTCCTCGTGCGACAAGGCGATGTCGAGCAGTGCTCCCGCCACGGCGTGTGCTGCGTCTGGCCGTGCAAAGGAGCGCGCAGCAGTGCTCATGCGCTCGACAATGTCTTTGTGCTCTAGGATGCGATTTATTTCAGAAATCAGAAGTCCTGGGGTGAGGTTGTTTTGCTGTATCACTACTGCGGCGCCCGTGCGTGCATAGGCGAATGCGTTTTTTGTTTGGTCGTGCGACGTTGGCTCTGGGATAGGGACCAAAATAGAAGGCAGGCCCCAAATTGAGGTCTCAAAGATGCTCCCTGCGCCTGCACGGGACACTACCAACACGGCAACGCCTGCAACCATACGTATCGCAAGTTCGTTGAGATAGGCAAAGGGCTTGTAACGCTCTGCAAGTTCTGGAGTCTGACCCAACACTACTTTAGCGCGGCCGGTCATGTCTTCAATATTGAGCTCCCCCGTCTGATGCACTACTTGGTATTTTTTAAGCAGTTCAGGTAGTGCGTTGAGCAGTACTTCGTTTATCGCCTGCGCCCCTTGCGACCCGCCCCACACCAAAAGCACTGGCAGCGCAGGATTTAATTTAAGAAATTCATGTGCTCCTTCTCGGGCGGGCAGCAACACCGCTTTGCGCAACGGGTTGCCGGTGAAAGCAACTGTTTTTTCAGGAAAAAATTTTGCGGCTTCTGGAAAAGAGATTGCAACTTTTACCGCAAACTTGCCTGCCCAAATGTTGACGCGGCTGGGCTCTGCATCAGTAGCATAAATAACCACCGGGATGCGGAACATCCGCGCGGCAAGCAGTGTTGGAAAACTTGCGTACCCACCCGTCGCAAAAACCACGTCAGGGTATAAAAAGAAGATGCGCACCATGGAACGCAGTGTTCCCCAAATAGTTTTTATGTAGTCGATGCCATTAAGGAGTGAAAAGTAGCGGCGCATCTTGCCTGCGGCAGTTGGGACAAAGGTGATGTTGTTTGCGGTAAGGAGTTCTTGGTCGTAGGGCTCTGGCGCTGCGTAGTATAAATTTGGCTCGAGTATCTTTCGCTCGCGCACCATGTCCTGCAGCGCCTCTGCAACTGCGATAATTGGATAAAAATGTCCGCCCGTGCCGCCTCCAGTAAATAAAATTTTCATAAGTGTTATTTGCGTATTTGCCTTGAAACGCTAAGGATGACACCCACTTCTGCGAGCGCTATCGCAAGGGCTGTGCCACCGTGGGAGACGAATATTAAGGGGATGCCGACGAGAGGTACGATTCCTAAAATTGAGGCAATGTTAAAAAACGATTGCCCGACAATGAGTATAACAAGTCCGACAACCAACAGTCCACCAAAGACGTCAGGTGCGCGGGTTGCTATCCGCAAACCCAAAATCGCAAGCGCAGCAAAGAGGGTGATAAGGATGGTGCTGCCGACAAATCCAAACTCTTCTCCTGCAACGGCAAAAATCGAGTCGCCAATAGGCTCTGGCAGATAAGAGAATTTTTGGATGCTTTGGCCAAAACCCCTGCCTGTCACCTGCCCAGAGCCCACAGCGATGAGTGCTTGCTGTATTTGATACCCAGAGCCGTGCGGATCTTCTGAATGATCAAGAAAAGTGGTGATACGGTCGGACACGTGCGGATAGTAAAAGGCTGCTGCTGCCATTGCCACCACGCCCACCAACACCAAAGCGCCGATGTGGAGTATCCGTCCTCCGGCTGCAAAAAAAATCCCTGCCGCGGTCATACCGATGATGATGACACCGGCAGTATTTGGTTGTGCAAGCAAAATTGCGGCAACAACCCCCACCACCAGGGCAAGTGGTAACACACCACCCCGCAGTGTCCCTACTGACTTTATCCGCGCAGCGTACAGCGCCGATAAAAAAAGTACTGTTGAAAATTTGAGCAGCTCTTCCGGCTGGAAAGAGAATCCTCCTATCTGCACCCACCGGGATGCGCCCTTGAGCGTTAGCCCAACGTAGGGTGCAAAAGTAAGTAAGGTTAAAAAAACGGTGAATGCAAAAAAGTACGGCGTGTATTCCTTCCATATTCGGTAATCAATCCGAGAAAAAAAAGTTAACCCAACGCCGCCACAGAGCAGTCCAAGCAGTAGCTGGCTCACTGCAACTGAGGTGAAGGACGCTCCGTCGCGCGCAAGAAGACCAAGGGCTGCAGAGGTAAAAATAAGCAGCCCAAACCCGATAAGGGCGCAGAGGGTAAGAAGAAAGGGTGTGTCAATACTTTTTTTCATGGGCGGGGTATTACAAAAGCGCGACGGTAAGGCCCATAATTGCTGCAAGTACGCCGACTACCCAGTAGCGCATAGTGACTTTGTATGGCGGCCAACCAAGTGCCTCAAAGTGGTGATGCAGCGGCGCTATTTTGAATATTTTGCGCTTGAATATTTTTTTTCCAACCATCTGTATGATATTTGAAAACACGGTTACCACCAAAAGAATAGCAATGAGCGGCAGCACTACAATCCCCCGCCCGCCCCCCAAGGTGTCTGTTAAAAAAGCAATGACCACGAGCGACAGGGTGAGCCCCATGGTGCCGGTTTCTGAAAGATAAAAGCGTGCCGGCGGGATGTTGAACCACAAAAATGCTAAAAGTCCGCCGGCAATTGCTGCAGACAGGGCAGCGATGTCGAGTTGATTTTGAAAAAATGCGATGCCTGCATAGGCTGCAAAAATGGTAGCAAACGTCCCTCCAGCCAAGCCGTCTATGCCGTCAATAACGCCGCCGGCATAAATGAACAGCGAAACGAGAATGAAAAATGGAATAAACCACATCCCAAGCTCAAGTGGCGCCGCAGAAAATGGGAATGAGATGCTTGATACATCGAGTTTTGCGTAAAACCAATATGCGCACAAAAATGCGATGACACCGATGATACCCAGACGGACTTTCAATGAAAGCCCCACTTTGCCCTGCACCGCAAACAGGTCGTCGAGCAGCCCAACAATTGCACCAATAACCAGTACTGCCAGCGGCACCCATGTTTGACCCCGGCTAACAAAACTCAAAACATCAAACCCTGTTGGAAAGAGAAATGCGAGGCCAGAAAGGAGCCCCGCAGTAGCGAGCACGCTTGTCCACACCACTACCCCGCCAAAACGGGGGGTGCCGATATCGCGGCTTTCATGCAGACGATTAAAAGTCTCGGCTGGGGTGCCATCGAGCGATACTTTGCCGGCTTTGGGCTTCCACATCTTCTTTTTATATAAAAAGTGCGTCAAAAATGGCGTAATACCGATTCCGATAAGGAATGCGAGCGTTGCTGGGATAAAAATGAGAATAGCGTCAATCATAATGGTCTGCGGATATGATTAATAAGGGTACGCACGTCAGTAAATCTACCTAATTCTGTCGATCCAAGCACGACCACCGCAACAGGGTGCCCTATCTCTATGTCAAAAATCGCGACCAAGTTGCCCTGTGATAGCCGGGTATAGCCCGTTTTTGCACCCAAAAAGCCCGGTATGTCGAGCATGGGTGCCGCTGTGGCTAGTGAGGTTACTACGCGGTCTCCCTCGGTAATGGAGACGGATTTTTGCGTCGTGAATGAAAAATACTCCGGGTGCTCTGTAAAAAATGCGCCTGCTAAGCGGGCCATGTCATAGGCCGACCCATACCCTCCTGCGGTCTCTTGATTTACATCGAGCCCCGTTGGATTGAGAAAGTAGGTCTTTGATAAGCCGAGCCGCGCGGCCGTGCTGTTCATCTGAGCAACGTATGAGTCGCCAACACTATGCGCCGCAGCAGCCATCGCGTCATTGGATGAGGCCACCAGGCCAAGTTTAAGCAAATCGCGCAGCGGCATGGTGTCACCCGACCGCAACCCCCACTCCCCGGCAAGCGCTACATCACGCGGGGTGATGGTCACCAAGGTGTTTGTCGCCGTATGTTCAAGTACAACATACGCGGTCATTAGTTTGGTGAGTGATGCAAGTGGCATCGGCGCTTCTGCATTTTTTGCAAACAATATAGTTCCGTCGGTTAAGTCATAGACAATTGCGGCTGGAGCGATAATCGCATCATCGGCAAGGGTAAAGGGTTGTGGGAACACGACGGGCTCCGTGGTTGGTTGGGTACGAAAGAGAAACACTACTCCAACCACGCCGACGCCAAATGCTGAAAATACAAGACCAAAGGAAAGTAAGAAGGTAATAACCGACCTCTGGAGTTTTAAAAAGAAATCGCTCATGCTTGCTCGGTATTAGTTTGCGCTGCTTTGTACGCAACCTCGAGTTGCTGAAGCGTTGACCGCAGCGAGGCATACTCGGGCGCATCTGACACAGTGGTGAGTGACAGAGCAGCAAGAAGCTCAGTGGTTGGCTCGTAGATAACGCTGCGGCCAGAGGCGGGCGCCCCTTTGCGGATAAGGCCGCGCATGGTTAAGTTGCGCACCGTCTGCGACGAATTGACGCCGCGGATGAAATCTATCTCATTGCGTGTAAGGGGCCCCCGATACAGCACTGCTGCTAAAACCTCTAGCCCTGCTTTGCCGATGTCTCGCTCATTCTCATCTTTATATATACGGTCGAGCATCGCTTGGGTCTGCGGGTTGGTGCGCAGTTCAACCATTTCACCATCATCTACCAACACAATGCCGCGATCTTGTGCTTGTGCTAGGTGCGCTATCGTGTCGGCACACTGCTCTGGCGTACACTCGAGCAATTTTTGTATCTCTGTGCGAGAGAGCGGTTTGCCAAGAGCAAAAAGCAGCGCTTCAAGTTGCAGTGCGTATGTGGGTGCGGTAGGTGGATTACTCATATACAGGGGTCGAAACCGAATCCGCCTCCAGCGTGATGTCGCCGAAGTCGTCGTGTTGGTTTGCTTTGATTATACCCTGCTTCACCAACTCAAGCAGCGCTAAAAAGCTGATAATAATGGAGTGTTTTGCCTCCCCCGCTGCTTTGCCGCTGTGGCCGCTAAACTCTTTAAAGGAGAGTTTAAAAGCGGAGGTGATTCTTGAAGATAGTTTTTCTATAGTTTCCTCAAGCGAAACCATTTTTTTGACTGCGACTTTTGGCAAAGAGAGAGATTGAGGAAATGCTGCAATCAACCCCCCTGCTGCGGCGCGGAGTGCCGCCAGCGAAATACTGTTGTCAAAGAGGAATATCGGCTCGCCCAAAGGCGCGCTACCCTCGCGGAGGCCGCCCATGCGTGAATTTTTTTGCAGCAATGCGGCAGCCTCTTTTATATGTTGATACAGAGAGAGGCGGTACTCGAGCTCTTTGATATCGCGCGACTCTTCGTCAGAAATAGTGAGCGTGGGCAGCAAAGACCGCGACTTAATAAGCAGCAGTGTTGCGGCAAGCGATACAAACTCGGTCGTCTCGCCCACTGGCAACTCATGCATTGCATTGACTCGCTCAATGTACTCGTCGGTGACTTGCGCAAGCGAAATATCGTTTATCAAAAGCTTGCGCTTTTCTATCAAATCAAGCAACAGATCCAGCGGACCTTCGTATACAGGGGTTTTTACAGTAAGGGGCATGAGTCTTGGAGCGACAGCGCAATAAGTCTTCAGGAGCATCCACAGCGCGACGGCGCGAGGACAGAGAAAATTTCCAGCCAGGAAATTTTCGTCTCCTGAAGGCTTGATTGCGCGTCAGCTCTCCTATTTTACTTCCTTTTCTATTAATTTCAGAAGGAAGCGCACTGGCGCACCTGCAGCACCCTTGGCCAAATGCTCGCCTGGGGCCGAGGTCATGCGTGGTGCCATGTCGATGTGGGTAAAGTGGCACTCAAGCTCTTTGGCAAATTGCCACAAAAACATCCCGCCAGCGATGACCCCACCATAGCGCGAGTTGCCGGTTGTGGGGATGTTTGGGATGTCGGCAAAGTCGCCTTTTACCATATCCTCATACTCATCCCACATAGGCAGGGGCCACATATAGTCACCGCTCTCCTCGGCCAAGCGCATATGGTCGTCAATGGTAAGTTTTTGCTCGTTGGTCATAAATCCGCTTGCTTGGGTGCCCAGCGCCACGAGTGATGCGCCAGTGAGTGTTGCAACGTCTACCACCGCACTTGGGGTATAGCGTTTTGCATACGTAATGGCGTCGGCCAAAATCACGCGGCCCTCTGCGTCGGTGTTAACCACCTCTATTGTTTTGCCCGAGAGCGATTTTAAAATGTCCCCTGGCCGCACCGCCCCACTTGCAGGAGCGTTCTCGATAGCTGGCACCAGCCCCACAACATTTGTTTTGAGTTTAAGTTTGGCCGCTAGTGCCACTGCGTGGATGACGGCAGCGCCGCCCGACATGTCCATATGCATTTCGTACATGTGGTCGCCGGGTTTGATGTTGAGCCCGCCGGTGTCAAACGTTACACCTTTACCAATCAAAACCAGGGGTTTTTGAGATGCGTGCCCACCCTTGTATTCCATAATGATAAACTGCGACTCTTCGGCCGAGCCTCGTGCCATACCCAAAATAGCCCCCATGCCGAGCTTTTGCATCTCCTTCTCACCCAGCACTTTAACTGAGGCTGTAGTGCCCAAAACGGCCTTTTTGGCTGCCTGAGCGAGGGTTTTTGGGGTCATATCACCCCCGGGGGTGTTGCACAGCTCGCGGCAGGTATTGACCTCTTTTGCGATTGTTTGCCCACGTGCAAATCCGGCCACCATGTCTTTTGATGTCTCGCCGCAGATCAAAATCTCTTCAATCACGTCCCAACCACTTTTTGGTTTGGTTTTGTAGGAAGTGTGCTCGTAGTTTGCCATCTCGAACGCTTGCGCGATGATGGAGCCAAGCTCGGGCAGTGGTACGCCCTTTATTTGTGGAAATGGGCTGCCGCTCAACTGCACCGCAATCTTTGTACGCTTGTTCTTTTTTGCCTCAGCAACAATAGAGCGGCAGAGCACGATAAACTTGCGCTGGTTTATGTCGCTCCACTTTTTAGAGCCAATTTCCAAAGTCTCGACGCCGTCCTCGACAACAAACCTGCTTTGCCCATCTTCCACAATCCGCACGCGAGTGTAGCCCTTTGGGGCTTGATCAATCGGTTTTTGGGTAAAGCTAAGTCTCATGGTGATTTGTCTAAGATTTAATTGAATTATTGGAAAGCAGTGTGTCGATACGATTTATGTCGCGGGGGAAGAGTGCTGCTTCTTTGACGTTTGCGAGTCCAAGGAATTTGGCGGTAAGGCGCTCAAGACCCATCCCCCACCCGCCGTGCGGCGGCATGCCATATTTAAAGGCCTGGAAGTAGTACGAGAAGTTTTCTGGGTCGAGGCCTTTCATTTTTGCCCCCGCAACAAGGTTGTCGTAGTTGTGGCGGCGCTGGCCACCTGTGGTGATTTCTACCCCGCGGAAGAGGAGGTCAAAACTTTTGGTAAAACCAATATCCTCTGGGTCCTCATAGGTATAGAATGGGCGTTTTGATACTGGGTAGTGCGTCACAAACACAAAGTCGCTGTTGTGCTCGCGCTTGCTCCACTCGCAGAGCCATCGCTCATCTTCGGGCTCGAGGTCTGGCTCTTGGCGTTTATCTTTGCCTGTTTCTTTAAAGATAAGTTCCTGTGCTTCGCGCAGCTTCATAAAGGGAATAGTCTCGGGTACGACGGGGATGTCCGAACCCATCAAGGCAAATTCTTTTGCACAGGTTTTTTGCAAGTGCTCGGATATAAAGCGCATAAGCTTTGTCTCCATTACCATCACGTCGGTGTGGTCTTTGATAAAGCCCATCTCGATGTCTATTGATGTGTACTCGTTGAGATGGCGAGTTGTAGAGTGTTTCTCTGCGCGGAAGACGTTGCCGGTGGTAAAGACGCGTTCAAATACCCCTACCATTATTTGCTTGTAGAGCTGTGGGCTGGTCGCCAAGTGCGCCACTTTGTCGTAAAGGTATTTAACTTCAAACACCTCGCCACTTCCCTCTGCGTCGTCACCAATGAGTTTTGGCGATTGGAATTCGGTAAAATTTTCAGCGTTTAGGAATGCGCGGTAGGCCTTTATTATCTCGGCCTGCACTTTAAACGTGGCTCGCGCTCGCTCGCGGCGCAGTGTGTACGGCAAATAGTCGAGGTAGGTGTCGATGTTGAGGTCGGCACCAAGCTCAAACGGCAGATCACGCGACTCGGCTAAAATCTCAATCTTCAAAATCTCCAGTTCAATATCACCATTTTGGACCTCTGTATTTATATTTTTCTCGGGGCGTTTGTTGACCTTGCCCTCCACCGCCACCACAAACTCCGAGCGGATTTCTTTCGCCACCTCCATAGCTTCGCTGCCTGGCAACACCACGCCTTGCACTGCCCCCGACATGTCGCGGAAGTCAAAAAACACCATCTTGCCCTGGTCGCGGCGCACACTAACCCAGCCTTTAATAAGTGCAGTCTCGCCTACTTTACTAGTTAACTCCCCAATGAGTGTTCGTTCCATAATCTAGTGAATGAGTGAAATAAAATTTATTTTAATTTCCGAGTGAACGACGATTATATAAATGCGCAGCATTTCTATAAATTTATAGTGTTACTCCTACTTTCTTTCGCACGTCCTCCATTTTTGCCGATGCTATCTCTTTTGCCTTTTCTCCGCCGTCTTTCAAAACTTTTTTAACATCCTCGTCGCTGATGTTTGCACGCCTATCGCGCATTGGGGCAATAAATGCTTCCAGGTCTTCTATCAGAGCTTCTTTAATGAGCTTGTATTTACCTTTAACAGCAGGATTACTGTATACCTTGTCCAACCCGCTTTGGTCGAGCAGTAGCTTGTGTATAGCGTACACATTTTCTGGGCGCTCACCGCTTGAGTCTGTGACGATGCTCATCACTGCTTTTGCAATCTCTTCTTTGCTGCCAAACAGCGGTATGGTGTTGCCATAGCTCTTACTCATCTTTTTTCCGTCGGTGCCGGGCACCACTCCCACTGCTTTGCTGATTACCTCTGTAGGTTCTTTAAATGTCTGGCCAAAGGCGAGGTTAAATTTGGCCGCAGCTTCGCGCGCGTATTCCACGTGCTGGCGCTGGTCTTCGCCCACGGGCACAATGTCGGTGTCGTACAGCAAAATGTCTGCCGCCATGAGCATGGGGTAGGTAAAGAGTCCGGCGTTTGGCTCGAGCCCTTTAGCCACTTTGTCTTTATAGGCATGTCCCTGCATCAAAAACGGCACGGTCACAAGGCAGTTAAATATCCATGCCAACTCGGTATGCTCGGACACGTCAGATTGTTTAAAGAGTATCGCGTTGTCTAGGTTGAGCCCTGCCGCAAGATAGTCTTTAACATTCTCTATAATATTGGTGCGTAGGCTAGCCGGGTCTTTAAGGCTGGTTAAAGCATGGTAGTCGGCCACCATAAAAAGCCCTTTTTGTGCAGCAAACAAATCTACGTTTGGTTTGACAGCGCCAAAGTAATTGCCAATGTGTAATTGCCCACTCGCTTGAAAACCAGTAAAAATACGTTTTTGTGCCTCTGCCATATTCGCTCAATATAACAGATAAATCTACACACTGTTAGACCCCCTCTTCTTTGAGCTTCTCTATCAACTTTTTTGCTTCGCGCGAGAGTTTTTGCGGCAAGGTTATTTTGATACGTATAAAAAGGTCGCCGCGTTTGCCTCGGTTGTTTGGCACCCCTTTGCCTGAGATGCGCAGCAATTCGCCATGGGTTACGCCAGAGGGTACTGATATTGGCTGGTCGCCGTCGAGTGTTGCAACGGTGTATTCTGCGCCAAGGAGCGCGTCAGAGAGTTTGACCGACAAGTCGGTAATGAGGTTTGGGCCGTCTTTTTTAAACCGCGCATCAGGCTGGACATGCACTTTGACGTACAAGTCTCCCGAGCTGCCGCCCGCAACTGCCTCGCCAGCCCCGGTCAGGCGGATCATCTCGCCACCCTCGATGCCGGGAGGTACCATAATCTCCACTTCTTCTTGTTTGCGGTACACACCTTCGCCGCGGCATGTGTGGCATTTTTCTTTTGGGATCTTGCCGCTTGCGTGGCAATGGCGGCACGGGCTCTGCATCGAGATCTGGCCGAAAAATGAGTTCGTTGTTTCGTGGAGTTTGCCCGAGCCGTTGCAGTACTTGCACGTCTCAAGTTCTGTCCCTGGTGCAGCACCCGAGCCATGGCATGTTTCGCACTGCGCTGTCTTTGCAAGCAAAACGGTGCGTTTTACGCCAAAAATAGATTCTTTGAATGAAAGTTCAAGGTCTATAGATACGTCACGTCCGCGGCGCTGGCGTGCGCCACCTCCAAAAAAGTCTCCAAATCCTTCACCAAAATCAAACCCAAATCCGTTAAAGGCATCTTGAAATTGAGAAAAATCGAACCCAGCGCCGCCAAAACCTCCAGCGCCCGGGCCGGCGCCATCGCTAAACACCCGTCCGTATGAGTCGTATTCCGCGCGCTTTTTGTCGTCAGAGAGGATGCTGTATGCCTCACTCACTTCTTTAAACTTGTCGGCATCACCCGTGCTTTTGTCAGGATGGAATTTGTGCGCGAGTTTGTGGAATGCCTTCTTCACCTCCTCTTTTGAGGCGTTTTTTTGGATCCCTAGCACTTCGTAATAATCGCGCTTAGTAGACATATGGTGTAAACATTCTACTAGAAAAGTCGGTTATTGCAACCTACTCTGTTTCCTCGTCAACAATAAATCCGCCTGCTTGGATGCTCCATAATTTGTGATACAAACCTTCTTCTTTGAGGAGTTCGTCGTGTGTGCCGTCGGCAACGACTTTACCGCCTTCTAGCACGATAATTCTATCCATTTTCATAATGGTCGAAAGGCGGTGTGCGATGACGATAACTGTTTTGCCTTGCATCAAAGTCTCGAGTGCATCTTGTATGAGCGACTCAGACTCTGAGTCGAGGCTCGAGGTCGCTTCATCGAGCACGAGTATCGGCGAATTTTTGAGTATGGCACGCGCAATTGCCACGCGCTGCCGCTCCCCGCCCGAGAGTTTGACGCCGCGCTCGCCTACAAACGTGTCATATTTTTCAGGGAGTCCCTGGATAAACTCGTGGCAATGCGCCTGTTTTGCGGCTTCAAGCACTTCTGCATCGGTTGCATTGCGGCGGCCATAGCGGATGTTGTCCATTAGGCTGCGATGGAAGAGCACGGGCTCTTGCGGCACAAAGGAAATAGTTTCGCGCAGGCTTTGCTGAGTAACCGCTGCGATATTTTGCCCGTCAATTTGTATTGACCCACCTTGTACATCAAAGAGGCGCAAAAGCAGTTTGGTAATAGTTGATTTGCCGGCGCCAGAGGGGCCAACGAGCGCAACTTTTTGCCCGCCGGGGATTTCCAGTTTCAAATTTTCCAGAATTTTATTTTGCGGGTTAAAGGCAAACTGGACGTCAGCAAAGGTGACGGTGCCTTTTTGTACGGCAAGCGGTTTGGCGCCCTTGCGGTCCACCACCTCGTGCGGCGTCTCCAATATCTCAATAGTCTCGCTCGCGTCTGCTATGGCGCCGTAAAAGCCGCGGAGGTCACGGTTAACCCCGATGAGTCGGTTAAAGGTGGTCAGCAAATATGCCTGTATGAGCACAAAGTCACCGACCGTAAGCAACCCTTGCTTCCAATACACCAAGGCGCCATACATGAGCGCAATTTGGATGATGAGCATAAACAAGCCGATAGCTGCCCATGTCCAATCTTCCATTTTCCACAGACGCTGCGTCGCCTCCCTCCATTGTGTTATCACTTTGCCAAAGAGGCCGAGCTCGTGTTTGGATCCGGCAAAGAGCGCAATTGCGGGCTGGTTTGAAATGGCATCGGCAAGCGAGCCAGTGACCTTGGTGTCCATCTCGGCGCGCTCGAGGCGGATAGGCTGGCGAGTTTTCGCTATCCACACTTGGAAGCAAATAAAAGCAACCGACCAAACACCAAGGAGTATGCCGAGCGTGTGGTGGCGCATAAAAAGTACCGTTACCGCCCCGGCAACAAACAACAGCGTCGGGAGAAATTGAAACGTGATTCCGTCAAACAATACCTCAAAAGCGCGGGCAAATTGTTTTACTTTATGGGTAAGCGACCCTGCAAAATTAGATGTAAAGAAATTGTGCGAGTGCCCAAGCAAGTACTCAAACGCTTTTGTTTGCAGTTCAGCCATTATTTTTGCCTCCATGTGCGCTGTCGTAAACGTCTGCGCGCGCGTGGCAAACCAGTCTATCGCCCAAATGAGCGACAAGATGATAAGAATTGCCAGGAGTGTATGAAATTCAACGGCGCTCGGCGCATTGTTTGCAAGCGTGTTAAAGAGCGTCCGCATATACAGCGGCGCAATGAGGTTGGTTATCTGCAGCACAAAGCTACTCGTCAAAATAATGCCGAGCAACAGCGGGTAATGCCGCAAATAGCCCCAGTAGGTCTTAAGCACCAAGGTTATATTTGGCTTGGGTTTTTTTACTTCTGTAGACATCAAGAATCGCACTATACCACACATCACCTGTGTGGTATAGTTTTTTTGGCGTACAACTGTGCAAAAGACACATCCGAGGAGGAACCTCATGTCGCTACTCCCGCTCTATATGCCGATTGGGCTGGTTGCTGCCGGGGCTTTGCTGGAGTATTTGCTCGATCAACTTGAGTATAGGCTGACTCAGCGCTGGGCCAAGCGGATGTGGACTACTCGATGATTTTTATTTTTGCTCTTGAGATGCTGCTCCGGCGTCTGGCGGTGTCTGTGTGTTACCGGTCCCTGCCTCTGGCGCGGGGGCCGCTTTTTGTATAGCCTCGTATACTTTTGAGAGCTCAGTCGAAAGTTCCGTAACCGCTGTTTTTATCTCAGCTGCATTTTCGGATGTCTTTTTAGATTCTACTGCTGCAACTTTTTCGTTAATAGCAGTCTCAAGTTCTGCAGGTACTTTATCTTTGTTGTCAGTCAATGCTTTGCGAGCTGCATAGACAGTCTGCTCGGCCTCGTTTCTCACACTTGCCAGCTCTACTTTTGCTTTATCGCTGTCGGCATTTGCCTCTGCGTCTTTGCGCATTTTTTCAATGTCAGTGTCAGAGAGTCCCGACGATGCTTCGATGCGGATCGACTGCTCTTTATTGGTTGCTTTGTCTTTTGCTTTAACGGCGAGTATGCCGTTTGCGTCAACGTCAAAGGTTACCTCCACTTGCGGTAAACCGCGCGGCGCTGGTGGGATGCCGTCCAAAACAAAACGACCAAGTGACTTGTTGTCTCCTGCCATTGCGCGTTCACCTTGGGTGATGTGGATTTCTACTGAGGTTTGGTTGTCTGCAGCAGTCGAGAATACTTGTGAGCGGCTTGTAGGAATAGTGGTGTTGCGCTCAATCAACTTGGTTGCAACGCCGCCCATGGTTTCGATACCCAAGGAAAGTGGGATGACGTCCAAAAGCAGCACGTCTTTGACGTCTCCGCCCAAAATACCGCCCTGGATTGCGGCACCAATGGCCACCACCTCATCGGGGTTTACGCTCATGTTTGGTTTTTTACCAAAGTATTTTTCTACTGCGGCCTGCATTGCGGGCATGCGGGTTTGGCCGCCTACCAAGATGACTTCGTGGATGTCGCCCACTTTAAAAGGCGATGCTTCCATTGCGCGCTTGGTGATATCGAGTGCGCGCTGGATAAACTCGGCCGAAAGCTCTTCGAGCTTTGCACGACTCAGTTTAATCAATAGGTGGCGTGGGCCTGATGCGTCCGAAGTGATGAATGGGATGTTTACTTCGGTGTCGACAGCTGTCGAGAGTTCGATCTTCGCCTTCTCTGCTGCTTCGTCGAGGCGCTGACGTGCCAGAGGGTCGTTGCGCACATCGATACCGCTTTCTTTTTGGAATTCTGTTGCCAAAAAGTCGATGATTTTTTGGTCGAGGTCTTTGCCGCCCAAGTGTGCGTCGCCGTCGGTAGAGCGTACTTCAATAGAGCCTTCGCCTTCGGTGCCCATGGTTACTTCCAAAACCGAGATGTCGAAGGTGCCGCCACCGAAGTCAAAGACCACCACTTTCTCGTCCTTCTTTTTGTTAAAGCCGTACGCAAGTGCTGCTGCAGTCGGCTCGTTGATGATGCGCTTTACATCGAGGCCTGCGATTTTGCCCGCATCGCGCGTTGCGGCGCGCTGTGCATCATTAAAATATGCTGGCACAGTAATCACCGCTTCAGTAATAGGTTCACCTAAACGTTTTTCTGCATCCGTCTTTAGTTTCTGCAAGATCATCGCCGAGATTTCCTCGGGGCGAGACCACACTTCCCCCATCTGCACCTCAATGCCACCATTTGCAGACTTGCGCATCTCGTAGGGCAACACTGCT
>CAYGHD010000006.1:19557-39083 GCA_964349675.1 uncultured Candidatus Saccharibacteria bacterium
CCGCTTTGTCTTTCTGCACCGCAGGTTCGTCAAAGTTGTGGCCGATAAAGCGCTTAATTTGGTAGATAGTATTTTTTGGGTTAGTCACTGCTTGGCGGCGTGCAATAAGCCCTGCTAAGCGCTCACCGGTTTTGCTGGTGGCAACAATCGACGGAGTGGTGCGCGCACCTTCTGCGTTTTCGATTATCTGCGCCTCGCCGCCGCGCATGACTGCGACTGCAGAGTTTGTAGTGCCCAGGTCAATGCCTAAAATTTGTCCCATAGTGTTGTGTGTTTAACAAATAATTACTTTGTAAGTGTGTACACGGCGACTTGCGCGGGACGGATAATTTTGTCGCCAATACTATACCCTGCTCGGTGCACGCTTTCAATCGTGTGATCTTGGGCGCTGTCACCTGTTGGTGTCTCTTGCAATGCTTCGTGGAGGTGTGGGCTAAAGGACTCGCCGGGTCTGCCAAACTGCGTAACGCCTATTTGCTGGAGTGACTGTTGGAGTTGTTTGTGCACCAACGTCAACTCTTTGTTGCCCTCGGTGTGCTTGAGCGCCATTTCAAACGAGTCGAGTGTGGGTAATAGTGCTTCTACAAAATCGGCTTTGATGCGCGCTTCACGGTCTGCGTAGAGCCCCACTTCTTCTCGTTTGTAGTTGGCAAAGTCGGCTCTTGAGCGCTGCCAGCCTTCTAAGTACTCCTGCTTTTCTTCGACTGCTTTTTTTAATTTCTCGCGGAGTTTTTTTATGAGCGAAGGACCTTCCTCTGCCTCATCTTCCGGCACAAATTCCTCTTCTTCTGTACCATCCATATGTAGAGGATTATAGACAAAAATGAGTGGTTGTCAAATTGAGTGACTTGATATATCAAGTCACTCCGGTATGCTAAAGGGTATGAAGGTTCGCGCCCGCAATTTAACCGACCAAGAGCGTATGGAAGTGTTTGACATGCTCTATACTGCCGCTGGCGCGGTGCGTGGCAGAGACGCCATGAAGCTTTTTTTGCGAGATTTGCTTACAGAAAGCGAGCGCGTGATGCTGGGGCGACGCATTATCATTGCCCGGCTGCTCATCTCTGGAGAGTCACACCGTGCTATCGGCAAACGCCTCAAGGTAGGTAACGACACTGTGTGGCGTGTGCAGTGTTGGTTGTATGACCAGTTCCCCGGGTTTGAGACTGCTATAGCAGAGCTCGAAAAAGAGTTAGACAAGCGCGAGTTCAAAAAACAGTACGCTACCTCTGCCCTCTTTCGACTCAAGAAAAAGTATCCCGCCCACTTTCTTCTCTTTCCTCTCCCCCGCAGTAAGAAAAAATAGACCACCAAGGTATCCTTGATGGTCTATACCGCATAACAAACTTCAACCCGGGACGAGGCCGCCCCAGTAATGCGTGTTGCCAAGGAGGAGACGGCTTTTGCTCACTGTTTCGAGCTTATGAAGCGTCTCGACCCCATTAAAACCTTTAAACCCTCCTGAATGGGAGTTGCTGTACAGCATTTCACTGGAAGTGAAGTCTCCCGACTTGCCTCTGCCGCCGTAAAACCGCCCTGCCGTATACGCAGCATGCAAGACGCTTGTCAAAAAAGGCAGCGATTCTTTCGGAAAAATCTTATTGTGCCTATAGTGCATAATCCACAGCAAGATCTCCCCGCCTTCTTCCAAGCAGAGGGTGATTTTTGTAAGTCCCTCTCCTTTTCTCCAGGAATCAGTCAGAAGTAGCTTGTGCTTATTGCCGAACGGCACGGAGTAGACAGTCTGTTTCCCTTCCAACAAATATGGGTGGGCGGTGATCTGGGGTGTCGGTGATGACCACCCCGTTGTACGCATCCCTTCACAGAAGAACACTTCCAACTCTTGTTGCGTAGGAAGGTCGTTCAGGGAAATTGGCATTGTCGCGCCTCCGGTTGTTCGTTGCAGCTAAAACAACTATACATATTAAAATTATGTGTGGCAATAGAGTTCGTGACTTGCTATAGCAAGTCACTTTGGTGAATTTGATGAGGTTGGCTGCACACAAACGTTGTGTGGTTGGCAGAGAAATAAAAAACCTCTGGGGGAGAATCCAGAGGTTTTTTTGAGTTAGCGCTTGCTCCACTGTTTGCGCTTGCGGGCTTTGACCAAGCCAGGCTTGCGGCGCTCTTTTGCGCGAGGGTCGCGTTTAAGGAAGCCCTCTTTTTTGAGCGTTGGGCGCAGGTGGATGTCGTGCTCAATAAGAGCGCGAGATATTGCATGACGCACCGCGATTGCCTGCCCTGCAATACCACCACCGCGAACCACTACCGTAACTGCAAACTGCACCGTGAGCGGTACTTTCAAAAACGGCTCAAGCGCTGCCGTGCGGAGGTGTTGTGTATCAAAATATTGCTCGATATCTTTGCCGTTTATGACTACAGAGCTTCGTGCTGCAGGGGTGATGCGCGCACGTGCGATAGCCGTTTTGCGGCGTCCAATAGCCTCAATGTATCGCTCCGCAGTGTCTTTTGTTTTTGTAGTAGCAGCCATAATGGTTTATTTTTCTATCGTGAGCATTTTCATGCGCTTGTCTTGTAGGCGGTTTTTTGGGAGCATCCCGAGCACTGCTTTGCGGATAGCCTCAACTTCTCCTTTTCGTGCAGTAAGCATTGCGTAGGTTTCAATCTTCTGTCCGCCAGGGTAGCCTGAGTAGCGCACATACTCTTTGTCTTGCTTTTTTGTGCCAGAGACAGCAATGCGGCTTGCATTAATGATGGTAACACCATCTTGTGCGACAACGTTTTTTGCAAAGTCAGCAGTATGTTTACCAAGCAGCGCTTTAGCCGCCGCGCTTGCAACGCGTCCCAAAGTCTTGTCTTTTGCGTCAATCGTTATCATAGTGTTATACAAATTCAATTACAGCCATCTCTGCCGCGTCGCCTTTGCGGGGACCCATCTTTACTATCCGCAAATAGCCTCCATCGCGCTCTTTGTACCCTGCCGCAACCTCAAAAAGCTTGGTTGCAGTGCGCTCATCACCAAGCGCTGCAATGAGCAGTCGGCGGTTCGAGACTGTAGCAGTTTTACCACGAGTTACCATTTTTTCAACCATTGGGCGGATTTCTTTAGCCCGAGCGATAGTTGTCTGCATACGGCCACGCAACACCAAAGAGCGGGCAAGTGACTTAAGCAGCGCTGCGCGCTGATTTGATTCCCGACCGAATTTTCTGTTGACGTTACCGTGTCGCATATACGTGTGTGCTGATACTACCCTATTTCAGGATAATGCCAAAGTTTGCCAATGATCGTTTAATCTCCTGAATTGCTTTTGGCCCAAGCCCTTCAATCTCAAGCAAGTCTTCCTCTTTCTTGCGAGCAAGGCCACCGACGGTGCGGATGTTTGCTTTTTCAAGCGCAGACACCGTGCGAGAAGAAAGGTCGAGCTCCTCGATGCGGGTTTTAAGCGCCTCAGCAGTATTCTCTGCGTTGGTTGGCGCCATGTCCGACATTTGGGTCGTTGCCCCGTGCGGTGCCGCTGCAGAAGGGAGTTCTTCCTCACGGAAGCCGACTACCGCCTTAAGCTGCGTAATCATTACTTCGATAGCCTGCTCAAGCGCTGCGCGCGGCAAGATGGTTCCGTCGGTTTCAATGGAGAGGCGGAGGCGGTTAAAGTCGGTGCGGTCACCAACGCGCATGTTTTCAACTTCATAGTTTACGCGGCGGATAGGAGAAAATATTGCATCAACAGAAATTTCTCCAATCTCAACACGGTCTTTTTTGAGCGCCTCACGAGGCACATACCCCAAACCGCGCTCGATGCGAAACTCTGCCTCGATAGACGCGTCTTTGTCAGTCAGCTCGCAGACGTACGAATTTGGATTAAGCAAACGCACCTGGCCAGGCAGCGTCAAGTCAGCACCGGATACTTTCTTCAAGCCTTTGGCCGACAAGGTAACCGTCTGCGGCTCATTGGTGAGCATTTCAAAACGGAGCTTCTTGAGGTTCAACAAAATAGTGACAACATCCTCGCGAACATTGTTCATGGTAGAAAATTCATGCTCAACACCGTCGATTTTGACCGAGGTGATTGCAGCACCCGGGAGTGATGAGAGGATGATGCGGCGCAAGCTGTTGCCAAGCGTGTGGCCATAGCCTGGGTAGAGACCGTCGATCTCATAGGTGCCCGAGTGTTCCTCTTCAGCAACAATGCGTGGCTTGCTTGGCAATGTGATTGAATATTCCATCATACAATTTAGCGTAATTAAATATTGATAAGGGTTACCGGCTGTAGAATTGGATTATGATCGCAGCATTAAAGGGAAGTTCGGTCTCGCCAACAGTTGGCTGTGCGGCAATAGTGAAGGACATGCCGTCCTCACTTGCGGTCATCCATGTTGGCGTCTTTGTTTCAAGCACTGCTTCTTTGCGGCCAATGAAAAGCGGGCTCTGGCGGCTTTCAGGGCGGATAGAAACAACATCCCCAACTGAAACGCAGTATGAAGGAATGGTCATGCGGCGGCCGTTTATCAGCACATGTCCGTGAGACACCAGCTGGCGTGCCGCACGACGAGTTTTGACCAAACCTGCGCGATAGACAACGTTGTCGAGGCGCGACTCAAGGCGAGAGACGAGGCTTTGCGAGCTCACGCCACCGCGCTTCTCCATCGCTTCATGCACATAGCGAGAAAACTGACTCTCTGAAAGGCCGTACGTAAAACGAGCTTTTTGTTTCTCCAAAAGCTGCGCACCAAAGTCTCCGCCACCTCCGCGTTTTGGGCGAGACCGGCGCGGCGCGCGTGCTTCAGCAAGCTGAAACTTTTGCGTCTGGCATTTCTCAAAGACAGAGGCGCCGAGGCGTTTGCAGATTTTATATTTTGGTCCAACAAGCATATGATTTTTATTGTTTTCGTAAACGGTGCATTATACGCGACGCGCTTTTGGTGGCCGCGGCCCATTGTGCGGCACCGGCGTCACATCTTTAATGCCCTGAATGTGCACCCCTTTTGAGGTAAAGGCGCGGATAGATGACTCGCGGCCAGACCCAACGCCCGAGACCACTACGGACACCTCCTTGAGCCCCATGAGCGCTGCCTTGTCTGCCAACAGCTCTCCTACTTTTGCCGCAGCAAACGGTGTGCCTTTTTTTGCACCGGCAAATCCAAGACTGCCGCTAGACGACCAAGCCACCACATTACCCTTATCATCTGCAAGAGAGACCTTTGTATTGTTGTATGTTGCTTCCACGAACAAGATACCGGATTCAAGCCGGCGCTTACTTGCGCGAGACGAGCCACCGCGGCTCCCCGCTCCATCATCCCCTCCTTTTTTGACTATTCGTTTCTTACCCATAGGTAGTGTCAGTGATTGTACAATATATTTTAAGTTTTCTCAACCTTTCGACGACCAGAGCCCATCGTCTTACGCACGTTGCCTCGCACGGTGCGCGAGTTGGTTTTGGTGCGCTGGCCGCGAGCAGGCAAGCGTTTGTTGTGGCGAGTGCCGCGGTAGGTGCCAATGTCTTTGAGGCGCTTGATGTTTCCTGAAACTTCACGCTTCAAGTCTCCTTCAAGTTTGAAGGTGTCCATAACCCCGCGGATCTTATTTTCTTCCTCCGGAGTCAAATCATCTGCTTTTTTTGAAAAATCGATACCTGCTTGTTCGCAAATAAATTCTGAACGGGATTTGCCGACGCCGTAGAGCGAAGTGAGTGCAAAAACGATTCGTTTGTTTGGGATGGTGATACCAGCGATACGCATAAAATTATCCTTGACGTTGTTTATGGCGCGGGTTGCTGCAGATTACATACAGGCTCCCCTTGCGGCGGAGCATTTTGCAACTAGTGCAACGCGGTTTAATTGATGCTTTGATTTTCATACCTCTACAGTCTGCGTGTGATGCGGCCTTTGCCGCCAAACGGATCCAGTTTAACCAGCACTCTGTCCCCCACCAGCACTTTGATGCGATGCAATCGCATTTTACCGGCAAGATACGTCAATATCACTTCTCCTGATTCAAGAGATACCCGAAACAATGTATTGGGCAGCGCTTCTTCGACAGTAGCCTGCACTTCTGGTGTTTCATTCTCCATCAGAGGCGATAAAAAGCATCATATCAGAGAGTGGAATATGCGTCAACGACTGCATAGTATTGGCCATTATTTTGCAACCCGAATTACCACTTCTGCAGGGTTCAAGGGGAGTGTGGACTGCCAAAAAGGCTTAATGCTGGCCTCAATAGCAACAACGCTCGGCTTAAAGGTTGTAGGGATGGCCTCGAGGTCTTTTTTGTCTTTGCCTAAAATAGCTTCTTTTATGGCCTCTGTATCGACTTCCCAGACGATTGTAGGAGACCCTTCAAGGGCAAGAATCATTGATTCGCCGTCATTTTTAGGCGGCACCGAAACCTTTACTGTAATTTCTGCAGGGTCAGCAAAAGCAACAGGCTCTCCGGCGTAGTCTGGGCTCAGTACCCGAGCTAAAGCTGCTGCAAGGTCGCTGGCGCGTACAATCGACACAGAAGCGGTGGCGCCTTGTGCGAGCGTCAAGGATTTCCCCTGCCCGGGCGTCCTGCTGATATCGCCATACGTGGTTACTACAGAGCCTTCAACAAAACGGAAGCCCGCGGGCATATTTGAGGAAACTGCGTTTTTAATAAGCCCGTCAAGTTTTGTTTGGAGCGTCGTTTGTGCTTTTGCAAGTTCGTCTGGAGAGACGGTCGGCTGCTCACCCACCAACCCGCCCGTAAATGAGCCCTCGGACTCGGCATACATTTTGGTGTAGCGAGGATCATTTTTAAACCCTGGGATAGTGAAGCGTGTCGGCGCAGTGCGGTTGTATTCGGCTCCTGGAGCGTCTGCATAAATAGTCACCACAAGTGTGCCGGGGGTAATGCTCCCGTCTGATTTTTTGGTACCACCAGGTACGGTCACGGCTTCTCGGATGCGGTAAATTTTACCATCCTGTGCTTGGAGTCGGGTGCTTGCAATCAGCTGCTGCGGGCCTGTGCCATATGCGTTTGAGATAGTTACTTTACCCGATGCGTACAGAGACACAGTCTCTGTCCCAAGCGCCTGGACCGTTGTAGAGGCGATTTGCGTTATCGACATGGTTTGGTAGGACAACGTGCCTGGTTGAGCGTTTTTCTCTGCGACCATTGTAGGCGGCGGGGTGATTGAAGCTAATTTTTTTGGATGGACCGTAACGGTGGTGCTTGCAAACAGCATGGACAAAACAATGCCGAGTACTGCGGCAAAAATGAGCGCACCGATTGTCCATAGGAGGAGTTTAAAAGACAGTCGAGAGCGGCTTCGGCGGGGCGGCACAAAATCATCCGCAAAGTCATCTTCTGCCAAGGGGGCAGAGCGACGGGGATTTTGCGATACCGACACATTTCTTATAGAACGATCTCCTCGTGGATTCATGTCTCGCATAGACGGTAATTATACCCTATTAAATGCAGCGTCTACAAAAAGCGCTTCGAGTAAAATCTGCAGATCTGGTCGAGCTCCGTGGGCGGCAATGTGCGGCATCAAGTGATGTGGGTGCAAGGCGCGAACAGTTGCATTGCTGTGGAATGCGTCGCTCGGGAATGCCGCCATAGCCCGGGCAAACCATTCTCCAAGCGGGTCGGGTGCCACAAAAAGCATCCCTTGAATCTTCTCGCTGCTTAGTTGCTTGGCCGCTTGTGTAATATGCGTCGAGATATGTTTTGCTGCAGCGGCCAAAGGTTCATTATGCAAAACACCTTCTGCAGAGTGACTGCGTGCCAAAGATAGGAGCGAGTGTGCTTCAGGCAGAGAGTATTCCCCGTGTGTCTTTAGTGTGCGGAAGATGAGGTTACTCCCCAAGGGAATGGTAGCGTGGCCAATGAGCGCACCGTTGGACAAAGCGACAACTTCTGTAACCTCCCCTGTTACCGCGCAAAGCAGCACGATGCCAGGCAACTCAAAAAGCGTGTTTGAAGCTCGAAGCAACGCCGCGCCTGATGCATGGGTGTGTGTTTTGATATGTCCAAAAAAATCTCCGACCGTGCGTGCAGCAACAGAAACAGCCTCTTGCTCGAGCTTCCAATCTTTGCCATGCGGCATGAGCGCTGCCCATGGCGGCGCAAAAAAGAGAGCGGCCTCCCCAACGTCTCCTGCGGGTGCGATTTTAGCGTTTCCACGGATTCGGGCTGCAACAAGACTGCTTTGCCCGAGCGAATGCTGTACCGCTTTTTCAATCTCGCGCAAAAGCATTGGCGCTGTCCTTGTTGGCAAAAATGTAAAAGGGGTGCGGCTTTCTGCAAATAGTTTTGGGGGTTGCCCTGATGCAAGGCGCACCAAAGCAGACCCAACACTCCCGTTTTCAATATCAACAAGGAGTACCGTTTTGCTACGTGTTTTTGGAGTATCCCCAAAGAACCGACTCATGTACAGTAGTATACCCCACTATAAAAACACCGAGCCGCTGCATCCACACAAAGAATCGACGTCCGAGGGTTACCCTTGAACTACTGCAACACTGCGCGGATGCGGCGCACGCCGGCAGAGACCGCCTCCTCTTTCAAAATTTTGAATTTTGCCCCAAGCGGAGTTGCGGGATCATTGGATATAGCCAACTCGCCTGTATGGGTCACATGTGGGCCGCCACAAAACTCGATAGAAAAAGCTTGGGCGTGCATAGGGTTAGCCTCTGTAGCTTCTTTTGGCCCGAGTGAATAGACAGACACGCGGTCTGGGTATTTTGCGCCAAACTCATGCTCGGCGCCAAGCTTCTCGGCGTCGTCTTTTGCCATCTCGCTGCGGATCATGGGCAAATCCTCTTTAATTTTTTCGTTGACGATGCGCTCTACCTCTGCCTTTTGCTCGTCGGTCATTTTTTCTCCATGCGAAAAGTCGATACGCAAACGCTCTTGCGTGATGTTGCTGCCACGCTGCTTTACATGGGGGCCCAGCACCGTTTGGAGTGCTTTAAGGAGCAAATGGTGGGCGGTGTGCAAACGGGTTGTTGCCTCTGATGTGTCGGCCAAGCCTCCTTTAAACTTTTGCTCGCTACCTGCACGCGAGAGGTCTTGGTGCTGTTTGAGCAACTCCTTAAAGCCCTCCATGTCTATTTGTTTGATCCCTCGCTCCCCCGCTTCTTCGATAACTAACTCAAGTGGAAAGCCGTAGGTTGTTACCAGTTGGTATGCGTCCTGAGCTGAAAGGGCGCCTTGCCCAACAAAACGCTCGAGTTCTTTTACTCCACGAGCTAAAGCAATTCGGAATCGAGTCTCTTCCTCTGTTATTTGATGCTCTACTTCAGCTTTTTGAGCAGTCAGTTCTGGATATTGTGTTTTGTACGCATCAATAACAGGTAGCGCAAGTGCTGCCAAAGGAGTAAACCCGTCAGTAAAGTTTTTATCGGACTCTAATTTATTCAAAAAAAGTACACTTCTACGCAAAAGCCTTCTAACAAAATACCCTTGGTCTTTATGTTCAGGCTTAATACCATCTGCTATGAGAAATACTGCAGCTTTTACATGGTCAGCAATCACTCGAAAAGCTTTGATATTTTGAGCGTATTTTTTTCCGGTAAGCTTTTCGATCTGAGTAATAATTTCCTTATGTGCAACAAGGAAGATATCACTTTGATTTTCAGATACTGCTGCAATACGCTCCAAGCCACCGCCGAAGTCGACGTTTTGCTTAGGAAGCAACGCAAAAGAGCCGTCCTCCTGCTTGATGTACTGCATAAACACAGAGTTCCCAATTTCGAGGAAGCGGCCGCAGTCGCAGTTTGGATGGCATTGTGCTCCCCATTTAGGGTCGTGCTCGATATCGGCAAACTCATAAAAAACTTCCGAGTCTGGACCACCTGGCTCACCTGCAGGCATGTTTTCGGGCACGCCCGCACGCGACCACCAGTTTTTCTTTGCATCGTAATAGAAAATACGCCCACCTTGCATCCCTACGGTGTATCCATTTGCTTCTGAGCCTATTTCGACCACTTTTGCTTCGACACCTTTTTCGCTAAAAAGCTTCTGCCATAGCTCTGCAGATTCTGTATCTTGCGGCACATTATTTGCTTTGTCGCCAACAAATGCGGTGACATACAAGCGCGCTGGGTCGAGCCCTACCCCCTTTTCTTTATCGGTCAAAAAAGTAAAAAACCAACGCAACTGTTCTTGTTTAAAATAGTCTCCAAGCGACCAGTTGCCCAGCATTTCAAAAAACGTAGTGTGGCGGTTGTCCCCCACTTCCTCAATGTCCATCGAGCGGAAGCATTTTTGCGAGTCTACCAACCTCGACCCTGCAGGATGATTTTTGCCCAAAAGATACGGCACCAAGGGTTGCATGCCCGAGCCGGTAAAAAGCGTGGTCGGGTCATTTTGCGGCACCAAGGATGAACTAGGGATAATTGCATGCCCCTGCTCCTTAAAAAATGCCAGATACTTTGCCCGTACCTCGTCCAAAGTCATATATCTTAGAAGTGTATCTTTTTATATAAAAAAAGAAAGGGCCCGCACGTATTCGTGTGCGAACCCTTGTTGAAGGTTACTTACTTTTTCTTGTTACCATCCCCTCCGGTCAAGATCTTGCTCAGAGCATCGATAGATGCCAAATCTTTAGGCATGTCTTCGGGGAGATAGATGGTAGCGCCACCCTTTGCGATGCGGAGTACGATCTTGCCTTCGTCGGCAAGTGCTTTCGTCACCTCCACTGGATCTCTGTCGAAGTACTGACGGAAGGCCTCGTTGAATCCACTGAATACGGTGTGGATCCCTTTGTATCCGTCCTTCCTCAAGGCGCTTATGGCCCGGAGGGTGAATTCCTCGTACGTCAACTTGACTGCTGCTGGCTTGGCCATGTTGGCCTGCTCCTTGCTGATTGCTTACTGCTGTTCGTCAGATGGCTGGAAGAGCCGTGCTGACGAGGCTCGCCACCCTGCTCGCTTCTTTGAAAGCTGCGAGAGCATGACGATAGTCCCCGGCTCTGGCAGAGATTCCCCTTGCCACACCGGTTTGTCCAACGAGAAGGTGATGTTCCTCCCGTCTTCATCAGTAAACGCGACCGCGAAGGGGCCGTGCTTACCTCCGGGCAGTACTTTTTGTACCGTTGCGCGATACTCCACGTATGCCTCCTATTCCTTGAAAAGCATTTCGACAGCGGCGTAGGCCGCCTCATCATCCTTCACGCGCCGATCCTGCAGCTCTGTCACAAGCGGCTGCATCTCTGCCACCACTTGCCCAAGCTCAATCTCAAGGGCGCGTTGCTGGGCGATGATCTCAACCTGACGTGCATCGAGCTCGCAGAGCCTCGCGCGCTTGGCTTTGGCCGATTCGACCCGTTGCGCAAGCGCTGTCAGTTTGTCCAGCATAGTGCTGACAAGCTGGGTGGGCGTTTCTGGCGCCACCTCTGCAGGCTTTTCCGGCTCGGCCGGCGGTTCGACCTTCTCTTCTCCCAGAAGCTCACGAGCTTTCTCTGTGAGGCGGTAGAGCTTCGGGCTCTTTGCCAGCAGCTCCTGGCTGACCAGCCTTCCAAGTACTCCGTACGGCTCATTGTATTCATAGCGCCGCTTTGTGTCGGAATACTCGACGCTGAGGAAGCCAAAGTTGGCGCGCAAAATGGCCACACAGTCGGTGGTGCTCAGCTCCCCTTCGGAGTTTGCCTGCACCGCCATTTCCAGAAGGAACAGGCCGATGTTGCGTGAGTCGTCAAAGAACTTGGTGGTCTGTGAGGGTGTATACGCAAAGCTGAGCAAGGGGGGCTTCACCTCCGGCTCGGCCGGCGGCGCAGCCTCTTCTGGCTCCGTCTCCACGTGGACTTCTTGGGTTTCGGATCCTTGGGAAGAATCTTCCTCTCCAAGAATTTTCGCCAAAACCTCTGCAGTAGTTTCTGGTGGTTTGGGCACCTTGCCCTCCTTTGTGGTTACACAAGCCTTCAACAAAAGCTCGTGGAGTTCACGCTTGTTGAGGCCATTGTGGCCGTTGAGCAGTACTCGCACAGCTTCCTTGTCGCTGCTGTGCCAAGACACCGGGACCCCATTTACTTGGGGGGTATGCACATGCAGGCCTTCCCTGCTCTGCAGGTCGGTGTAGTTGTGCAGGATGACGAAGCTTACGCTCCCGTGCAATCCTGCACGCGTACACAACTCCGCCAGCTCCGGAAAGAATGAGCTTCCTTGCCGAGGCAAGAGCCGCTTGTCTCCTCCGAAGTGCAGTGCAACCTTTTTGTCTGTATCCACGCCCTCCTCCTGTCCGATGTGCCAAAATTACTATAATCATAAATAGCATATTTTGTCAAATATATCCTGCGTACCTATTTTTGAGCATTTAGGGTATTATCAGCTGTAATTGCAGTGTATATGGGAAAAAGCCTTAAAAAATCATGGGGTTTTGACCTAGCCGCCCTCGACAAGACAGTGCGCCCTCAGGACGACCTGTACCACTTTGCCAATGGCGGTTGGATCAAGAAAAACAAAATTCCTGCGGATGAGAGCCGCTGGGGGTCTTTTACCATCCTGCGCTACGAGACAGAGCATCAGCTCAAAGTGATTGTTGAAAATGTGCTCTCTCAAACATATCCAAAAGGGAGTGCTGAGCAGTTGGTTGCAGATTTCTACCGTTCGGCACTCGACACAAAGCGACGCAACCTGCTGGGGGCAAGACCGCTTGCGTCGTGGCGCGCAGAAATAGCGGCTATTGAGACGCGAGAGCAGTTGTTGCTCGTGATTACTAAACTGCATCGCTTTGGTGTCGCGGTGCCATGGGAGTTTTACATCGACCAAGATTCAAAAAACAGCGACCGCTACCTTTTGCACTTAACACAAGACGGCATCGGCATGCCAGAGCGTGAATACTATATAAGCGACAAGTCAGAGTATGCTCGGGTGCGCACTGCTTACCAGCGCTATATGCCAGCATTGCTCGCCCTGGCAGGCATCCCAAAAAAACAAGCGATGGAGGCGGCCGCACGTGCCTTTGCTATAGAAACCAAATTAGCGAAAGCGTCGATGCGCAAAGAAGACACGCGCGATTCTGAAAAAACATACAACAAACGCACCCTTAAAGCACTCTCCAAAGAGGTGCCTTCTGTGCCGTGGCATGCATACCTGCACGCGCTTGGTGCTCGGGATGTCAAAGAGGTGGTCGTTGCTCAACCTGCCTTTTTTGCTGCAGTAGGTCGAATGCTTGCTGAGCTGCCGCTTGCCGATTGGAAGGCATATTTAGAATGGCATTTGATAAACGAGTGCGCTCCTCTGTTGTCTGAGACGTTCTACAAAACAAGTTTTGGGTTTTATGGGACGGTGCTCACCGGCAGCAAGCAGATGCGGGCTCCATGGCGCCGAGCGCTTGGTGCCACAAACGGCGGGGTCGGCTGGGCACTTGGCCGACTATACGTTGCAAAGCATTTTACCAAAAAAGCAAAACGGCGTATGGACACGCTGGTGCAGGACCTTTTTGCAGCATATGAAGTGCGCATTATGTCGCTCGACTGGATGACTGCAGCTACTAAAAAGAAAGCGGTGGCAAAACTCCGTGCGATGAAGTACAAAATAGGCCACCCTGCCCGGTTTGAAACATATACCGGGCTCACGATTGACGCCTCTGATTATTTTGGCAACATGGTTCGCGCGCAAGAGTATCAGCACAAAAAATCAATGCGGCGTCTCAATCGCCCTGTTGATCGCAAAGAGTGGTTTATGACCCCGCAAACCATTAATGCCTACTGCCATTTTAACCTCAATGAAATAGTGTTTCCGGCAGCGATACTCCAGCCACCGTTTTTTGCAGAGGACGCAGACGATGCGGTTAACTACGGCGCCATCGGCGCAGTGATTGGGCACGAGATAACGCATGGTTTTGACGACCAGGGGTCGAAGTTTGATAAAAAAGGAAATATGAAAACCTGGTGGAGCGCTCACGATAAGACGCGCTTTACTAAAAAATCTACACGCATGGTTGCGCATTACAACGCCTGCGAGGTACTGGATGGAATCCGCGCAAACGGGCAATTGACCCTGGGAGAAAATATTGCTGACTTGGGTGGAGCCTCTATTGCTTTTGACGCATATCAAAACCGCCTCAAAAAAACCGGCCGTGCAATTATAGACGGTTTTACCCCCGAGCAGCGTTTTTTCCTTGGGTTTGCCCAAGCAGAGCGAGAAATCACCCGGCCTGAATTTCTCAAAATGCAGGCATTTACCGACCCGCACTCGGTTGCGCCGCTGCGGGTAAACATACCAGCTTCAAACTTAGACTCTTTCTACCGTGCATTCGATGTAAAAAAAGGCGATGCACTCTATCGCGACCAAAAAAATCGCGCGCACATTTGGTAATACATACAAGTTGCCTTCCTACAGCCATTCAATTGGTTTTTTGCCGTGCGCTACCAAATAGTCATTGGCAAGTTTGAAGTGATTACATCCAAAGAATCCGCTATGCGCAGAAAAAGGTGACGGGTGTGCTGCCTCAAGTACCCGATGTTTTTTGCGGTCAATATGCGCGCCTTTGTTTTTTGCATAGTTGCCCCATAGCATAAATACCAACCCCTCTCGCTCTTTCGACAGTGCTTGTATTACTGCATCCGTAAACTCTTCCCAGCCTTTGTGTTGGTGCGAGCCGGGCGAGCGTGCCTGGACAGTGAGTGTTGCATTTAAAAGCAGTACCCCTTGCGCGGCCCAGCGCGACAGGTCGCCAGTTTTGTTTTGCATAGACGCACCGTACTCTTTTTCGATTTCTTTAAAAATATTTTGCAGCGACGGAGGGAGCGGCGCGTCCTCTGCTACTGCAAAGCACAGGCCGTTTGCTTGCCCTGGCCCATGGTAGGGGTCTTGCCCTAATATGACTACTTTTGTTTGGTCGAAAGGACACAGGTCAAACGCGCGGAACAGGTTTTTTGGCGATGGATACACGACGCTTTGCGTGTACGCATCGTGCACAAAGGTGCGGAGTTTTTGAAAGTAGGGCTGCTCAAATTCAGACTCCAAGTGTGTTTTCCAAGAAGCCTCCATCCGTATAGTGTCCATGGTCTGTGTGGTTAAAATCGATACCCTTCTTGCCGCAGGATTTCCATTTTTCGACTTGGGCCGCCGCGATTGTACCCGCACGGTTTGCCGTCGGAGCGTATGACGCGGTGGCAAGGAATTTTTGGATTATAGTTGTGCATCATAAACATCCCCACGGCGCGTGCAGCCCCCGGCTTCCCTGCTCTTGTAGCGACTTGCTTGTAAGTCAGGGTTTTGCCTTTTGGAATTTTTGCCACCACCGCGTACACGCGTTTGGCAAAATCGCTGGTAAATATTTTTGCTGCTTTTTCTGGTTTAGAAAAGTTGTCCGTTTGGGGTTTCTGGCGCATGTGTTTGTTTTGCTGCTGTGGGGGTAGTTGTTGGCTCTATGTGCGGTTTGCTGCCAAGGACAGTCTCAACCGCGCTGCGATATTTACAATAGTCGCAGTCAATACCTGCTTCAGGCACCGTGTCGCCATCGAGGCATTTTTTCAGTGCAATCAGGACTCCATCGACCCAGTCGGTGGTGCCGGTGTAGGGCACCAGGGTCAGCTCAAAGTCGAGTCTGCCGTCAAACGCTTCTCGATCTTTGCTTGCGTTTGCATAAAACCAGTAGCCAGTGTCGGACACGGTAAAACCATTTTGTCGCAAGAGCCATTGATAAATCTCGAGCTGGCGTTTGTATCCACGATGCCACTCTTCGTCCAAAGATTCTATTTTCCCATCTTTGCTGGTGGCTTTATAGTCGATAACAATCAACTCGCCTGCTTTGTTTATCCAAATATCATCCACGCCGCCGCGCACGGTTAGGCCAGTTGCTTTGTGAACACACTTAACTCCTTGGCTCAAAGCATTGCGCCACTCATCCATCCGCGCGTGCGCAAGCGGTATTGCATCAAGGCCATAGGCTGCTGCAAGTGGATGCTGTGTACCATTTGCCCGATGTGTATCGAGCTCTTTTTTTAAAAGTGCGTCTACCGCGCTGTTTAAGTTAAAAGGGTACCCCGGTGGTCGGGCAGTACCAAGTTTATTATCAACGTAAAAACAGCGCCCGCACTCCATAAAAAGATCGATCTTAGAGCGCGACAGCGTCCATTTTGGACCGCCATAGTTATAATCCGGCTTTCGATGCGGTTTGTAGTACGAACTCATACCGCAGCTATTGTTTTACTTCTACCCCCCAGCGGGACTGTATGCGATATTCAATCTTTGAAAACACAGAAAAAACAACGACCGAAAGGATGAGTGTTGCTGCCGCAAATACGTACAGGCCAAAACCCGCTGCCATGCCTACCCCAGCGGCGACCCAAATGCCGGATGCAGTGGTCAACTCTGCAGGACGGTCAGCGCGAGAAACCGCCAACCCGCTCCCGATAAACCCAATGCCGATAACAATCGACCCGGCTATTTGCAGCGGGTTAATGCCCGGAAACATCGAGAGCTGGAAGCTTGCAAGCGTCCCCACAACCACAAACAAGGCAGACCCCAAGGACACCAGCGCGTACGTGCGCATACCTGCACGTTTGCCGGCCAGCGAACGGTCAAGCCCTAGCAGCATGCCTAACACCGCCGCAACAACAAGCCGCATGCTGTAGCTAAACTCGATATTGAGAAGTGGAAAGGCTGTGTGTAAAAAATCCATAGTTATTGAGCAGTAAAGGGCACTAATAGTTGCTTACCTTGCGCATCGTTTTCAATCGTATCATGCTGCGCGGAATACATGCGGTCTCCGTCGTCTTTTGTTTGACCAACAAAATATCCTTTTCCGCTCAGTGTTGGACGCAATAATTCTACCACACCTTGGGTACGTCCTTTGTCAAAAAGCGCAGCGCCGAGCACTGGTCCGCGCCCGCCATTTTTATTTTCATACACGACTACCCATATTGGAGATGAGACCTCAATATGAGCAACCGCTACCGTCATGCCGGCAGGCTGCGTTTTTTTGATAGCAAGTCGTGAAGGACTATTTGCTATAGCGTTTTCTCCATCAACTGCCGTATTATGTGCCCCCGCAAGAGTGTTTTGGTTTTCTTTTGGCACAGGCTTGGTGCGCAGCATGTTTATGCTCGACACAATAAGCGCTATGAGCACAATGGACACCGAGCTGATCCATACCCCATTAATAAGCTTATTGTATGATCGTTTTGATTGACCAGAAGCAGCAGATTGCTGTGCGGCGTGCGTGACCACGGTCACCGGCGGCTGCGACCATGAAAGTGTCGATTTTTTATCTGATGGATTTTTTTCTGTGTTTTCAGCCATACAGGATATTTACGCTCTGTTTTTGTAACTTGATTATATATCTTTTCCCGGGACGCACAACGCCCCCACCTCTTCAAGCACCGCATCAGCCCGCCTGCCGCGTATCCCCACCCGCTCAAGCACCTCTCCATCTGCACGCAAAGCGTTGCAAAGTACCTTATTTTCGTTCAGGAGCGCCGTTTTTTCGCGCTTTGAGAGGCTGGTGAGCGCTGTTATGGGGTACAGTCGGGCGGCAACCACCCTGTCATGTAAGTTATTTTTTGCAGGATACTCCCACCCAAGCAAGTCGAGACCTGCACAGGTTGAATACTGCACCGCCTTTTCAGTAAATTTTGTATTGGTCACCACAAGCCCTTGCACTGGGTCGGTTGTGGTTGCACGGATATCGTCGATTCGCGCCTTCACATACAACACTGTTTTAAGATCTGTTTTAAAACCAATCGTGTTATGGAATTTTGCTTCAACGTAGATTATGGGCGATGCTACTTTGCCCGCTTTAGGCCGCACTACAACATCCACTTCATGTTCAACGCACGCTCCTTGTATGATCTGATCTGTCGCAGCACTGTATCCTTGCGCTCGAAACAGTTCTGCCAGATACACTTCAAAAGGAAACCCGGACGGACCAAACTCGAGCACTGCGCGCTTAAGCGAGTAACGCGCGGCGACCCCCCGATGTTCACGCAAACGTGCAAATGCCCGCCGGTAAATTTCTGAAGTAGAAATCCCGTTATATAATCCTTTTTCTATTTCGGCACTAATTTGTTCAATAGCACCTTTTTCTGCTCCGGCGCGCTTAAGAGAGCTGCGGAGCTTTGACACTTCAAAAGCTTCACTTGTACCATCCGCTTTTGCAACAAGAATAGACATGGCTAGGGTTTTTCTATTACGTCAAAAACAACGGCTTTGCCATCAACCAGTACGCTTTTTATTGTTGGAATCTGCTCAGCTTCAACCGACACCGCAAAAGGTGTTGTTGTTGCAGCTCCAGAGCAAGGATCCTCTGCTCGGGCGACCGAGAGCCGTAGCGTCAACGCCACAACGTCACCACCCTCTGCCTCCACACCGGCAGAAAAAAGATCGCAGTCAGAGACCATCATTGCACCCGTATACATTTGGGCGCTGCCCTTTTGCTCATGCATAATGTGAAGCACAGCCTTCTGAGCCTCCGGTGCTTTGCGCGACTCTTTATATGACTGAGGTGCGTATTTTGAAAAAAGCCACCATCCCGAAAGCATGAATAGGATTAGGATGATGAGCACGAGGACACCTTGCTGCCGTTGCATACGTGCAGTATACGCGTGATTTACCGCGGCAGCCTGTGTACTTATCAACACATTACCGAAGCTCCACCTGTGCCACTACCCCACCCCCCAAGCAGCGTTCTCCTTGGTAGAGCACAAGAGATTGACCTTGCGGCACGTATCGCGGGACAGCGAGCACTACCGTAGCACTGCTTCTGTCTAACATGAGTTTTGCTTCAATGAGCGGCTGCCTATAGCGAAACCGGGCTTGATACTCGCCAGGGGCAACTTCACCTATCCAAGAAACATCCTGCAAAGTGACTACCGTTTCCTTGGCGTGCGTTGGATACTGGTCGGCTGAAACCGTAATAGTATTTTTTTGCACATCAACGCCAACAACAAAATGGGGTTTAGTGTCTGGGGAATGCTCGGTCAGCATAAATCCGTGCCGCTGCCCGAGCGTATAGAGCGCGGCACCATCGTGCGTACCAATGGACTTACCTGCGATAGAAAGCACCGCCCCAGGACGCACGGTGAGCTCGTGCCGCAACATATCTTCAATGGTGAGGTCCCCTAAAAAACAGAGTCCTTGGCTATCTTTGCGCGCCGCATTTGGCAGTTGATATTTTTCGGCTAAAGCGCGCACCGCTGGTTTCTCCATCCCTCCGACAGGAAATAGTACTTGCCCGAGCACTGCTTGCGGCACCATCCATAAAAAATAGCTTTGGTCTTTTTTGCTGTCTGCACCCATGTAGAGCTCGCCATTTTTTATCTGTGCATAATGCCCTGTCGCAACAAAATCCGCTCCATGCGCTTTGGCAAAATCAAAAAACGCGCCGAATTTTATTTCGCGATTGCAGAGCGTATCTGGATTTGGGGTACGGCCAGCGCCGTATTGAGAAACTGTGTTTTTAAATACCGCTGCGGCATATCGATCTGACAGATCTATCTCCATAAAAGGGATGCGCAAATGTGCCGCGACACGCATTGCAGAAAGTTTGTCTTCCCCCGCTTGGCAAGGGTAGCCGGGCAATGCAATGCGGATAAACACCCCAACGACATCGTACCCCTGCTCTTTAAGCAGCGCCGCAGACACGCCAGAGTCTACCC
>CAYGHD010000007.1:0-28057 GCA_964349675.1 uncultured Candidatus Saccharibacteria bacterium
CAAATCCTCTACAACGAACGTGCTCGCCGGGCGCTCAAAACTGGTATCGACAAAGCGGCAAGCGCAGTCAAGGTGACGCTGGGGCCACGCGGACGCAATGTTGCGCTCGACAAAGGCTACGGCGGCCCAACCATAACCAACGACGGCGTTTCTATCGCAAAGGAAATAACGCTCAGCAACAAGTTTGAAAACATGGGAGCCGAGATTGTGAAAGAGGTTGCCACAAAAACAAACGACATTGCGGGCGACGGTACGACCACCTCGGTGGTGCTGCTCCAGGCACTTGTGGAAGAAGGGATGAAGCACACTGAAATGGGGCTCTCTGCTATGGCGGTGCGCGGCGGTATTGAAAAGGCGGCTGGGGAGGCTGTTGTCGCCCTGCGCGCGCTTGCAAAAAAAATCCAAAGCGATGATGAGATCCGCCAAGTGGCAACCATCTCGGCAGAGTCGTCTGAAATCGGTGCGATTATCGCAGACACTATTAAAGAAGTTGGCAAAGACGGGGTGGTGACGGTGGAAGAGTCGCAGTCGCTTGGCATTGAAAAAGAGATAGTCGACGGGCTGGCGTTTGACCGCGGGTACGTCAGTGCCTACATGGTGACCGACTCGGCACGCATGGAGGCAAGCTACAAAGACGCGCTCCTCTTGATTACAGACAAAAAAATCTCTTCTATTCAAGAAGTGCTGCCCGTGCTTGAAAAAGTTGCGCAAAGCGGCAAAAAAGACCTGGTGATTGTGGCCGACGATGTTGATGGCGAAGCGCTCACGACGTTTGTGGTCAACAAACTCCGCGGCACCTTTAATGTGCTGGCGATAAAAGCGCCGGGCTATGGTGACCGCAAAAAAGAGATGCTCCAAGACATCGCGGTGCTGACTGGCGCAGATATGGTGTCGGAAGAGCAAGGGGTGACGTTTGAAAGCCTCACATTGACACAACTTGGCCGCGCGGCAAAAGTGATCGCCACCAAAGACTCCACAGTGATCGTGGGCGGCAAAGGAGAGAAGAAGGCGATTGACGCACGAGCTGCACAAATCCGCGCTCAGATAAAAAATACAGATTCAAAATTCGATAAAGAAAAATTGGAAGAGCGCTTGGCTAAATTGTCGGGTGGTGTTGCGGTCATCCGTGTGGGCGCTGCAACAGAGACAGAGATGAAATATCTCAAACTCAAAATTGAAGACGCGGTCAATGCAACCAAGGCAGCGATTGAAGAGGGCATCGTCCCGGGCGGCGGCACTGCACTGGTAAAAGCTGCGCAAAAAGTTGCTGAAATTTTTGCAAAACAAAAAGATGCAATGACCGTCGATGCGCGGGTTGGGTACGAAGTGTTGCTTCGTGCGCTTGAAATGCCGCTGCGACAAATCGCCACCAATGCAGGCGTCGACGCGGGTGTGGTGGTAGAGAAAGTGAAGCAAGCAAAAGGGAACGCCGGGTACGACGCGGTTAAGAACGAGGTAGTTGCGGACATGTTGGCTGCGGGGATCATTGACCCGGTAAAAGTGTCGCGCACCGGCCTTGAGCGCGCAGCATCAGCTGCGGCCATACTCCTTACGACAGAAGTGCTCATTGCCGACGAACCAAAAGACGAAAAAGCCGCGCCACAGATGCCAGGCGGCATGGGGGAAATGGATTATTAAACTCGAGCGCATTGTTGTATACTTATCCTCATATGACACCTATATATATCGGGCTTGCAGTAGTTGCGGCGTTGGTGCTGTGGGTAGTGTTTGCGTACAACCGTTTTGTGAGCATGGTCCAGCGAGGCCGCGAGGCGTGGGCAGACATCGACGTGCAGCTGAAGCGCCGCTATGACCTTATCCCAAACTTGATAGAGACGGTGAAGGGCTATGCCACACACGAAAAAACAGTGCTCGACGATGTGACCAATGCGCGTGCGCGTGCGATGGGTGCCACCAGCGACCTAAACGAGCGCGGCGATGCAGAAAACATGCTCTCGAGCACCCTGAAGTCGCTTTTTGCAGTGGCCGAGAATTACCCAGACTTGAAAGCCAATACCAACTTCCTGGAGTTGCAGCGCGAGTTGTCGGACACCGAAAATAAAATCCAAGCATCACGTCGCTTTTACAACGGGGTAGTGCGCGACCTAAACACCGCGATGCAGAGCTTTCCCGGCAACATCATCGCAAACCTTTTCCGCTTTGAGTCACGCGAGTTCTTTGAACTTGCACAAGATGAAGAAGCTGCTCGCCAACCAGTTGCAGTAAAGTTCTAACGCTAGCATGGCCACACTCTATACGCACCAAAGTCAAAATGTTGCAAAAACATGGGTCTTGATGACCCTGTTTTTTGCCGTGGTCATGGCCATTGGCTGGGCAATATCCTTTTACTACAACAATCCAGGCATCTTGGTGTTTGCGGTGGTGTTTGCTGTGGTGATGAACATCACTAGTTATTGGTTTTCAGACAAAATTGTCGTCAAAATGGCGGGCGCAAAACCGGCCGATGGGCCAGAGTACATCGAGCTTAATCGCATTGTCGAGAACTTGGCCATCACCGCGGGGCTGCCAAAACCAAAAGTCTACATTGTTGAAGACCCGGCACCCAACGCCTTTGCAACAGGGCGCAACCCCGAACATGCGGTGGTGGCGGTGACTACGGGGCTACTGAATATGATGGAGCGGCACGAACTTGAAGGGGTGCTGGCACACGAACTTTCACACGTAGGGAATCGCGACATGCTCGTCTCGACGGTGGCCGTGGTATTGCTGGGTTTTGTGACACTCATATCAGACTTCTTTTTACACTCGATGCTGTTTGGTGGCCGCGATAGGGAAGAAAAGTCGCATCCTATTATGGCAATACTCGCTGTCGCACTCATTGTGCTGGCGCCCATTGTTGCCACCCTGCTGCAGCTTGCCATATCGCGTAAACGCGAGTTTTTGGCCGATGCGTCGGGCGCGCTGTTGACCCGCTACCCAGAAGGGTTGGCAAGCGCGTTGCGCAAAATTGGCTCGTACCAGGCGCCTATGCGCCGCGCCAACAATGCCACGGCACACCTGTACATCAGCAACCCCTTTGGTGCCAAGGCGGCCATGAGCGGCATTTCCAAGCTGTTTATGACCCATCCGCCAGTGGAAGCACGCATCAAAGCGCTCATCGGGGAGTAGTTGACTTTATTTTTAAAAGTGATATAATAGGAATGTGACCACATAACTCATCGTGAGTTTGCGGTTTAACCAAAACGGAGGACGTATGGGACAAGTATCAGTGCGACCGATTGCGTTGGTCGTAAGCGGGCCTGATTTGCAGGCTCGGCGTATGGTGGGGGCAAACAGCCCTTACCGAAACCTTGCGGCAGAATTGCTGCTGCGGGAAGACGCGGCAAAGCCTGCTGGGCCCAACACGCTGACGCTCAAGGCGGCTGGCGAAAAAAAATCGGCCGACGAAAGCTGATCCAAACCCCCTCCCTTTATGGCCAGTCTGCCCTTGCAGACTGGCCTATCTTTTTGCCTCAGACTCCCTGCTCGTGTACTCTGTTTATACAAAGGTCGCACCTTTGTAACTGTGGATATGTGGATAACTGGAGGCGTCGCACCCCAAAGGGGCCCCTTCGGGGTAGTGGTCTGGTTTGTCTTAGTAAAGGTATGTATTTTGTATATATACTCTGTAGTGAAAAAGTAAAAAGATATTATATTGGCGTGTCTCAGGATCTGCTTGTTCGTTTAAAAGCACACAACGCTGGAGGTACGCGTTCTACCAAACCTTACCGACCGTGGCGTGTTGTGTATGTAGAACGGTATCAATCGAAAAAAGACGCATACAAAAGAGAGTACTTCTTGAAATCTCCGAAAGGGTATTTGGAGAAAAGGAAAATACTTGAAAGTTTGTAATAGTATATATACAACGGAGGCGTCGCATAGTGGTCTAGTGCACCGCCTTGGAAAGGCGGCATACCGCAAGGTATCGAGAGTTCGAATCTCTCCGCCTCCGCAAAAATAACCCGCATTGTGCGGGCTTTATTTTTGCGGATGGACAATGAGCCTCTCCGACCGAGCGGCGGCGAGGGGGTGTCGCAGCACCTCAGTGTGCGACCGCCTCCGCCGAGATTTTCTTAGCGGCCCTGCGCTTTAGAAAATCCAAGGGCACTTGCTTTAGCAAGGTGCCGCCAGATGTCCAAGTTTGAACCGAAGTAAAATAAGGGTTTTTTATTACAAATTAGCTTTAATACCAATCTATCAAATTAAAAGTTAAGGCTTAAATCTTTAATTTGCATTATATATATTAAAGTGCTAGGATGGGTACGTGAGAGAAAAATACAAATCAGGAACGCATAAACAGCACAAAGGCTACAAGAGCTTTCAGCCGTCTTTGGTTAATAAGAGTTTTGAGTGGACAGACAAGCGTATTGACGTTCTTCTTGCTGATGCTATGAGATACTTGGGAGAGCTCAACGCCTTTTCAAAGCTGGTCCCTGACGTGGATTTTTTCATAAAAATGCACATCGCGAAAGAAGCTACCACATCAAGTAAAATTGAAGGTACGCAGACAAAGCTCGATGAGGCACTTCTCCCTGAGCTCGAAATTGATCCAGAAAAAAGAAATGATTGGGAAGAAGTTCAGAACTACGTCAAAGCAATCAACTACTCAATTGCAGAACTTGAAAAACTACCTCTCTCAATGCGGCTTGCGAGAGACACGCACAAAGTCCTGCTTTCAAGTGTTCGTGGGTACACAAAACTTCCAGGAGAAGTTCGCCGAAGCCAGAACTGGATCGGTGGCGCAACCCTCAAGGATGCGGTATTTATTCCGCCCCACCACGAAGAAGTTGGTGAGCTTTTGAGTGACCTTGAAAGATTTTGGCACAATAAAGAGTTAGATATTCCAGACCTTGTAAAGATAGCTATCTCTCACTATCAGTTCGAAACTATCCACCCGTTCCTCGATGGTAATGGACGTATCGGCCGACTACTCATCACTCTCCATTTGGTAAGCCTCGGTATTCTACAGAAACCAACCCTTTATATTTCAGATTTCTTCGAAAAACATCGTCCGCAATATTACGATGGTCTTTCACGTGTTCGCGAAACAAACGACATCGAGCACTGGCTACGGTTCTTCCTCACTGGCGTGCTTGAAACTGCAAAGAATTCAAGACAGACACTCGAGAAGATTATTGATCTTCGAAAGAAGTACGAAACGACAATCGAAAAAGGTATGGGCGTCAAGCGCCAAAAGCTTGGCAAGGAACTTTTGCGTTACTTGTTCTCGCAGCCAGTTGTGACAATCAGGGATATTGAATCGATGCTCTCGGTGACATTCCCAACAGCCTCAGCCATAACAAAAGATTTCGTTAAGCTAGGGCTTTTCTCAGAGAAGACCGGACTCAAAAAGGATCGAATCTTCTACCTCACCGAATACATTAATCTCTTTAATAGATAATCCAATTAATTAAAACTGCCATGGAAAATTTCAACCAAAAAACATCAATGATCTGGAGTATAGCCGACATCTTGCGCGGCGGCTGGAAACAGCACGAATACCAAGACGTGATATTGCCCTTGGTGGTTTTGAAGCGCCTCGACTCTATCCTTGCCGATACTAAAGCTTCGGTCCTCGAGAAATACAATGAGTACAAAGGCAAAGTGAATGATCTTGACCCTATCCTCAAGAAGACTTCAAGGACAGCCTTCTACAATGTCTCTGATTACGATTTCAAAACTATTCTTGGAGAGCCAAAGCATCTTGCAAAGAACTTCAAGCAATACATCAATGGGTACAGCAAGAATATCCAAGATATCTTTGAAAAGTTTGATTTCAACAAACAGCTCGAACGACTTGAGGGTGGTGACCTCTTGTTCTACGTGATCCAAGAATTGAATAAAGTGGACCTACACCCCTCAAAGGTCGACAACTATCAGATGGGGCATATCTTCGAAGAACTTCTCCGAAAGTTTTCTGAAATGTCCAACGAAACTGCTGGAGAGCACTACACACCACGTGATGTGATCGGTCTTATGACCGAAATGCTCTTCTCGCCTGACAAGAAGGACCTCAAGAAGCCTCACGTTATCAAAAAGATTTATGACCCTGCCTGTGGTACCGGTGGTATGCTTTCTGTTGCTAAGGATTACATTCTAGAAAACATAAATAAAGAAGCTGATATTTTCCTTTACGGCCAAGAACTTAACTCGGTGACCTACGCTATGGCCAAGTCAGACATGCTTATCAAGGGTGATAATCCCGACCTCATTCGAGGTGGTGAAAAAGATCATTCAAAAGCAAGTACACTCGCCAACGATCAATTCTTTGCAGAAGTATTTGACTACGGACTAAGTAATCCGCCCTACGGAGTTGATTGGAAGAAGGATAAAGATGCAGTAGAGCGTGAAGCATCTCGTGGATACGCTGGTAGATTTGGTGCAGGTACTCCTCGTATCTCAGATGGTCAGCTTTTATTCTTGCAACACCTCATTTCAAAGATGAAACCTGAAAAAGATGGTGGCTCACGTATTGCGATCGTCCATAACGGGTCCCCACTATTTACCGGCGATGCTGGGAGTGGCGAAAGTGAAATCCGACGATGGATTCTTGAAAAGGATTTACTCGAAGCAATTGTCGCATTACCTGATCAGCTTTTCTATAACACAGGTATAAACACCTATCTCTGGTTTGTCACCAACAGAAAATCAAAAGAAAGAAAAGGCAAGGTCCAGCTTATCGATGCCCGCGCCCTCTTCAAAAAGACTCGCAAGAGCCTTGGTAGTAAGCGACATGAGATTGATCCAGATCACAAAAAGCAAATCTTGGATTTGTACGAAACATTTGAGGAAAATGAACACTCAAAGATTTTCAAGACAACAGACTTTGCATACAGACAGATCACCATTGAGCGCCCTCTGCGTCTCAAGCTTGATTTCACTCCAGAGAAAATAAAAGAGATTACAGCGACTCTTGATCCAAGCGCTATTAAAGCTGGCGTAAAGACACTCATAGAATCTTTCGAGAATCAGATATATATGAGCAAGAAGGTATTCGAAGAAGCTTTCGATAAAAGGGTTGAGCAGTATGTATCCGGTAAGCTTACGGCCGCACTCTACAAAAAGATTATCTCTACCTTTAGCGAAAGCGATCCTGAAGCCGACATCGTACTTGATAAGAATGGCGATCCAGAGGCAGACACGTCTTTGCGTGATTTTGAGAATGTTCCATATGAGATGGATATCAAGGAATATTTTGATAAAGAGGTGAAGCCATACGTGTCTGATGCTTGGATCAATGAATCCGTCCGAGATCACAAAGATGGCAAGGTTGGTATCGTGGGCTACGAGATTCCATTCACTCGGCACTTCTACAAGTACGAGGCCCCACGAAGTCTTGAGGAAATAGAGACTGACATAGAAAAGGTCGAGAATGAATTACTCACTCTCCTAAAGCAACTCTAATTATATGCAAACACTCAAACTTACAAAGAAATATGAGAAATATCCTGAATACAAAGATTCAGGTGTTGAGTGGTTTGGAAAAGTTCCGAAAGATTGGCAAGTTGGGCCACTTCGGTCTGTATTAGTTGAAAGGGTAGAAAAAAACAAAAAACTCGTAACCGACAATATACTTTCTGTAATGAAAGATGTTGGTGTAATTAGATATGCGGATAAGGGTGATGTTGGTAATAAGAGTTCTGATCGACCTGAGAACTATAAGATAGTTCACGCTGGAGACATTGTCCTAAATAGCATGAATCTTGTAATTGGTTCTGTAGGACAGTCAAAAGAGCTTGGTGTTACAAGTTCTGTATATATTATTTACTATCCGAGAAATAAAGAAATATTTGCTGATTATTACCATTATTTATTTAGAAATAAATCGTGGCAAAAAACCTTAGGGAGACTTGGTAAAGGAATAATGGAATTGAGAGAATCCATAAATTCAGATCTCCTAAAGATAGAACCGGTTCCTATACCTCCCCTTAATCAACAGAAAGCAATAGTAGCTTTTCTTGATGAAAAAACATTTTCAATCGATCAAATCATTGAGAAGAAACAAAAGTTGATCGAGCTTCTAAAAGAGAAGAAATCTGAAACTATTAACGAATCAGTTACAAATGTTCTTGGAAGTACCGAAAAATTAAAATATATAGCGCCAGAAAGGAAAATAAAATTAGATATTGCCCCTGCAAATCTGAAATACATAGGCCTTGAGAATGTAGAAAGCCTCACTGGTAAAATTGTTGATTCTAAAGAGAAGTCTGAACCTGAAAGCTCGGTAAATATATTTTACAAAGGAGATGTGCTTTTTGGGAAATTAAGACCATATTTAGCAAAGGTTTTGTCTGTGGATTTTGATGGTGTTTGTAGTGGTGAATTCCTGACTCTTGTACCCAAAAAGGGCAAGGTTATTCCAAAGTATTTATTTTATAAATTGTTAAGTAAAGATTTTATAAAAGCGATTAATGATTCCACCTATGGGACAAAGATGCCTCGAGCAAATTGGCAATTTATTGGGAATCAAATGATTTCCTACCCACCAATAGAAGAGCAAATAAAAATTGTTAAATCATTGGACGAAAAAATGGAAGTTTTTGAAAAACTGATTTCTGATATTAATAGATCAATTGAATTTTTACAGGAGTTCAAGTCCTCACTTATTTCCAGTGTGGTAACAGGAAAAATTAAAGTATAAATATATGGCAAACAAACAATTTTTAGAAAAATATCCTCTGTATAAAAAGTTTAAAACGGACTGGAAGTTTTATGGTGTATATGAACATACTCAACTTAAAGAAGGGCGTGTGCCAAAACCAGCTATCCACTTGAATTGTAGTGTCTGTGACTCAGATCAAACCTTCAATATGTCCAACGAGTACTATGAAGGCAGGATAAATCAAAATGAGCCGATTCATGGAAAAGTTAAAGAAGTACGGTATACCTGCTCTTCCTGCAATAGAGGTCTTTATGTTTTTCTTGTCTATTTTGGTTTTGATCCAAAAGAACCGGCTGAAGAAACTGAAATATATTTACAAAAAGTTGGTCAGATTCCAGCTTGGAGTATCGATATGGATAAGGATCTTGAAAGTATCCTAGAAGACAATGCTCAGTATTACAAAAAGGGTCTCGTGTGTGAGTCTCAAGGATACGGAATTGGCGCGCATGCCTACTACCGAAGAATTGTAGAGGACGTTATTGGTGAGTTACTTGAGTCAATTGGAGAACATGTTTCATCAAAAGATGAGCTAAAGCATTATAACGAGGCTATGGAATCAGTAAGAAAAACTCGTGTTGCTCAAGAAAAGATAGAACTTGTAAAAGATCTTCTACCAACATCCTTGCAACCCAATGGTATCAATCCATTACAAGTTATTTACGATGAGCTAAGTGAAGGCATTCATTACAACTCTGACGAAGAGTGTCTTGAATCTGCTGATGCAATAAGGGTATCGATTGCATATCTTGCGAATCAGGTAATGAAGAAGAAAACAGATCATCAAAACTTTACCGATAGTATGAGAAAGATACTTGATAAAAAAGCAAAAAAGATAGCCGATAAAAGTGCAGAGATCAAAGAGTAATATGACAACAAAAACAAACACAAAAGAATCAGGATTTGAAGAATTTATTGAGCAGGAACTCAAGAGTCTTCATGGATACCGATCTCGTCTAACTTCTTCATATAATAAAGAGCTTTGTATGGATACGGAGTTGGTCCTCGAGTTTATTCAAGCTACCCAGAAGGATAACTGGAATAAGCTTGTCGAACAGTATGGCGACGATGTAGCCGAAAGGTTCTTGGCACGCCTCGATGAAGAGCTTCTTTCTCGTGGTCTTCTTAGTGTTTTACGAGAAGGTGTAAAGGATAGGGGTGTAACTATTCAGCTTGCATATCAGAAACCTGAAAACGATAGAAACCCCGAGACGCTTGCCGACTACGCAGGGAATATCCTGAGTGTAATGCGTCAGGTCAAATATAGTGCCAAGAACGAGAACTCCATCGACACCGTGATCTTTGTAAACGGTCTCCCCCTATTCACCGCTGAACTCAAGAATCAATTCACCGGACAGAATGTCATCAACGCAATCTCACAATACAGAACAGATCGTGACCAGAAAGAAAAGTTGCTCGGGTTCAAGAGATGCCTCACACACTTCGCTGTCGACACTGAGCAGGCATATATGACCACTCGACTTTCAGGACTTACCACCTACTTCCTACCATTCAACAAGGGTAATAACGGATCGTCTGGTAACCCCGAAGCGCCGAAAGGAAAATATAAAACTCACTATCTCTGGGAAGAGATCTGGTCCAAGGATAGTATCTTTGATTTGATTGGTAACTTCATACAGGATGTGACCGAAGAAAAGGAAGATAAGAATGGTAAAAAGCGAAAGGAAGAGAAAATTATCTTCCCTCGATATCACCAGCTCGAGACAGTGAAAAGAATCGTCGAAGATACCAAAGTTCATGGCGCAGGTAAAAATTATTTGATCCAACACAGTGCTGGGTCCGGAAAGAGTAATACTATCGCTTGGACCGCACATAGATTAGCCGAACTCCATGACACGGAAGGAAAGAATGTGTTTGACGGAGTTATTGTTGTAACTGATCGACGAGTACTCGATAGGCAGCTTTCAGATACCGTTAAAAGCTTTAGCCAGGTAACTGGTCTTGTTAAACATGTCGAGAATGGTGGTAAAGAGCTTAAGGAGTCACTTGAATCTGGAGTAAAGATCATCACAACAACCCTGCAGAAGTTTCCAGTTATTGTGGATACTATAGAAAAGGTGGAAGGTAGAAAATTTGCTGTGATTATTGATGAGGCGCATTCATCACAATCGGGCGAATCGGCGGCCGACTTGCGACAGGTGCTCACGCTCGATGAGGCTGAAAAAGAAAGCCAAGATGAAGAGAAGGCATTTAAAACGATTGAAGATCAGATCGTTGAACGCATGAAGGCTAGAAAAGTAGCGTCTCCAAATCTTTCATTCTTTGCCTTTACCGCTACCCCAAAACAAAAAACTCTTGAGCTCTTCGGTACCGAAGATGCGGTAACTGGTAAATTTGGTCCCTTCTCCCTCTACTCAATGAAGCAAGCTATTGAGGAGAAGTTTATTCTCGATGTACTTAAAAACTATACGACATACGAAACGTACTTTGGACTTTTGAAGAAGGTTGAAGACGATCCAGAATTCGACAAGAAAAAGGCACAGCGATTGATGGTTGGATATGTTGAGCGACATGAACACGCTGTCGACAAAAAGGTGGCGATCATGGTTGAACACTTTGAAGAAAAGATTACATCGCTTATTAACGGCAAAGCAAAAGCTATGGTGGTAACCAAGTCTCGACTTCATGCCGTAAGGTACAAACTTGCGTTCGATAAGTATCTTAAGGAAAAAGGATACGCTCACAAGGCATTGGTGGCTTTCTCTGGAACAGTGAAGGATGTCGATACCAAGCTTGAATATACGGAAGGTCAGATGAACAAGGTTTCTGAAAGTCAGACTGCTGAAGAGTTCAAAAATGATGACTACAAGTTCCTGATCGTAGCCGAGAAGTTTCAGACCGGATTTGACCAACCCCTTCTCTCGGTAATGTACGTAGATAAGAAACTTGGTGGTGTAAGTGCGGTCCAGACCCTGTCTCGCCTCAACCGAACTACATACAACAAAGAAGAAACCTTCGTCCTTGATTTCGTAAACCAGACTGATGATATCAAGGATGCCTTCCAGCCTTACTACACAACTACGGTCCTCTCGGAAGCGACGGACCCAAACATTCTGCACGATCTCGAGCGAGATGTGCGTGGCTTTAAGTTCTTCACTGATTTTGAAGTGAACGGATTCATCGATGAGTTGTACTCAAAGGCAACTCCAGACAAACTAAATTACATCATTGATAGCGTAGTTTCTCGAATCAACGAAGAGAATCTTACCGAAGAAGAAATGGAAAGTTTCAAGTCTACGGTATTTGATTACCTCAAGAAGTACGCATTCATCTCACAGATTGTAACCTTCGAAGACCCTCAACTGGAAAAGTTGTTCATATTCTTGAAGTATTTGATCAGAAAGCTTCCTAAGCGTGAAAACCCACTACCGTATGAGGTCCTTCAGGCAATAGACATGGAAACATACCGAGTGGAAAAGAAAGGTGAAATGCATCTCCAGCTCGAAAATACCGAAGGTCTTATTGAGCCTATGGGTGGCGGTGATGGTAAGACACCGTCTGAAGAAGAGAAGGATGCTTTGTCTCGAATCATTAAAGAAGTAAATGAGCGATATGGTACAAGCTTCAATGATGGCGACCGAGTGATCCTTAACGATTTGAGCAAGCGACTACTTGAAAGCGAGGTCCTTCAGGGTTCAGTGATGAATAACAGTAAAGATGCAGCTAAATTGAAATTCGACCAGCTCTTCCAGGACGAGCTCGTGAGCGTGCTCGATAAGCACTTTAGCTTGTATCAAAAACTGGACCAGAGCCCAGAACTTAAGAAGTTCGTGCAAGAACGTGTGTTTGAGTATGTGGTTAAGAAAATTGATAAGAAAGTGCGAGTCTAGCCCGAATAATCAACTATATTATTTCCTTTGTCTGACTTTGGTCTCAGCACCTCAACCACGTTTTCGGTTCGCACATCGGGACACCACCGCCGCAAAAAACCCCAATTTGCTATACTACCCGCATGAAAGACATCATTATTACCACGACTGAGTTGGTTGCAGGGCGCGATGTTGGGGAGACACTCGGGCTGGTCAAAGGCAACACCATTTACACGCGGCACATTGGCAGCGACATTGTCGCATCACTACGCTCGGTTATTGGTGGCGAGATTAAGGGGTATGTCAAAGCCTTTGTTGCAGCGCGCGACGAGGCAACCAGGCGCATGCTTGCCGAGGCAGAGGGTATGGGTGCAGATGCGATTGTCTGCATGCGCTACTCAACATCGCAGGTGGCGGGCGGCGGTGCCGAGATTTTGGTCTATGGCACTGCGGTAAAATTCCGCTAGTATCCAAAGGCAGGGCACGTGCAGCTCGATGCCTGTCAAAAAACGCAATCTCACTATATGCCCGTCACCTTTATCACCGGCAACCAAAGCAAGGCCGATTACTTGGCTCGGTATTTGGGGTTGCCTGTCGACCACGTAAAGCTCGATTTGGACGAGCTGCAGTCAATGGATTTGAAGGAGATTGTGGGGCACAAGGCGCGGCAGGCGTACGAGCATGTTAAAGCGCCGGTGATTGTTGAGGACGTGTCGCTGGAGTTTGAGGCGCTTGGCGGTTTGCCCGGGCCGTTTATAAAATTCTTTGTCGAGCGTATGCCGTTTGATGCCATTTGCCAGCTGCTGGATGGTAAAAGCCGCAAGGCAACAGCCAAGTGTGTGTTTGGATACTACGATGGCGAAACTTTAAAGTTGTTTGAAGGTGCTATGGATGGCGAGGTGGCACAAGCGCCGATGGGTAATGGGGGCTATGGCTGGGACAAAATATTTATTCCAGCGGGCTACACACAAACCCGCGCGCAAATGAATGAGGTCGATGATCAAAAAACCTACCTGCAAATCAAACCGTTTGCAGCGCTGAAAGAATTTTTGATGAGTAAGAATTAATTTGCATGACAGGTTGGTATCAAAAACATATACTGCCGCGGCTCTTAAACGCTGCCATGAGCCGCACTGAGTTTGAAAAAATTCGGCCACAGGTTTTGGCAGATGCTGTTGGGGTGGTACTTGAGATTGGGGTAGGGGCTGGGCATAATCTCCCTTTATACAAAAACGTGTCTAAATTGTACGCGCTTGAGCCATTCCTCGAGTTGGTTGCTCTTGCCAAGACTCGCGCGCAGCCGTTATCTTTCCCGGTAGAATTTTTAATTGCGGGGGCAGAGTGTATTCCACTGGCAGATAAGTCGGTCGACACGGTTGTCTCGACGTGGACACTTTGCAGCGTTGGTGATCCGCAAAAAGTGTTGAGCGAAATTAAGCGAGTGCTGCGACCAGAAGGTACATTTGTGTTTGTCGACCATGGCGCATCACCAAACACTTTTGTGCGGGCAGCCCAAACACTAGGCACTTCGGTGACAGAGTATGTTACCGGCAACTGCCATTACAATCGGCCGATTGAGAAGTTGCTTACAGAGGCGGGTTTTACGATTACAAAAATGAGCCACCCGAGCGAGCGCTTTAAACCGCTCATCTACAATTACCAAGGGATTGCTATGGCTGAAAAGAGTTGAATACGCGCAGTCGCTTTCCTCTACATTACTTTGAGTTTTAAAATCAGTGATACTATGTGTGCATGGCAAAACAGCAAGTCTTCATTTCAAAAATAAAATGGAGCAAGGTCACGTGGTATTCAAAATCTCTCGCAGCCATATTTTTTGTTGGGCTGGTGTGCGGAGCGTTCTACTTCGGGACATGGTATGAGCGGCAGCTATCTCCCGTGCCCTATGTTGCCTCCTTTGATCCACAAGAGAAGTCGTCAGCAGGATATATGTTGCCCAAAAAAGCAGGGGCTTTTCATTTTCCTGAAGAAGGTCTCACTCTGTTTGGGACAACTGACATATCAGGTACCGTAAAAGAGAATGAGATGCTTGGTAAAATCGGATTTACGGTCATTGATACAGATGTACATAAAATACCCCAAATTGAAGGCCTCTACTCTCCAACATGGTTTTGTTTTTCCAATGATGCCCAAGCCCGAGCCGCTCTCGCTGGCAAGACAGGTGTGCAGACTATAAAAATATCTAACTACCATATTGACCGCAGGCCTACAGAGACGTGTGATCAAACAGAATTCATCCGGATTGTTGGGGGTCAATAATACTCCACATTAGTTTTTGTAACACTTCAGTGGGGGTGGAGGTTGTAAGAGGTAGAGGGTCTTTTACACTTCACCACTCATGTACAGAAAGGTGCTCCAACATGTGCGGAATCATTGGATATACCGGCAGAGCAGAGGCTGCTTCGTTTCTGGTGCAGGGGCTTTTGCAGCTTCAGTACCGCGGTTACGACAGTGCAGGCCTGGCAACGCTTGCGCCAGGTCGTATTGAACGTCGGCGGGTGCTTGGCAGCCCTGAAGGTTTGGTGCCGCTGCTTGAACATACGCCCCTTATGGGCACCACAGGCATTGGGCACACGCGCTGGGCGACCCATGGCAAAGCCTCTGTCGCAAATGCCCACCCACACCTCTCGCAAAATGGGCGGGTTGCAGTGGTGCACAATGGCACTATCGAAAATTACTCCGTCCTGCGTGTCGCGCTCGAACATCAGGGGTACGCCTTTGCGTCACAAACTGACACCGAGGTTGTGGCGCACATGGTCGAGCAAGAACTCCGCAGTCAAAAAAGTTTGGCAGCGGCGGTTGCTGCGGTGCTTCCGCGTTTGCGCGGGACGTACGCGTTCGCAATCATATCCGCTGATAGTCCAGGAGAGGTTGTGGTTGCGCGTTTAAGTAGCCCGCTTTTTCTTGGGTTTGGGCAAGAGGGCGTCTGTATCTCATCTGATGAGATAGGCTTCGGCGGCCAAGTGTCCAGTATTTTGGCTTTGCGCGATGGTGATGTTGCGACTGTTCGTGCCGACGGCTCGTACTTGTTGGAAGGTGCTTCTGCTGATGAGATGGCAGGACGTATCTTCCCTGCGACACTGTCACTGGAGAAGATAGATAAGGGTGAGCATCCCTTCTTCATGATGAAGGAGATATGCGAGCAGCCCAGTGCCATACAAGACACGCTACGAGGACGCATCTTGCCCAACTACACTGGCGTCAAGCTTGGAGGTATCCAAAGTATGGGCGACAAACTTACCCATGCACAGCGGATCATATTGCTTGCCTGCGGTACCTCCTACCATGCAGCGTTAATAGGGAAGCAGCTTATTGAAGGGCTTGCCCGTGTGCCAGTTGAGGTTGCGTTTGCATCGGAGTTTATGCACACCGACCCGCTCATTGATGGTCGAGATGTTGCTATCGGCATTTCTCAGTCTGGGGCAACCTTTGACACGCTGCGGGCAGTGGAGTTGGCAAAACGCCGCGGGGCAGTAACACTTGGTATTACCAACCGGGTCGGCTCCGAGCTGGCAAACATAACGGACGCAGGCATCTATCTCCACGTCGGGCCAGAAATTGCGGTCGCATCGACCAAGGCCTTTACTGGCCAGGTCACAGCGCTCGTGCTGTTGGCGGTGCACCTCGCCTCTTTGCGTGGCGTTGCAAAACCCATGCATGTAGAGCCGCTTTTGCGAGGACTCGACATGATGGTGCAATGGATGAGCAGCGCACTGTATATGCAGAGGCAGATAGAGGATATTGTCGCAGCATATGTCAACGCGCAGCAGGTGCTCTTTATTGGCCGGGGAGTTAATGCGCCACTTGCGCTCGAGGGTGCATTAAAACTCAAGGAGGTCGCATATGTGAATGCGCACGCGCATCCAGCAGGAGAGCTCAAACACGGGCACCTTTCTTTAGTAGAGGAGGGGACGCCAGTTATTGCCATTGCTCCCAAAGACGCATTACAGGAAGCAATGTGTACCGCAGTGGAGGAGGCGAAGTCTCGTGGGGCCCATATCATTCTACTTGGTACACAAGGGGATGTTCGTGCTGCGGCTCTGGCACACCACCACATCGGACTGCCGGAAGTTCCTATGGAACTTTTTCCGATACTTGGCGCGATCCCACTCCAGCTTTTGGCACATGCGTGGGGGGTGGCAAAAGGATGCAACGTCGACAGGCCGCGCAACTTGGCCAAATCGGTTACGGTTGGCTAGACAACCAAGGTGGTGGTATTATCTCAAACAGACAGTCTGTGCACGTACCTGTTTGCCAGGGTGTCGCCTGCCTTTCAACAAAATCAGGGAGTATGACGCATGTCGACGACTTCTGTTGTGGCCGCGGCGCTCGCACGCACGCCGGCCAACGACCTGGGCCCCCGGAATGATCTGGGGATCCAGAATACCCTGCTCGACCGCGTGGGGAACGCGTATGCTCGGCAGAAGGCGCTCGATCTGCCACTGCTGCAGGCCGACCACATGTCGCTGCCACAGCTCCGCGCATTGCCGGTTGGCGGCACCGCCTTGGAGATCGCAGATGGTGCGCTCTGGGAGCAGGGCAAGCGGACCAACCAAACCCTCGGTGACCTCATGGACATCTTCGGCATCGGCCGCCAGCAGCTCACGGCGTTGCTGGCTCCGGACAACCGCGGCAGGCTCTCCGGCGGCACGTTGGCCAGCAGGTTCTATGATCTGATGGTGCACTGATACACAAGACCCGCCTCTGGCAATAGCCAAGGCGGGTCACTTTTTTACCACGAGCTCAAAACAGAGTATTTCTTATTTCTCCAACGCTTCGATAGAGGTGTTGCGATGGATTATTTCATCATTGCGCACCGACCGAAAAAATTCATACTGATTTTTTGGATGGCGGCCGTACCAGTCGAGGAAGGCGCTGCTCATTGGTTTCTTTTTAAGCGACTCTTCATATCGCTGGATAAATTCGCTGTACTGGTCAAACGCATGGTTTTCAAACAAATAGTTTAATTCATACGAGTAGCGGGGCTTTATCACATACAACAAATATGATGCCCAGAAATAAAAGAAGGCAAAAAACAGCGGGATAAGCGTATGCCGCACCGTGCCCGTCTTTTTTTCTTGCCGGGCAAGCTGTGATATGACAATGACGTGCATTGTTTCATTTTCTTGCGCAAGCTCTGCATACAGCGCTGTGTGCGAGAGGTCTTTTGCTTTTTTTTCGTTTGCATAAAAAAGCGTCAAAAGCGTGTATGCCACCGATGTCCAAGAATGGTAGGGGACGCGCGCTATAACCTCGACCGCGCGGAATTTTAAATAGGATGGCCGCTTGCCATACACAACATTGCCGCACCACACCAATGAGTGCCCAAGGAGTCTTGGTATGAGCGCCGGCACATAGTCGTCATAGCGGGCTTTGTACGCCAGAAGCTCTTCTTCGTTGTTGAGCCGCACGTTGAGCTCTTCAAGTTCGCTGCTGCCTCGGCGTAATTCCATAGGGGCAGTATAGTACAATTACGCTATGATGCGCTACGTACGTGCTGCAATGGGTGCCCTGTTGGTGGGCGCCTTGCTAGCGGCTGGGTACTATTATGCTGCGTATTATCAACAACCGGTGCCTACTAAAGTGACACAAGCAACCGTGCGTATTGGTTCGACGACACTGCCCGTACTGCTCGCACTGACGCCAATAGACAGGCAGCGTGGCTTGTCAGGCAGAGCAGCTTTGGCAAAAAACCAAGGGATGCTTTTTGTGTTTGACGCTCCGGGGCGTTGGGGTTTTTGGATGAAGGATATGTACTTCCCTATAGATATTATTTGGCTTGATGCGGCTGCTCGGGTCGTGACTGTTGCACACAATGTCTCTCCACAGTCGTATCCAGAGGTTTTGCATCCAACCCAACCTTCGCTGTATGTGCTTGAGCTTGCGGCAGGAGAAAGCCGGAAGCTCGGTATAGTTGAGGGGCAGCAACTGCAAATTGAAGGCGTTGTGGCGCAATAAGACGAGCAAACGCCCCGCGGTAAGCGGGGCGTCCACAGCACTGCGCGCGCGTCTGTAAGCCGAATTCTGTCGTGAACAACAATTTATCTGGTCCCACTGTCGCCAATGGGATCAAGCGGCACTCCCCACTGTGGGGCACGGCCTTGCACTCAAGTAAGGATTTAGCCGTTTCACCCCTCAACCCGAAGGCTGAGGACTCGTCTCTGTTCGCACCTCTTTTGCCCGCAGCAAGCAAACGACAGGGGTTACCTGCTACTTGTCTCCAAGTTGCCTTGGGAGTGTTCGGACTTTCCTCCCTGGAAGTAAATCCAGGGCTGTTATTCAACGCGCTAGCGCCCAGGGTAGCACAAAATCCACACGTTTTCCAGGCATTTTTATAAGTCTCGGGTATACTAGGTAACATGCAACAATCACGATTCATCACCTGGTCCCAGTACATCTATGTATTCGGTCTAGCGCTCGGGCTCATTTTTATTATCCCAACCCCTTGGTTCCCGCTGCAACTTGGCAAACTCGCACTTTTAACCGCAACACTCGCGCTGGCAGCAATCCTATTTATCCTCGGAGGTGGGTTGCGATTGTTTTTTCAAAAAAATGCAGGGAGTATGGGTGCACTTTTGGTGGGGCTGCTCCCTCTGGCATATGCGGCATCCTACTATTTCTCCGCCGATCGCAGCGTCGGGTTGGTCGGGTTTGGAGTCGAGAGTGACACGCTTTTGTTTATGGTGGTGTGTGCACTTATATACGTGCTTTCTTTTGCGCTGCACAAAACTACGTTCGCCGTTCGAGTATTGTTGCTCGGCACTGGCGCAGCAGCAACGGTTGCAGTGCTGTGGCAATATTTGATTATCCTTTTTGGCACAAAGCTTGCGCCGTTTGCGATATTTGCCGACCGGTCAGTCAACGTTGTGGGCAAATGGAATGATTTAGGATTGTTGGCCGGACTTTTGCTTGTGCTGTTGGTACTATGGCTTGAGTTTGGCGGCGCAAACATCGTGCGCCGTGCGGTGGGGGGTATTGCGGTACTCGCGATTATGCTCTTTCTTGCTATTGTGCAATTTTCGCTCGTCTGGTCTTTGGTGCTCGGGTTCTCGCTGATTATTGCCTTCTGGTCTTTTGTGAGTATGCGCGGGGCAGGAGGGGATGGCCGCGCTTGGTTTACAAAAGTGCCTTGGATCCCGCTTGCAGTGGCCCTGGTGAGCGGCTTGTTGTTGCTGTGGGGTGGCACCAAAATAAATCCAAGTGTGACATCGGTATTTCCCGTATCTTCACTTGAAGTCCGGCCATCATTCTCTTCAACGCGCGAGATTATCACCGCGGCACATGGTGGTTTTGTAAACCGCTTTCTGGTAGGTACTGGCCCACAGACGTTTGGCCAAGCGTGGTTGTTAAACAAGCCAATGCAAGTCAATCAAACACCGTTTTGGAACTTGGACTTCAATATCGGATTCAGTACCCTTATGACCGCATTTGGCACGGTGGGGGCTGTCGGTGTCCTTGCGTGGATTATACCGGTGCTCTTGCTGCTGTTGGCGATGACGCAGATTGTCCGGTCAGCAGTGTTTAGCGCAACAGACAAAACGCTTGCGTTGGCGCTTGGAGTAGTAAGCTTCTACCTGTGGGCAAGCATATTCTTCTATGTGCCAAGCCAAGGGCTTATTGTCTTGGCGTTTGCCTCAGCTGGGGCAGTGCTCGGTTTTTCAATGAAACATCGGGCGTCGTCGGTGCAAGACGCTTCTGGTATGCGCAAGTTTTTAATTGCCGCAGCCGCTGTTGTGCTGGTGGTGGTTACTATGGGGAGCAGCGTGGTGGTGGGGCGTCGGTTTGTTGCAGAAATGTATACCAACCAAGGTTTGTCGGCGCTTGGAGAAGGTAACATCGCAGAGGCTCTTGCCTTTGCTGAAAAATCGACAGCTGTAGAGCCAACAAACAACGGGCTTCGCTTAGCGGTTTCTGCCCATGGCGCAAAACTGCAGCAACTATCACAGGTTGAAAAGCCGAGTGCCGAGATGCAGACAGAATTTACTCAAGAAGTACAAAAAGCGATAACACAAGGGCAACAGGCAATCGCACTTTCGCCACGAGACTACCGTGGATACTTTGCGCTCGGCAAGGTCTATGATTTGCTCGCGTCTTTGGGGGTGACCGGCGGATATGAAAATGCAAAAAAGACATATGCGGATGCGATGCTCCATAACCCAAAGAGCCCAGAAATCCCGCTCTATGTGGCACGTCTAGAATCGAGAAAGGGTAATGTCTCTGGGGTGGAAGAAAATCTGAAACAAGCATTAACGCTCAAGCCAGACTACACTGATGCTATTTTGTTTGTCGTCCAGCTGAACGTTGCAAACAAAGATATTCCAAATGCGATTAAGGCGGCACAAGCTGCCGTCCGCAGCGCTCCGGGTGTGCCGGTCATCTGGTTCCAGTTGGGGCTGCTCTACTACAGTGCAAACGACACCGCAAACGCACTCCAGGTGTTTGAACAAGCGGTTAAATTGCAGGCAGACTATGCTAATGCAAAATACTTCCTTGGCTTATCGTATGCGGCTCAAAATCGCCGAGAAGATGCAATGCAGCAGTTTATCGACCTGCAAAAGACAAACCCGGACAACACAGAGATCGCGCTTATCTTGCGCAACCTGCAGGAAGGGAAGCCTCCGTTTGAAAACGCTCAGCCTCCGGTGACGCCAACTCCAGAAGATCGGCCAACCGCCCCTATTTCTCAATAGGCGCTTTGGCGCGTACAATACAGGGATGGTTCGCAGTGTATTATCTGTTGTCGGCCGCGAGTTTCGCGGCATGCATGAGGCCGCCTATTTGCTGGCGGCTTTTGCGCTTGGGTCTCAGTTGTTGGCGCTGGTGCGAGACAGACTCCTTGCTTCTGAATTTGGCGCGTCGCATATGCTCGATGTCTATTACCTTGCGTTCCGTATCCCTGATTTACTCTTTGCAACCGTTGCCTCGCTACTGTCGCTCTATGCATTGTTGCCAATTTTGTCACGTCTAGAAAAAGAGCAACCCGCAGCACTTTTGTCGTTTATGCGGCAAACGCTGCTCGTGTTTTTTGCAGTAATGGCAATTATTGCGAGTGTGCTTTTTGTCGCAGCCCCCATGCTTGTGCCGCTCATTGCCCCTGGCATTACCAACCCTGACCTTGTGTTGCTGATTCGCATTCTGCTTTTGCAGCCGATACTGCTTGGAGCTTCAAATATTTTTGCAGCAATGACACAGCTTCGACATCGATTTTTCATTTATGCGCTTTCGCCACTGCTGTATAACATTGGCATTATCATCGGTATTTTGGCGCTGTATCCTCGTTTCGGAGTAGCGGGGCTCGGGTGGGGGGTCGTCCTTGGCGCGCTGCTCCACATGGCAGTGCAGATACCATTTTTCACCCAAGAAAAAAATACCGAGCACCTACCTTTCCCCCGTTTTGTGAAAGAGTTGTATGCAGTGCTGCTCTTGTCGGTGCCCCGCACGCTTGCACTTGCTGCAGGGCAGATATCGCTCATGCTGTTACTCGCGATAGCATCATATTTTTCTGCCGGTTCAATCGCGGTATACATGTTGGCGTATGGTTTGCAGGCGGTGCCGCTCACTATTATTGGCGTTTCGTATTCGGTTGCGGCTTTTCCCACACTTGCACGGTTGCACGCGAGCGGAGAAAAAGCGGAATTTGTCACCTATCTAGAGACGGCGCTTCGGCATATATTTTTTTGGGCAATCCCTGCGACTATTTTTGTCATTGTGTTGCGCGCGCAATTGGTGCGCGTGATTTTAGGCGCCGGGGCATTTAGTTGGGATGCGACGCGTTTGACTGCAGCGGCACTCGCACTTTTTTGCCTCTCGCTTGTGGCGCAGTCAATTACGCTGCTCATTGCGCGCGGATATTATGCAGCGGGGAACACACAAAAACCCCTCTATTTCGGGATTGTTGGTGTGGTGGTGTCGGCGCTCTCTGCGCTCGTCTTTATTGCTCTGTTTGAAAAAAATGTCCTCGCACATTTCTTTATCGAGTCGCTGCTGCGCGTCACAAACGTCTCTGGGACAGAAATTTTGATTTTGGCGCTTGCGTATGCGCTTGGGTCGGTGGTGCAATTTGGTGTTGGGTTTTTCTATTTTGTGCGGGACTTCCACGTCCCCTGCGGGCGCATCGGAGCCTTGGTCTTTCAGAGTTTTTCCGCGTCCGTTATCGGTGGTAGCGTGGCCTACGGTGTGCTGGCGGCCACTGGCGCAACAGGGACCATTAATACCACTCTCGGGTTGGTGGTGCAGGGAGGCGTTGCGGGGATTCTTGGTCTTGCGGTTGCAGCATTGATGCTCGCACTCCTTAAAAATGTAGAACTTGCCGAAGCGTACAGTGCATTTCAGCAGCGATTTAAAGTCGGCAAGGCGCTCCCGCTTGAAACAACAGACATCTCCTCATAATGCCGTTAAAATGGTAGACTGCCTGCGTGAACCATATTCGCAACTTTAGCATCATCGCCCACATTGACCACGGCAAGTCCACGCTGGCTGACCGCTTTTTAGAGCTGACCGGCACGATAGAAAAACGCAAAATGCGTGACCAAGTGCTCGATTCAATGGACCTGGAGCGCGAGCGCGGTATTACGATAAAAATGCAGCCAGTGCGTATGCGCTACCAGCACAATGGCCAGGACTACTTGCTGCACCTCATAGACACGCCTGGGCATATCGACTTTTCATATGAAGTATCACGTGCACTCACTGCGGTCGAAGGCGCGGTGCTTTTGGTTGATGCAACACAGGGGGTGCAGGCACAGACGTTGACGACGCTGCGCACGGCGCGCGAACTCGGCTTGGTTATCGTGCCAGCAATTTCAAAGATAGACTCGCCGCTGGCTCAGGTGGATGAAGTAAAACTGCAGGTGTCGCAGCTGCTTGATATTTCTCCGGATTCGATTTTGACCTGCTCGGGCAAAACAGGAGATGGTGTTGAAGCGTTGCTCCGCGCGGTTATCGACCAAGTGCCTCCGCCCAAGTCTTCAGATGCTTCGTCAGATGTTACTCCGCAAAGGTCCTCACGAGCGTTGATTTTTGACTTCCAATACTCTGAGCACCAAGGGGTCATTGTCTATTTGCGGATGTTTGACGGCCAAATAAAAAAAGGCGACACATTGGAATTTGCAGCAACTGGCCGCAAGTTTAACGCGCTCGAGGTGGGCACATTTGCGCCACTGCCTGTGGCGCTTGCGGACGGCATGACAGAGGGCTCTATTGGCTATGTGGTAACCGGTATTAAGGAGCCGGGGCTGGCGCGGGTGGGTGACACCGTGCGCATGCAAAACTCGCGACTCGAGCCTTTGTCGGGCTATGCAGAGCCGCGTGCCGTAGTGTGGGCCAGCGTGTATCCGGAAAGTCAGGATGACTTTGTTGCCTTGCGCCAAGCTTTGCTCCGCCTGCGCCTATCAGACTCGTCGCTGTCGTTTGAAGAGGAGTCGTCGGGGATGCTTGGGCGCGGGTTTCGCTGTGGGTTGCTTGGGATGCTCCATTTGGAAATAGTGACCGAGCGCCTGCGCCGAGAGGCTAATTTGTCTTTGGTAGTGACGTCTCCGACGATTACCTACGAAGTTGAGACACGCGACGGCAAGCGCCGCAGTGTCTACTCGCCATCCCAATTTCCCGATTATGGCGACATTGTCCAAGTGTGGGAGCCTTTTGTGGAAGCTGAGATAATTTTACCGAGCGGATATTTGGGCGGGCTTATGCCACTGCTTTTTGAACATGAGGCCGCGACGGAGTCTACAGAAACATTTTCTGAAGGGCGCATTTTGGTCAAAGTGCTCATGCCGCTGCGCGAGTTGATGCGCAACTTTTTTGATCGGCTAAAAAGCGTCTCGTCAGGATACGCCTCTATTTCATATGAATTTCGCGAGCTGCGCATGGCTGAGGTGACGCGGCTGGACGTGCTGGTTGCCGATGAGCTGGTACCCGCGTTTTCCCGGGTTATCGCAAAACATCGCGCAGATGAGGAGGCGATTGCGGCTGTCGAAAAATTGTATGCCATTTTGCCGCGGCAGCAGTTTGCGACCAAAATCCAAGGACAGGCGTTGGGGCGGATTATCTCATCTCGCACGCTGTCAGCGCTTAGTAAGGATGTAACACAACACATGTACGGCGGGGACATTACCCGCAAAATGAAGTTGCGAGAAAAACAAAAGCGCGGCAAAGAGAAACTCAAAGAGCGAGGACGTGTCAACATCCCCGAAGAAGTGTTTTTAAAGATGGTCAAAAGCGACTAAACGCTTACAACCCCTGTCTTAAAGCAAAATTGAGAAGTATGACAAGATCATGCTTGCGATAATCACAATGCCAAGGACGCTGGCTAGTATCCGCATATATCGTTGTCTGTTTTTTCCGAACATATGGGGTAGACTACCATATATGCGGGAGTTTCAAAAGCATCGGACAACAAAAAAAGCGCCACTCCTGTTGCTTGCTCATGCGGCTGGGCTCTTGGCGCTTTGCGTCGTAACGATATTTATGGCGCGCGCGGCGTTTGGGATGTACGGCAAACTAAACCGAGCTGCCTTGGGTCAGGAAGAGGCAAGGGCAAAGCTTGCCCTGCTTGAAGAGCAAAAAGTACAAGTTTCTGCGACCGTGGAAGGGTTTGCCTCGGACAGAGGAGTTGAGGCGCAGATACGCCAGCGTTTTGGGGTTGTGCGGCCGGGGGAGGGGGAGATACAAATAGTCCGTGAGGCGCCCGAGGTGGAAGTGGTGGTAGCCCAGGAGCCTTGGTGGAGAAGGGTACTCCACGTGCTTTTTGTATGGTAAAGTGGTGCCCAAGCGAGTGTAGTTTAGTGGTAGAATAAGTGCTTCCCAAGCACTGGGCGGGAGTTCGATTCTCCCCACTCGCACCAAAATATGATAAAATTACTTCCTAATCAGTAACCGTATCTTTATGGACAAAACCGTCACTATTTACAGCACCCCGACCTGTCATTTTTGCAAGATGGCAAAAGACTTTTTCGCTGAGAAAAATGTACCGTTTACTAACTTTGATGTATCTGTCGATGCTCAAAAGCGCGAAGAAATGATCCAGCTCACTGGCCAGCTTGGCGTACCAGTTATTGTGATTGACGGCGATATTATGGTTGGTTTCGACCGGGATAAACTTGCTGCAAAATTAGGGGTCGAGTAGTCAGCAGTCAAAGAGTAGTGCATACTCAAATCGCTCCACCACATTATTTTTGGTAGGAGCGATTTTTGCCCTCGTAGTTCAATGGATAGAACAGCCCCGTCCTAAGGGGTTGATGTGGGTTCGATTCCTGCCGAGGGCACTAGGAAGGGGAAATAAGTGATTTTAATTCGCCTCACTCAATTACTAATCTGTATTCAATTTTTTACTCCAAATTAAATAATGGAGAAGCGTAGAAAAGCTTAAAACGGGATTTCTTTGCACTACTTGACTTTTAATTTTAAATGTATTATTCTAGCTTAGAAACTGATCATTTCTCCGGCAATCACGCTATGGAGAATAGTGCTTTGAGGAGGTTTCAATGGATCTCACCATGGTGGGTGTTGGCTTGCTCATAGGGCACTCGATTTTGAGTATCCTTCGACAAGACCGATATGATCTCATCAATTTCTCCGTGACTGCCCTCTGCCTGCTTCTCATCGTCGGAAGCCGGTACCACCTCTTCGGCGGGTAACCGCTATGAAGTGCGAGATGCCCGTTGTTCAATTCGAGCCCTTTGCGGATGAAAAATCTGCTTAGGGCTCTGTTTTTTAGTTGCTACAATTTTTACTACTCACCATAAAAAAAGACGGGCACGAATGCCCGTCTGTGCGACTGCTTTTGCAAAAGCGCAATTGCCCTAGTCTCTGGGCAGTCGAGCCGTGTTTGTCGATGCCCTGCTGTCCAGTCCCATTGGCGAGGTCTTCAAACTCAGCGCCAACTGTCGCACACGGTCTCGGTACTGCTCGAACTGAGGATACAAACGACGGGTAATGATGTAATTACCCGTCCCATCAAACAGGACGGTATGTCTTTGCCTGACGCAGCCGACCATCAGATCTCCATCTCCTCGGGAGACTAACTCCCGAGCTTGTTTGAAGTTGTACTCCCATACAGGAATCGACGTGTTATTGCTGTAGACAATTGCAGAAAGGCCGTCTTGTGCCCAAAACAGAACCTCTTCCTCCGGAGAATCAAAATGCATCTGTGCGGGGTCGGTGTAGAGCCAGCGCACATTGCCGGCTGTGAGGAGTGTGAGGTCATGGCCGCGGCAATGTTCAGAGGCGCTCATGCTTGATCCGAAGGGGATGTGACCCGCGCTTCGGTATTCCGCGGCAGTTTTATCGCGCTGCGCGCGCGTCTCTGCCGTTTCAGCAAGGGTGTATTCGAGGATGCCATCTTCGAAGACCCGCACCCCCGTAACGGTTCTTGGTGTGCTGAATACATCGTCTGTTTTGCAAACAATGTCGCCTGGGTAAAACAAGATTGGTCGCGGCAGGTCGCCGGCTCGCTGGTACGCGGGTGGTGGCTCTGACCGTGTCGAAGTCGGGCTCAAGAGCACAAAATGTGCAAGGTTCAAGCCGGAACGCTCAACATCGTCGCCCTCAAAACGGACGTTGATGCTGCCTAGCCGATAATATGCTCCGGGCGGCCGCCCCTTTCTGTCAAGCGGACCAACGTACTCGGTGCGGAAGCCGACTATTGTGCCGCGGCGTCCCCGGTACTTCCGGAAGAACGCATTTGCCTCAAAACTGTCTCCAGACAAGGGACAGTTGTAGTAGACGCGCATTCCCACTTCAACTGCTGCATACATTTGCACCATTAAGATCGGGCGCATGTCTGTATTCCTTTTCAAAAGGGCTGTAACCACTGGCCAGTAAAGCATAAAAGCAAACAATATACGAGGGCGCCAAAAGGTTTGCTATACTTAGCGGTATATGGATGACATTGAAGAGCTAAAAGAACTCGTCAAAAGAAATACGGCGATTTTGGAAGACACAAACCGCACGGTGCATAAAATGCGCCGATCGGCTCTTTGGGGGCGGTTTTTCCAGCTCGCTTGGTGGTTTGCAATTATTGCAGTCTCTGGCGCAACATACTACCTGTATTTGCAGCCCTATGTCGGCCAGATAGCAGAGCTGTATGGGCAATTACGAGAGAGCGGCCAGCAGGCGCATAGTTTTAGCGCTCAAATCCAAGACGTGCTGCTCCGGTACAGGGGTCAATAGCGGCTCTTGTTTTGGGGCTCGTCAATTGATACTATTAGCCCCATGCTTGGGTAGCTCAGTTGGTAGAGCATTTCCCTGAAGAGGAAGGGGTCGCCGGTTCGAGCCCGGCCCCAAGCACCACAGGTATGGAATTTCAAGAACTCACAAAGAAGGCTCGAGAGGTCAGCTTTTTGTACGATGAGCTCAATGCAGAACAAGGCCACTCAAAGTGGGAGCTGCAGCACTATGTGCAAGGGTTTATGGAAGATTTGGGCACGCTTGCGCGACTGATTATGATGAAATCAGGCCTGCGCGCACCTGCGGAAGACTTGGACGAAAAATTGCGCCACGAAGTCTGCGACTGTTTGTGGTCAACTATGAGAGTTGCAGATGCGTTGGGTAT